>JBCCSG010000421.1:0-5825 GCA_039200565.1 Cyanobacteria bacterium P01_D01_bin.50 | reverse complement strand
TAGCGCAGCGGAATGAAACAATGGCAAAATTTAGGTACTACGATGAGCCGCAGCTTCGCCGAATGCTTCGCTCCATCACCGGACCGATCGCAATGAAAAAATATATTTTACACCTGTAGAGATGCTCCCATTCCAGCCAACTTCGGTTCTTCCTTTTTGCTTCTATTTAAATCTTTGAATTAGAAAATTGAGGATGGGAAATTGGGTGAAAGGGAAGAAAAGAATTAATATTTTACCCATTACCATTATAACTTTTCTATAATTATGAATTCTGTCTCTCCAAGTTTGGTATCTCCTAATACACATATACAACTAAAGACATCAAGCAAGCCCTTAAAATTGGGAATTATGGCTTCTGGTAATGGTAGCAATTTTGAAGCAATTGCCCAAGAGATTCAAAACGGACAACTAAACGCTCAAATTCAAGTTTTAATTTACAATAACGCGGATGCTTATGCCGCAGTACGTGCAGAAAAATTGAATATTCCTTCGCTACTCATTAATCATCGCGACTACAAGCACCGAGAAGAGCTAGATAAGCAAATTGTACAAACTTTGCACTCCAAAGATGTGGAATGGGTAATTATGGCTGGCTGGATGCGATTGGTAACAAGGGTATTAATCGATGAATTTCCCAATAAAATAATCAATATTCATCCTAGCTTATTACCCAGCTTTAAGGGAGTGCGTGCGGTGGAACAAGCAATAGAGGCTCAAGTTAAAATAACTGGCTGCACGGTACATCTGGTTTCGGAGGAAATGGATAGCGGTAAAATTCTCATGCAAGCAGCAGTACCGGTACTACCTGACGATAATCCCGATACACTCCAGGCCAGGATTCAAATTCAAGAGCATCGGATTTTGCCCCATGCAATCGCTTTGGCAGCGAAGCAGTAAGGGAGATAGGGGGAAGGGGAAGACAATATTTACCAATGCCCAATTACGAATTACTAATTACGAATTAGGAATTATCTTATTTTTTGCTATGGGGGGGTACAATAAATGCCGATTGTCTTCCCATCATATAGAAAATTTCATGATTTCGAGTAACGACTTTCGTACTGGTGTCTCGATTGTATTGGATGGTTCAGTATGGCGAGTGGTAGAATTCCTCCATGTTAAGCCAGGTAAAGGTTCTGCCTTTGTTCGGACAAAACTTAAAAGTGTTACCACTGGTAATACTGTAGAAAGAACCTTCCGGGCTGGAGAAACGGTACCTCAAGCTACTTTAGAAAAAAGTACAATGCAGCATACCTATAAAGAAGGTGATGATTTCGTCTTTATGGATATGGAATCTTATGAAGAAAGCCGTTTAACTTCCCAGCAAATTGGCGATCGCGTTAAATATCTCAATGAAGGTATGGAAGTTAATGTTATTCGTTGGAATGACCAAGTATTAGAGGTAGAATTGCCCAACACTGTCGTACTTGAAGTTGTAGAAACAGATCCGGGTGTCAAAGGTGATACTGCAACAGGTGGTAGTAAACCTGCGAAGCTGGAAACTGGGGCAACTATTATGGTGCCCTTGTTCATTTCTCAAGGAGAACGTATTCGTATCGATACCCGTGATGATAAATATTCAGGTAGGGAATAACTGCAACTGAAGTTTTCTTCATTGGTTACGCCTGTCATCTTACTACGGGGGGATATTTATCCCTACCGTTTTAAGAAATTCTCATATATCGACTGATTATCTATAAACTGATTCCATGAGGATATTTAAGCTGTGTCATTAGACTTCAACGAAATTCGCCAACTTTTAGCGACTATTGCACAAACAGATATTTCAGAAGTAAATCTTAAAAGTGAAAATTTTGAATTAACGGTACGTAGGGGTGTTCATTTTGTTAATCAAGTGAGTTCAGGAGCAGTTACGCTACCATCTACACCAGTTAGTCTTGCCAGCCCAGATATTTCATCAACTACAGAAAACGTTAATCGTGATGCTTCAGATAGTGGAAATGGAGGAACACAAACTAGTTCTAGTGCTAAGGATTCAAAGCTAGTAGAAAATTATTCCCCAATGGTAGGAACCTTTTACCGCGCCCCTGCACCGGGAGAATCTCCGTTTGTGGAGGTTGGCGATCGCATTCGTAAAGGGGATACGATATGTATAATTGAAGCCATGAAATTAATGAACGAAATCGAGGCGGAATTATCGGGTCAAGTCATGGAAATTTTGGTAGAAAACGGGTCACCCGTAGAATATGGCCAAGCTTTGATGCGAATTAACCCCGATTAAGTATTAATCTATATAACAAATGTGTCATTGTTAAAAAAAGTTAGCGACCTTCACGGCGGTTAATTCTGATGAAACAAACTTTGCCTGTACCCTCGGAAGTGGTGCAACAAGTAGCTGAATACTTCAGTCTGTTGAGTGAACCGATGCGTCTACGGTTGTTGCACCTGCTCAGAGATGAAGAAAAATGCGTGCAAGAATTGGTAGAGGCAACCCATACTTCTCAGGCTAATGTGTCAAAACACCTTAAGGTCATGTGGCAAGCGGGAATTCTCAGCCGCCGCAGTGAGGGAACTTGTGCATACTACCGAGTAGAAGACCACATGATTTTTGAGTTGTGTAACCAAGTTTGCGATCGCCTTGCTACTCGGTTGGAACAACAAGCACGTAGTTTTCGGTTTTTGAATGAAAAATGATTGCTTGGGAAAGAATTATCAATTGATAAGGGGATTTTAAAATGGTCATTCGCCGCAAGCAGCGAGCTGATTGAAATCCCATTACCGCTCCTTTAAACTTGAACAAAATTAAACCTTGTTAAACAAGGCTACACCGACTTCAAGACGCAGGTCGAGCAGTGCTACCTACTTGCGGGAAGGAATCTCGCCTCCCTGATGAAGCGCCTGACGGCTTCCCATATGACCTGGTTTTACCCTCATCATAGAGGTTGACCTCACCCCGGCTGTTAGCCACGCCTGTGTAGAAACTATGTCGTTTAAAACTTGATAGTTTCCGATGTAGCATCCTCCAGTAACTCCAGGCGTGCCGATGTCTATCCTCTGGCAGAAATCGGGCGTATCTGGCTGGGGGACGCTCACTTTTATACAAAGCTCTACGTGCTAAAACCAGTGCAGCAGCAGTATCTGATGATAGTCCGTAAAGCTTTAAAAACTTTGTTAATCCAATTAATGATGAGTAAGCAGGATTAACTTTTATAACTTGAATACCCCATGTAGATGCTCTAGATTCAAGCATTGATAAAAATTGAGAATATGCGAAACTTGAAAGCATTCTTGAATATCGTACACCACTTTCTCTCATTGATGCGCGCTTGACAGAAAAATCAAGTTTCTCAACAGTAATTGGACATTTACCTTGATAGGCTAATTTGACGATATGAGCTATGTTTTCTCCCAGAGTTGCTTTTACTTGATGAGAAGAACGGTCGCGTAGATTAATTTTTATTTGACCCCGTGCTTTGAGGTTTCCCTGTTTATCAGAATATGCCCAACCGATTACCGACGGATTCAAATCTATACCTATCATTCCATTAGAAAAACGCGATTGAATCGGAACTTCGGGGCGTTTGACCGTAACAAAAGCATACCATTTACCGTTATCTTTTTTAACAAATCTCCAAGTTAAGGCACTACCATGAAGAAGTGCGTATTCTATATCTTGATGCCCATAATTAAATTGAATTCTAGAAGCAAAAACGTACTTATCAAATTGATTAAATAAAGCTTGTGGCACGCGGATTTTAATATTTCCATCAGTGGATAACTGACAATTTTGACAGCCTGCTGTTTCATCTGATGAACCAATAAGCATGAATTGAGAATTACGTTTTTGCTGCCAATCATCTAACCATTCTGAATGGTTATCATAGCCATTTGCATCTTTATTATGCTGTGCTTGAAATAGTTTACGAGAACCAAAAATTATCCCTGATGTTTTTGTTTTTAATAAATCAAGTTTGTGCTTTTTTAGAGATAAACGTCGTTGTTTTTGATGAATTTCCCATCTTAACTGTTTTTTTAGAGTCTTATGACCGTTAATTCCACAGCATGGATAAAGCTTTTTTAATTTGTTCCTTTTGCCTATAATTGACTTATTTAAACCTTTTATCGATAATTGTAATTCTTTTATATGTCTCCTTAAACATTCTTTTGATGAAGCTATTTTACCTTTTATTGAAGCGTAAACACTATTAAACTGTCGTGCATTTATACCGTATCTTTTTTGATATGAAGATTTTAGAGTATTTATTTTTTCACTTCTAGATAATGCAATATAAAGATTTCGCTCTACTTTTCCAAACAATTTCCCCATCTCTTCACAAAAGATAATCAATGATGCCGGAACTAGGGTTTGGTAAGTTACACTAATCATTTTAATGAATCTGCTACTTCTCTTAATTGCTCAACAATTTGCTTATTTTTATGACTACGGCTACCATATAATCTGGCACTAAATACTGTAATAATTTCAATTACATCTGCGGCTAAATCTTCCTCAAATGATGAATCTTCTGAACGATTAATAATAATTACTTCACATCCAAATTGTTCACATAGGCTGAATATTAGCTCCGAACCAAACCTTAGTAATCTATCTTTATGACATAAAACTAATCGCTCTACTTGATATGTTGTAATTAATTTTATTAGTCTAATTAATCCTTTTTTACGATAATTTAGTCCACTTCCCAAGTCGCTGATAATTTCATAACTCCAACCATGTTTAGCACAATAAGCTTCTAAAACTATTTTTTGACGTTGCAAATCCTCCTTTTGGTCGTTACTGCTGACCCGTGCATATGCCACAGTTAGTGTCGATGCATTTTTATTGCCCAGCAAACTACTGACTTCATAACGTCGATGACCTCCAGCCGTTCGCTCCGACTTGATTTGACCAGTTCGCTCCCATTCCCGCAAGGTTTTGGGAGTCACTCCGAGCAGGTCTGCTGCTTGTTTAATCGTCAGCTTGGACACCACAAATAAACTTGAACTACTACCCCATATTACCTTCTATTTTGTTGAATAAAGTATAATATTGTTTAAGTTTTTTGTGGCTGTTGTTAAACCCCCTACCAAGAGTCTCGACGAAACCAACGATTGGCGGTACGGGGGTTAAACTACCCCAAACTGTGAGGCCTGTTAATAGGTAATAGGTAAAAATAATTTTTTGCTAGTCAACCTATAGTAAGTAATTAAGTGGACTTTATATTATAAATATTATCTCCCTAAGTAATTTATCGAAAAAATACCGCGCTGTCAGCTAAAATAAGCGATTACAACGCTTATTTACCACGAATGCGCGGCACCCATTAGTATATTTTTATTAAATCGCTGGTGTCGGACACGATTTTACGGTATGTGTGAGACTTAGTAGCTCAGAAAATTAAAGCTCAAAGTTTTTCTTGTAATTATCGCGAGTTAGTGGCTGTTGCAACTCTAAGCCTTCACCACCAAGAACTTCAATTTTTTTGCCGTTCAATTCCAGGTACACTTTACTATTGGGTTGCAAAGCTGTAGCCGTGTAGACAATTTGTCCTACGCGCCCAATCATAGAAGCGCTACCGCCACCTGATTGGAAATCTTCTGATAGATTAACTCGAATTTCGTCTCCTTTGGCTTGTATACCCAGTAATTTGGTTCCTGGAGGTATCGTAGATGAACCAGTGCCTTCAGTTGGCCCTTCTAATAAACGTTCAAAAGCAGCTTTCAGAAATTCTGAAGGTTCATTAACGTCTGCTTGAACTTGAATATTTTGAGGAACTACTTCAAATCCAGTACCATCCGAAGTTTGTTGAAGCCAGTAGATTTGGGCAGTTGTTTGTTCGGGAGGCTTTCCTGGCTCTCCTGTT
>JBCCSG010000420.1:0-5875 GCA_039200565.1 Cyanobacteria bacterium P01_D01_bin.50 | reverse complement strand
TTAAATTATGTAATCAATTTTTCAATGCCGTCACACACCCTACAAATACTGTTTTTTCCAAGAGTTTTGACTCGTGTTTCTTGAAATTAATTGGTGCGTGACGGCATTCGGTATTTATTTAGTTATGTATTGTTTCTTACCTATTACCTATGACAATTTTTTACAATTCTTTAGGAACAAAGTTTTTTAGTGAAATCCTGGGAGCCTCTACCTAGATAACACTTATACTGCTTGCCAACCCAAACCATTTTCCATAATTTACCATCATCACCAGATGATTCAAAATCTAGACGATGACGAATTCCATTTACAGAATCATCTAAAAGACCTGTTTCGGTTACTATGACAGTTGTGAAGCTAGATTCAACTTCGTCTACTGTTACATCCCTCTTGAAATTTCCTTCTTGAGGCTCTTCCTCAGGTGGGGGGAAAGCTGCAATTGCAATTTCTTTTGGATTATTTCCTGTTAAAGATATGCCTTGAGGAAGTTGACTTAAATCTACAGAGTTGTAATTTTCTCGCTCTTTTATCGCTGATGTCGAATCTACCGAACAACCAGTAATATTTACTAAAGTTATTCCTGCGAGTGTCGTACAAAGTAAAACTATAAACTTCATTTAATAGTAGCTAACTAGCTATGTATTTTCATATATAATCAACATTTATCTATGTAGTTACAAGATTACCTTGTTACAAAGTTATTCCTGTCTTGCTAGAAGATTATCGGCAGGAGTGAGAGGGGGGAGAGAGGGGGAAGAAATTTTTATAGGTAATGAATTCGCGGGATTTGTTTTAGCCCGATACCTTTTTACACTTTATATTTTTTTAACGCAAAGGTTCGCTAAGGTTAACGCAAAGGAACACAGAGGTTTTATTTAAGCTTTCTATTTGGTGTTGTAAAAGCCGATGGGATTCCTATATGTATTTATCTAAGATTTATTACGTACCCGATCTAATATCAAATGTGTCCTAGCATTAAAGATACGATTCAGTTGTTTGTGAGGTTCAATTTCTGTTAAAAAACTGTTAAATATTTGTTTACGCAATCCGTTTTTTTGATCTCTGAGTGTAGTTTTGTAAATATTGATATCGCAATCTTTTTCTGCTAATTCAAATAGCTGATTTATATTATCTTGGCTTTCTGGAGAAGATTGAGATAGTTGCTTTAGTAGCTCTTCAAGTTGCTCGGGGCTAAAAACCGATCGATCAAATAATTTTTTTCCTTCAATTTTTTTGAGTTGCTTTTCTATGAATTTGATTTTATTTTCTAGAATTCTAATATCTTTGTCATTTTGTGGAGGTTTATAAATTTTTGCTCCACGATACTGGGTAAAAGTAGATTTTTGAATTAATTCTTCTCGACATTTCTGTGCAATAGTATTTTCTGAAGAATAGAAACACTTTTTCAGTGCAATAGCTAAATCTTGGTTAACTTGTTTATTCTTCCTAATTTCATCAATAACTATTCCAATAGCTTGCCAATTATGCTTCCTTGAATCATAGCCTACATCTTTTACCAAATCTTGCCAAATAACTTTAAATACCACTAATAAAAAAAGTTCCGTCACACAAAAACCCTCTGTTTGGTTATCAAGTATAAGTTATTACTAAAATTTATACTAAAACCGAGGATTAAGCTTAAGTATTATCACTTAATGTAAAAATTTTCATTAAGCGTAGGATGAATGGCGCACCCGCCACACCCTACGCCGCGTGTGAAAACGTGAAGGGTTCCCATAAGAATTTATTTCTTCTAAAAAAATTCTTATGGGTACCCGTGAAGAAATTGTGAATCTTGATTCTTTCTTCTTCACCTTTAACCTTATTCGTTGCTGGTTTGGGCTGGCTTTTCCTCTGGTTTTTGAGGAAACTGGGATTGTTTTGCAAAGTATTGGGCTACTAATTGAGATGTCTGGGGATTGTAAATCCGTAGATAATTCCAATAGTTACCGAGTACTTGACGGACATAATTTTTGGTTTCAGGAAAGGGAATGATTTCGACGAACTCGTCTGGATCTCCTGTTGGTAGGGTTTTCAACCATTTAGAAACATTTCCTGGCCCTGCATTGTAACTGGCGATCGCTAACAATGAATTATTTTCGTACTGCTTGTGGGTGCTGTCTAAATACCACGTACCGTACATGACATTGTCTTCAGGATCTTCTAAATCGGTGGTGCTATAATCGACGTTGATTTGCGGTGCAATCCATTCCGCCGTAGTTGGTAGTACTTGCATCAAACCTACAGCATTGGCAATAGATCTTATTTTTTCTTGAAATCTTGACTCTTGACGTATCAGGGAAACTACTAGGAAAGGATTAAGTTGACGTTCTTTAGACCACTTGTTAATTAGGTCAAAGTAGGGGAATGGATAACGAGCCTGCCAATACATATTTTTTTGGCTTAATTCTTGATATTGAGCTCTTTCTTCCGGTTGTTCCCTATCTTCTAGTTTCGCCACTATGGAAATTCCACCGACATAATTTCCCCTAGCCAACTGCATCAAACCCTCGGTAAACTGCTCTGCTACCGTTGGCTGTGCCTTGTTTTGAAATTCAGTTTCCCATTGCAGCCAAGCGTCTCTTTCTTGTCCTAATAAATACAACTCTTTGAAAGTGTTGGAACCGGCGGGTGGTAAGGGACGCACCCGATCTTTAATTTCCGGACTCATGTCACGTACGGTATTAAAATTACCAACATCAAAGCCTAAAGTTGCAGCGGAACGCCATGCATAGTAAGAGTATGGAAAGTGACCAACAACATACTCATAAGCTTGTCTTGCTTCAGCTTCTTTACCAAGTTTAGTCACCCATTTGCCGACCCAAAAACCGGCTCTGGGAGCCAAAATACTGGTAGGATTATTTACAGGAATAGGTCCTGCCCATTCCCATGCAGCTTGATAATCTTTAGCTTTCGCTTTTTGCTGCGCTACCTTCCAACGGTATTCTGCGGCTTCTTCGGTGTTAGCAAACTCAGTAATCAGTAACCTTAAAGCTTCCCTGGCACCTGAATTATTTCTTTGGGATTGCAGAATCTTAGATTTACGAATCAGTGCTTTTCCAGCAAATTCTGGGAATTTCGCGATTACTTGGTCGAGAAAAGGTAAACTTTCGGTACCGCTTCTAGTTAATTCTGCCAAACGTAAAAGTGCCTTACCAGTTTCCCTTGCCTCAGGAAACTCGTTACGAATTTGTTGAAAAATGGCTCGAGCTCTCTCTCTTTCCCGACTAATTTGCAATCCTCTACCACTGCGGTAGAGATTTTTTGCAGTAGGATTCGCTTTTTCGTAAGCGGTAGCTGCTTTGCCAAATTCTTTACTTTCCCAATAGGCATTACCAATTACTTCCCAATCCTCTGGTGTAAGGGTTGGTTCGTTAATTAGCCGATTTAACACCGGAACAATTCCCGGTTGCTCAAAAGCATATTTTGCGAGAATTAACTGCAATTGTGGTTGATCAGGATTTTTTGCTAAGCGTCCTCTAATAATCTCCCATGTTAGGGGATGAGAAGGAAAATTAGCGATCGCCCGATCTTGATATTCCTCGACTCCAATTAAATACAAAGCTTTAGCAGCAACTGGTTGTTCGGAATATTGTTTAACAACAGCCTGCCTTTTATCGGAAGCTTTGCCATTTTCACCCAGGATGCCGTATGCACGAGCCTGTTGTAATAAAACATAAGGCGCTAAAGCTTTATAATCTCTTTCAAGACCATTAAGTAACTCTAGTGCTTCCTTTGCTTGGTCATTCTTTAGTAAATCATTGGCTAAAAGATAACGAGCCCGATATTGTTCAATTGAAGTTGAACCCTTGGCAATTTCGGTCAATTTTGCAATACGTGTTTCCGGGGGTTGATTCACCAAAGGTAAAACAACAGATTTGGCTATATTAGCCTCATTTATACGCTCAGATTCACCATTACCATTAAATAGCTGCCCCAAATTTTTACCAATTTGAGGTGCTGAAACCATAGCTCCAACCAGGAAGGCACAGATTCCTGCGCCAGCAATCAGAGAAATTTGTTTTTTCTGTAGCTTCTTCAGCATTGATACCCGCTGAGAATTTCACAAGAATATCTTGCACTTTACCATCACTGGTGGTCAAATTAACCTATCTTATTTATCATTTTTGAATTTTTTCTGAGATTTTTTTCAAAAAAGGCATGGATTAGTGAGTAGTGAGTGGTGAGTAGTGAGTAGTGAGTAGTGAGTGGTGAGTAGTGAGTAGTGAGTAGTGAGTAGTGAGTAGTGAGTGGTGAGTGGTGAGTGGTGAGTAGTGAGTAGTGAGTGGTGAGTGGTGAGTGGTGAGTAGTGAGTAGTGAGTGGTGAGTAGTGAGTAGTGAGTGGTGAGTAGTGAGTAGTGAGTGGTGAGTAGTGAGTAGTGAACATTCATTCACAACTCCTTGTCTCCTTGTCTTAATTAATCTCCTCGCGCCAACTCCGGGGTTCTACCTTTTAAGCCAATCATTAACTTGAGATTAAATATTCTGATGAAAGATACGCGCTGCATGATCCATAAACCAAAGCGCCTTGCTATGACTAAAGGTAAGAATTTATTGGAAAAGACTCTATCTAATAAATCTGTAAAACCCAAAATTGCTAGGTTTTCTGCCTTGCGCCAACCTTCGTAGGTTTTGAGTACCTTAATATTTCCAATATCTTTACCGGCAGAATGGGCTTCTTTAATTACTTGAGCTAAAGCTGCTGCATCGCGAATGCCTAAATTTAAACCTTGTCCACCTACGGGATGACACTTGTGTGCTGCATCACCGACTAATGCGAGTCTATGCAAGACGTAACGATCGCTTTGCATTAACTGTACTTGAAAAATGAAGCGATCGCCTAGTAATTCCAATTTACCCATTTGTTCGCCGAAGCGTTTTTGCAATTGTGTCAAAAATTGCTCGTCATCTAAAGCACACAAGGCTTTTGCTTCTTCATGAGGTGCAGTCCAAACAATCCGACAGCGGTTTCGGGGTAGCGGTAAAATTGCAAATGGTCCGCTAGATTGAAACTTTTCGTAAGCTGTATTGTTATGAGGTTTTTCTGGCTTCACAAATGCTACAATACAAGACTGCCAATATTTCCAACCCCTGGTTTTAATCCCAGCAGCTTGACGAATACGCGATTTACCTCCGTCAGCAGCAACTATTAAATGACTGCGAATTGTACGTGTCTCTCCTGCGACTTTAATCTCTACTGTCGCTATATCTTGGAGGTACTCAGTACTTATAACTTCTGCAGGACATAAAAAAGTGATATTGGGACTGTTTTTGACAAACTCTTGCAAAGGATACAGCAAGGCTTGGTGTTCGGCAACATAACCTAAATCTTGACTGCCAATATCCGAAGTATTAAATTCTACTACACCTGGATAATCGGCATCGGAAAGACGAACGCGATTGTAAGTTTCAATTTGGGGAAATATTTTATCCCAAATTCCAATTCCTTGATAAATCAATGCCGACAGCATATGTATTGCATAGGCTTGTCCTTTGGCTACTGATGCAGATTGTACTCTTGCCTCAATTAAAAGTATTCTTAATCCCGAATCATTTAATGCAGCAGCTAAAGTTAAGCCTATAATTCCGCCGCCGACAATTACCAAATCGTAGTCGTACCCTCGTTTCTGTGCGAGGGATTGGGTAGGTAGTTGTTGAGAAAGCTGCGCTTGCGCCATTGTTAAAATAAATCACAGGATTTTTACTATTGTGACGCAATGTGAAGAATTTAGACAAGGGGGGGGGAGATGGGGAGTTGGGGAGGTGGGGAGGTGGGGAGATGGGGAGGATTCGAGTATCCCAAATGGCTAGAAACTGATATCGAGACAAGCCTAACTAGGGACTAGGCGCTAGTCTCAAATCACTACAAACTGGT
>JBCCSG010000419.1:0-5883 GCA_039200565.1 Cyanobacteria bacterium P01_D01_bin.50 | reverse complement strand
GCGCACCAAATCTCGTCCCGATAAGCCGAAGGGACGTAACAACGGATGCAAAGCAATGGTAATTCGTTCGACTAAACCACTGGCTTTGTAAGTACCCAGAAATAGAGCATAAAGAATGACCGTCGGCACTGCCCAGACAAACAGCAACGGTCCCATTGTTACCAAGCCATAGCGTCCAATCAAAATTTCCTTGGATAGAGATGGTAAGCCAGAGAGGGCTTCTACAGTTGGGTTGACCAATCCCTGTATGAGTGGATCAACAATCGCTGCAAACGTATTGGCAAACCAGACAGCAAGGACGGCAGGTATCAGCAGCAGGACGATTGCCAACAGCCAACCTAAACGGGGATGCTCCAGCAACGTTGGATGTGGCTCAATCCGCCATCCCAAGGTCATCGGCTGCGATTGAGTAGAAAATGCAGTGGGCTGCTCAATCGCAGTTTTAATTTCCTGGCGTTGAATTGCACTCAAGTTTCGAGCATCAACGGTCATCAACGCGAGATTGGTTGCCTGTTGCCAGCGGCGAATAACCTGTTGGGTCAACTCAGATGGCAACACCTTATCCCAAAATGTCATTACCACAATACCCTGTTTGCCGTCCACCAGGGGCAGTAAATCCGCCAGATCCTCATCAGCATGAGTTGCTTTCACCACCAACAAGATCCTGTCACCCTTCTGTAATTGTTCTAATGCGGATCGAGTGGTTGTCGTATCAGAACGATACAAAATTCCAGGTGTATCGATAAACACCGTACCGTCTCCCATGTAGTGCTCACAGGTCACTGTAGAGCCACGAAAATTGCTGCTGTAGGGTATGCGATGGGTTAGAGAGGCAATCAATTGAGATTTGCCGGTATTCTCTTTTCCAATAACAACAATTGTGCTTTGAGTGGAGGCAGTGGAGTGGGACATGGGGGAATGGGTAGTTTTAGCACAGACAGTCATTGTCGCAGCAGGAGAGGTCGTCAAGAAACATCCCTTCCTGTCGGTAAACCTCAAGAGGTGTGGGGTCAATGCCGAGACGTTGGGCGATCGCATTTGCAACAACAGCAAAACGCTGGCGAAACTTATAGATAAAGCAGAAAATGAGGTTGCTGTGCCGTACAGAAGGCCCAACTACAAATAATCCAGGGGTGATTGTAGATTCGTCCTCTTCAGTTAATCCGGCATAGCCTTCAGACCAGTTAAACAAATGGGCAATTTGTTTCAAACTGCCCTCAAATCCCGTACAGAGAATGGGTTTAGTGGGTGAGAGCCACTTGTTGTATTCGCTATAAATAGCATAGCCACCAGGAACGGCTTTCACTTCTTCAATCGCGACATTGCCAATCAAATCTAGCCGCCCAGTATAGTAGCAAAACTCTATCCGCTCAAGGGTATAGGGAGACAAGGAAATACTGGGATCAGTGTCAGGGTTTGCCCAAATGCCAGTGCGATCTAAAACTTTGACTCGTTTGTTTAATGCAACTAACTTGGACGCAGCATCCATACCACTTTCATAGCCGCCGATAATCGTAAATTCGTCCCCTTTCAAATCAGTCCAGGATTGAACCTGAGAATTATGTAAACATAAATCTGCACCTGGAAAAGGAGTTAAGTTGGGATATTGAAATTCCCCAGCAGCCCAAATCAGATATTTGGTTTTGAGAATGCCATCAGGCACATGAACCAGGAATCCTCTGCACTGCGGTAAAGGTTCAATTTTTTGAACTTCAACGCCTGTATAAACCAGGAGACCAAAGGAATCTGCAACCTTCTCTAAATACTTAGCATATTGCTTGCCCGTCAGATGTTCTCGCCGAAAGGCAATGGCAGGAGAGGTTTTGCGGGCGATCGCGTTCAAGTCGAGATGCCCAAAGCCATGACTGGGAAAAGATGGGGTGATAAAGTGCATTTCCTCGGGCCAGCGCCGGAAGGATTCTCCAATCTGATGTCGTTCCAGGATGGCAAAGTTTTCTAACCCCAGATCTTTCAGGACAACACCAACGCCAATCCCTGCTGCACCTGCACCCACGACAAGGACATCAAAGGCTTCCAGCTTTTCCATGAGGCTCAAATACTGTTAAAATTATAACTATTATCATTGTACCGCATTCGTGACGATTAAAAATACAATTAAATTTGTCAATTCGTAATTATCCTTAAGTTTGAATTAAATATTAAGTATTAAACATACATCTATACTGAGTTATCAGCGCAATAATAAATGATGCATTCAAAATTTAGCGGTTGCATCCTTAAAAATCATGTTTCTTTACCCAGATTTTGGCAATATTTTAAGTATCATTACTTATTGACCTTCATGACAATAAGCTTAACTTGTCAGCAGTGATTGTACCGCTTCATCTAAATCTGAAATCGTTAATATACTGAGTCCATATGCGGCATAAGGAACTTCAAATTAATCAAATCTCCAACCGCCCCTTGAGCCTGCAATGCTCAAGCGCCAGCAGTCCTCGGTTTTACCCGAAATATATTTTTTTGGTTCTCCCTAACTTCACCGTTAGCTAGCTAATCAAGCTGGAATTATTTTTGTAACTTTTGAAGTGGGAATCCCTGGTAAATTTAAATTCAATACTCGTGAATGAAATCGATAAGCAAGCAATACAAAAATTACATATATACTACAAAAGCCCTTAATTAGTGTACTTTTGTTAAATTTCAATCTAAAGACAACAAAAACTTATTCACGGAAGAGGAGAAAACATTTGAACCGAAAATATTGTATGGTGATGCTCAGCACAAAAGTTCACTTACTACCTTATTTACAACCAATATTTAAGCATAATTACTAATTGACAAAAGTGATTTTATCTGAAAATTTCACGAATAGCATACAATGGTTATTTACCGTTTGATTGTCTAGGAGGTGAGTTTATAATGCCCAAATGGAAACTAGTAACAGAATTTTCTTTTAGCAGTGCACACTATATTAAAGATTATGATCGACCTTGTGGTAGGATGCACCGACATAATTACAAGGTAAAAATGGAAGCTACTGCAAATTTCTATTGCTTAGCTGCCCAACGCTGTAATGAGTCTTGAAGTGTTGGCGGTTCGCCAAACAGCTCGGTTTGCCGTTTTAAATCGGCAACGTACTGTCCTGAAGAAACATATTCCATTGCCTTGATATTATCCTGCATAAAGGGACTAAACAATCCCATGACACGGAACATCATGCTCGTTAAAAATTTGGGAGGAGAGCTTGCTTTTACTTGATGACCTAAAACCTCTGAAAGAGCCTCTGCAAGTTCAATCAAATTGGTTGTGGGATAAATGCCAAGGTCTATCCGCTCTCCTGATATATCGGGTAAGTGAAAAGCCTTTGCGAGATATTTGGCAACATCGTCGGAAAGGATGACAGAGGTTCTTGCTTCCAAATCTGCAGGCATCATCAGCTTTCCTTTTCTAATGCTTTTTTCATTCAACGTTAAGAGGGTGTCTAAAAAGCCTCCGGGTCTGAGAGAAACCCAGTCCAAACCGGAGCATTCAATAACCTCTTCGGTCTTGGACTTTTGATAAAAATGCGGTACGTTTACGGCTTTGTCAGCCGTTAAGATACTGGTAAAAACAAAACGACCAACATTTGCCGCCTTTGCAGCCGCAACCAAATTTTTATTGCCCTGATCGTCAACAGATTTAAGCGTATCGCCAGGTTTAGATCGGCTGTATCCGTAAGCAGTTGTAACCAGCCCATCAATTGGCTTTTCCATATTTTGAAACGCGTTGTGAAGACTATCAATATCTTTTAAGTCCCCTTTTAATAGCGCAACACCTTTATTAGCCAAAGGCTTTGCCCGTTCAAAATCACGTACAACAGCAGTGACAGAATCTCCTTGATCGAGGAGTTCATTGACAACTTTACCGCCAAGCAATCCTGTCGCACCAAAAACAACAACATGCATTTTACTTCAGTCCTTGATTATCAATTCATGAAATGATATAATTTAGACACTAAAAAGTCAAGGTCTTGATAAAAATTATTTGTTAGATAGGATATGTAAAATGGCTAAAAAGACATCTAATATTGGTAAGCTTGATATTGAACTGGTGGGACAATTTGAAGAATTTGGACCGCTCTACCGTGCTTTTGTAGGGAGCAAACTGCCTTCAGGGATGAGCGCACCTCGATTGAAGCTTATGGCTGCACTTGCGAAGAATGAATCCATGACGATGAGCGATATCCGTGAAGTAGTTGGAGGTTCCGCTCAAAATGTCACTGGTCTCGTGGACACACTTGAATCTGAAGGTAAGGTTGAGAGGTCTCCACATCCGACCGATCGTCGAAAAACAATAATACGTTTTACACAAGAGACTGAAGCAGAAGTGTTGAAACAAAGAAATACGCACTGGAATGAAGTCGGACAGCTATTCACCGAATTAACTGACACGGAAAAAAGAACTTTATCTTGTGTCCTAACCAAATTGGTGGATTCACTTCGCCGATAAGAAGTACTATATTTATTTTGATACGCTTTATAAGGTCTTGTCTGGGAAAAATTATTCAAACACTTTGATTAATTTTGAACGTAGTGATAAGACTTTTGGTGTCATATCATGTCCGGTTAAACAGTTATCATATCTGTAACGGTCTTCGTAATGAGTAATAAGTAAGAGATTATGTTGCAAATAACCGTCATCTTTTCAATCAGGTCATATCGTAAGTAAGTAATTAACCGGACTTGGTGTCACGCGCCATCCCGAGTCTTGTGACAATTGCGTAAGTCCTGATTAATTTATTACCTTCTTGAGAAGATTCTTAGGCAGTTGCATTACTTATTTTTGGGGTAAATATCAGTTTTATTTATGATAATGTTCTAAGAAAACTTTTGAGAACCGTATCATGAAATACAGTTTAAAATTCAAAGTAGATTTTTTTTGAATCGCTATTAAGAGCAGATACGCCGAAGGCGTGACGCTTTGCGTATCGTAAAACTTTTCGGTTTACTGAAATTAGAACAAATTCAGCGGATGAATATGCAGCAAAAACTATTTAAAATTTCGTTAACCTGATTTCCAAATCACTTGAAAACGATTATCATTCACATATGGTTTATACTTAGGGTTGATAAATTTCCATCTGTCTATGACCAATTATTCCTTGATGGTAAAAGCACCATTATTTATTTATGGGGATTTAAATTCTAAATTCTAAATTCTAAATTCTAAATTCTAAAATGACTGTACCTTTAATTAACGTTGTAGCTGGTTGTGCGGGTTCGGGAAAAACCGCTTGGATTCATCAGCAAATCCAAGATACAACTGTCGAAGATAAAGATATTATTTATTTTACTCCTGGTACTGGTAATGTTTCTATAGATAAAAACCGAATTGCAGCCGATTTTCCCCAAATACAAGTTTTTGGTGACAATCAAGAAGTTGATTTACTCAAGCAAATACCCGAAGCGAAAGCGGTTTATATCGAGCTGGGTTTTTATTTGCACTTGAGCAGTTTATCACCAATATTAAATAATTTACCTTACCATCCTGTAGCTGTATTACCACCGCATCTCAAAGATTCTGAATATCATGCTTGGGCTGATGAAATTATTCCAGGATTTCCAGTAGAAACTAATTCATCTAAACATTTGTGGAGAGTTGTAACTGATACTGAAGTTATTGATGAATATTCTTTAGAAGAGTTTTGGTATGAATTAACTCACGGTGCTTATGGTAATGTGACTCGTGCTAAGGCAATTTTTGATGTTAATGATGGTAGAAGTATTTACTGTGATTTCGTTGCGGGTGTACCTCAAATAGGTTTTTTGGAATTAAATTTACCTCGTCATTTAGAAGGTAGACCACAACGTTTTAGCGGTATTGAAGTAGCGGGAGAAAATTTGGATGAAACTGCTCTCAAACAAACTTTATCTGATTGTTTTT
>JBCCSG010000418.1:0-5906 GCA_039200565.1 Cyanobacteria bacterium P01_D01_bin.50 | reverse complement strand
GAGAAATTAATCAACGAGAAAAAAGCCACCGAGCAAACAATTCGTCATGTGATGTTGCGAATGGTAGCAGTGAGTGGAGATGAATTAGCTCGTCGGCGAGTACCAGAATCTGAATTAGAATATCCAGAGTCTCAAAATCGAGAAGTAAAGGAAATTATTAAAGCTTTTACAGATGCTCGTTTATTGGTAACAGGAACTTCTTCTGATGGAGAATCTTATGTAGAGCCTGCCCACGATGCTTTAGTGAATGGCTGGGATAAGATATTGGAATGGAAAAATCAATATCAGGAAAGTTTGTTGTTACAGAGACGTTTGACTCCAGCAGCGATGGAGTGGAAGCGTAGAAAACAAGAGCAACCCCGAAAATTAACAGATTTATTTGAGCCTTTTTTCGGTTGGTTTGATGTTAAATTTTACCAGTTAAATCGATTTATAGATAAATTTAAGAAAAAAGAACGATTGGATAACAACAGCCGTCATTCACGTTTTCTATGGCATAACAATCCTCGACTACGTTTATTGAATGGAGTATTAGAATCAGATGACAACTGGTTCAATCAAGATGAGCAAGAATTTGTGCGAGGTAGTGTTTTGAAAAGAGGTAGAGATGTACGTCACCGTTTATATCTTGTTGCCGGAATTAATTTGGTTGTGCTGGGATTTATTGGATTAATCCTTTTTCAAGAATTGGAAGCCAAAATTCAAGAAATCAATTTGCATAATGCACGTTCAGAACTACTTTTTGATTCTCATAAATTAGAAGCTCTAGAAGAAAGTTTAAATGCTGCTAGTGACTTGAAATCGCCACTTGGAAAATTCTCATGGTTAATTAATGGACAAACTAGAATAGAAACTAGAAATCAATTACAGAAAATAATTAATGAGATAAGAGAAAAAAATCGTTTACAAGCTCACCAAGATGATATCAATAGTATAGTTTTTAGTCCTGATGGCAAAATATTCGCTTCTGCTAGCGACGACAAAACTATAAAGCTTTGGAATCTTGATGGAAGTTTAGATAAAATTTTAGGCAAACATGAGGGGGAAGTCTGGAGTTTGGATTTTAATGACGATGGCAAAATCTTGGCATCTATCGATGAAAATGGAATGATAAACCTTTGGAATATAGTAGATAAAAAGCTAATAAAAGGAGATATTAATGCTCAAGGTGAAAATATTGAAGACCCCTATTTAGCATATAACGTAAAATTTACTCCTGACGGAAATTTATTCGCTGCTGGTGGAGATCAAAAGATAAAAATTTTCAAGCTTGATGGAACTTTACATAATGAATTAACGGGACATACACGTGCTACTACAGATATTAGTTTCACTCCTGATAGTAAAATACTCGCATCAACTAGTGAAGATGGAACTGTAAAATTATGGAATATTGACAATGGTCAAAACCTTTATACTTTCGACAAGCATAGAAATCCATTTGTGAGTGTTAGTTTTGCTGGAGATACTAATCTTTTAGCTGCTGCTAGCTTTGATGGAAATATTCACATTTGGAATATCAAAAATAAGACTAAAAAATATTGCTGGCAAGCTCATAATCAGGGAATCATGCATATTAGTTTTAACTCAGATGGTAAGCAATTGGTTTCTACAAGTAAGGATAAAACACTTAAAATTTGGAAACTTGATAACATTGATATATGTCAAGGTGATACCTTTGAAGAAGAAAAACCTGAACCTAAATTTCATCATGACAAAACAGTTTTGAGTGCTGATTTTAGTCGCGATAGCAAACTAATAGCTTCTGGTAGTACCGATAGAACAATTAGGCTTTGGAATATTGATAATAATAAACCTCCATCCCAAAGGAATTTGGATGATTTATCAAAATATGGATGTAGCTGGATAAAAGACTATCTCAAACAAAAATATAAATCTAACCTTAACAGAAAAATTTGTGATTTTACAGATTAAAATGAGCGATTTGCTCTAAACCCTATTATTGTTTACAACATTAAGCCATGAAGAAAATTATTGGATACATGATTAGATTAACTGCGATTTTACTATCGGTAATATTTTTTACTATGACCGGAGTAGATGCTGCGATCGCGGTGAATGATAAAGAGATAAGTATAGAATTACCATTTAGGCGACCTGATCCATGTGTAATATGTGTACCATGTGATACAAAATTTGGTCAGAGTTTTAAACTAGAAGTTTCTAAATTAAAAAACGGCGAAGAGACACCAGAAGAATTTATTACAGCTTTGAATAATTTGCTAAGCAAATACCTACAAAAACAAAGCACCTCTAATACTGAAACAGAACAAAGTCCCTCTATACAATAACTAGAAACCAGCTACCCTCGTGACTGCAAAACTATTTCTAGGGTGTCATCTCCAAAAACCCACAACGCACCAAAGCTTTATCATTGGTGCGTTATATCATTTCAACAAAACTCCGCGAACCTCCGCGCTTACCTCCGCGCCCCTCTGCGTTAAAAAAATAATTTATCAATATGCCAAACTCCAACCTATACGCTCTCCTAATCGGCATCGACTGCTACATCCCCAACCGACTCCCCGACGGAACCTCCTACAGAAACCTCGCTGGATCTGTCCGCGATATCAACCAAGTCACCGACTTCTTCAAACTCAAACTAAAAGTCCCAGACAACCAAATCTTCACCCTCACAGCTACTGGTGAACTCGAACCATCAGAACCACCAGACAAATTACCAACCTACGAAAATATGGTGAAGATGTTCACTCATCTCACCCAAATCGCTCAACCTGATGACCAAATTTATATCCACTATTCCGGGCATGGAGGGCGTGCTCAAACCAATTATCCCCAACTCAAGGGAGAAAATGGCATTGATGAAACCCTTGTTCCTTATGATATTGGTAAGCCTAACGCACGCTATCTCCGTGACATTGAATTAGCCAAACTTTTAGAAAGAATGGTCGATAAAGGTTTAATTGTCACCGTCATTTTGGATAGTTGTCATTCCGGAGGAGCAACAAGAGGGGATGATTGCGATATCCGGGGATTAGACACTATCGATACTACAGCAAGACCTATAGAAAGTCTAGTGGCTACAGAGACAGAATTAACTCAAACCTGGAAAGCCCTAACCACATCAGAAACTCGCAACGTCACTCTAGAAAGTGGTTGGCTTCCTGAACCGAAAGGTTACGTTCTCTTAGCTGCTTGTCGTCAAAATGAATCTGCTGTTGAATATGCTTTTAATGGCAATGAACGTAACGGCGCTCTTACCTATTGGTTGTTAGACTGTCTATATTCCCTTCAACCTGGACTAACCTATAAAGTACTCCACGATCGCATTTTTGCCAAGATAAATAGTCAATTTCAAAGGCAAACTCCTCAACTACAAGGAGAAGGCGATCGCATTGTTTTTGGTAGCGATCGCACTTCACTTGAATACGCTGTAAACGTGATGAAAGTCGAAGCAAACAAACAGCTTTTAATTAATGCAGGTCAAGTACAAGGTCTTCGTCAAGGCACCCAATTTGCCATTTATCCTCATGGTACAACAGATTTTACATCAGTAGAACAGCGATTGGCTGTAGCTGAAATCACACAACTTGGAGCTACAGAATCTTGGTGCGAGCTGACAGAAGTCTTTTCTGAAGAAGCTATTGAACAAGGTTCTCAGGCTCTACTAATCAATCCTAAATCCGTCAAACTGGTTCAAAAGGTGCGTCTGTTTGCCAAAGCAGAAAACGAATTATCTCCACAAGTTTATCAAATTCAACATCAAGCATTGCAAACTATCTCTAATGAAATAAAAACTGCTCCAGGTTGGATAGAATTAGCCTCTGCTGATGAAAATGCTGATTACCAAATTTGTTTAAATAACAACGGTGAATATGAAATTTGCGATCCTAGCGGTACACCGATTAAAAATATACGACCAACTGTAAAATATAATCATGCAGATGCTGCTATTACCCTAGTCAAGCGCTTAATACATTTAGCGAAATATCGAGCAGTGCAACAGCTTGACAATTATTATCATAAATCCAACTTACCAGGGCATAAACTGGCTTTTACAGTAGAATTGGCAGGAAAACAAACAAACTACGATCCAGCAGAAAAGCCTGAACCACAGCCAATTAGTCACCCTGGTAACACACCACAGATAAAAGTTGGAGAGTGGATATTTATACGTATCCGCAATGATTCTTCTCAATCCCTCAACGTCACAGTACTAGCCTTACAAAATGATTGGAGCATTGAGCAAATTTATCCCCATGGTGGAGGAAATTTTATTACATTTGACCCGGGACAAGAAGAAATTCTACCACTACAAGCAAATCTACCAAACGGATATCAAGAAGCGCAAGATATTATCAAAGTATTTGCGACAGTAGGTGCTACAGATTTCCACTGGTTAGAATTACCTCCTCTCGATCAACCCCTTGTCTCCTTTGGCACTAAAAGCCCAGGGAATCCCCTCGAAGAAATTTTAAGTGCGATCGCCGCATCTCAACCACCAACGAAAAACCTTCAACCTGTGAAATATGCTGCGGCTGAATGGATTACAGAGCAAATTGTTGTAAGGACAATTAACCTCACCCCGCCCTCTGGGCACCCCTCTCCTTATTAAGGAGAGGGGAAGGGGAGCCACTGCTGCACCAAGTTCCCTGGATGTGCAAGTGGCGTGGTGAGGTTGAGTGGGACGATTTTAAATCCGTCTACCTATATCTAAAGAAATATGCCTATTGATAGTGGATTTCTGTATGACAATTTTCATCGTGGTATATTTTCAAACTATAAATACGGAAAATATATTGCCAAAATGAAGCCTTATGTAGACAAAGCAAAACACTGCTAACACTAAACAAAGGAAACAAGTTGATGAATATTAAAGCTATTGCTCTAGCATCTGTTATCGGTTTATCTGCACCCGCAATTACAGAAGTTATTAACGCAAACAGTGCTTCTGCTATGCCTACAGACTTCGTTCGTCCAAAAGGTACTTTTGCTGATACAAAGCAGGAATGGGAACTTCGTTTGTATCTAGACGAATTTGGGGTTTATACTTATCAAGCTACGAACACAAAAAATGGCAATTCATTGACATTAAAAGATCCTGAACTTTCACGAGAAGAACAAGCCTATAAATATACTTTCAAAAATGGTCAGTATCGCTATCAAGTAATCTACAATGCTTCCAGACCTAAAGTTATTGCTCTCTACGTTTTCAATCCCAGTGGTAATGTGATTCTAAATCGCAATATGATTAAGGGTTATGCTCGCCCTCAAGGAACCTTTGTTGATGCAAACCAGGAGTGGGTTGTTAGACTTAGTATGAACCAGTCTGGAACCTATATCTATGAAGGCGAAAACACAAAAACTGGTTCTGAGTTAACCTTGAAAAATCCCACAACTTCACGGGAAGAACAAGCTTATATCTACACATTCAAAAATGGTCAGTATCGCTATCAAATTATCTACAATCCTGCAAAGGAAAAAGCGATCATTCTCTACGTTTTCGATCCTAATGGCAAGGCAATTTTAATACGCGATATGACACTAGACTACGACGTGTAAGTTCCCTGCTCTAAGTAGTGTAAGGCAATACTTGAAGTTTTAATCAAAATCAAGATTCTAGCCCCAGTCTTGCAGGCTGCGGGCTATTTTAGTAAGCTGCTACGCATCTAAGTTGTATATTATTCGATTCGATAGTGATGGCTCAAACAATATTACTTTTGACTTTTGACTTGCTGTTGTGCATTTTTAATGCACAACAGCTTAGTCCACTAAAAGTACAATATAGGTGGGCACAAAGCTAATCCAGTTACGTCCATTGCGAATAATTTTGCATTATTCGTGGTTGATTTAGATATATATTTATGTTCAAATCAATTCAAAGGACATTAATCTGTCAACGCGGTCAAATAATGTGGCTAGTG
>JBCCSG010000417.1:0-5922 GCA_039200565.1 Cyanobacteria bacterium P01_D01_bin.50 | reverse complement strand
TGGTTGAGTCGATGCCCGGTATTATCCGGGGCACCTCTCAGTTAGATCCGGACGTGCGAGTTTCCCTGCATCCGGCTCCCGATATTCTTAAGCTTTGTAGCTTTTGCTCATGTGAATGTAATCATGGCAAGATTCGTGTATTGCCACTAGATTTTTGGTTTTCCAGTTGTTATGATTACCATCAATGTGATGTAGGTTTATTCGTTCTTCGCTTGTAAACTTCAAACCACATTTTGCACATGAATGGTTTTGCCTTTTAAGGGCTTTAGAGATTAGACCGTCATATAACTTGCTGTTGCGATTACTCCAGTAGGTTATATCTTTGTCGTAAGGGGATTTTGTTCCTTGGACGTTGACGTGTTTATTTTCGGAGTAAGAAACTTTTGGGAACGCTTTTTCAACCAATTTGGTTGTTGATTCCTTTGTGTTCTTATTTTCTTTATTGAAAACTTTCCAGGCTCTGTTCCTGATGTGCCAAAGTGAGAACCTTGACCCATCCATCTTACAGAACTTATGGTAATTTCTCCAACCTCTAACTATTGGTGCTAGCTTTTCAGCTTTTACCTTAGAGCCATAATTTGAGCAGTTGACGATTTCTTTAACTTTTTCACGGAATTGTTTAAAGTTCTCCACTGAGGGAGTACTTCTAAATTTTCCGTTGCTTTGCACTTTAAAGTGCCAGCCCAAAAAATCAAATCCGTCTGTCGCGGCGGTTATCTTTGTTTTCCTCTCACTTATCTTCATTCCTCTAGAAGCTAGGAATTGACTGATTTTGTCGAGTATTTCATTTGCGTTATCTTCTGGTCTAAGAATTACTACCATGTCGTCCGCATAACGGATTGATGGTTCAACAATATATCTTGGTGAAGTATTGTCTGTAAGTCTTATGGCTGTTTTTTTATGGCATCTATAGATGCTTTCGATACCGTTTAACGCGATGTTAGCTAAAAGTGGGCTTATCACTCCACCTTGGGGTGTACCTTGTTCGGGAAATTCTGGGTTTATTCCTGTTTTTAAACATCGGAATATGCCCAATTTAATGCCTTTTGGGGCGATAAGGTTATCCATTATTGTGGTGTGATTTATCCTATCGAAGCACTTTTCGATATCGAGTTCTATGACTCGTTTGTCTATTCCGTTGCAGTATGAGCGCAGGTTATTAAATAGGATTTTCTGAGCATCATGCGCTGAACGTCCAGGTCTAAAACCGTAACTATTTGCATGGAATGTTGCCTCGTGTGCAGGTTCTAGGGCATATTTTGCTAGGCATTGCCAAGCTCTGTCTGCCATAGTTGGGATTTTCAGCATTCTGGTAGTTCCATCTTTTTTAGGGATGGGAATACTACGTAGCT
This sequence comes from Cyanobacteria bacterium P01_D01_bin.50, assembly GCA_039200565.1. Lineage (GTDB taxonomy): Bacteria > Cyanobacteriota > Cyanobacteriia > Cyanobacteriales > Nostocaceae > Rivularia. The sequence continues at coordinate 4,570 of JBCCSG010000417.1, read as the reverse complement.
TCTGGTGATGCCAGTTATTGCTGGTACTTTTCAGAAGTATTTCAAGTTCAAATCTCTCTTTGAAGTTGAGGGATTTTTTGCCGTCGATACCCGCTGTTTTCTTGCCTGCGTAATCGCGAGTTACTTGACGAATCGCCAGATATCTAGCTGCTTTGGATTTCAGAATAAGTTTTTGAAGTGACAAAGCTTTACGCTTGTCTCCTGCTCGAACTGCTTTGAACACCCGACATTGTAGGCGGAATAAATCTTTACGGAATTTCTTCCAATTTAGTTTAAGCCAAGATTCACTAGTTTTATAACTGTGCCTAATCATGCTCTAACTCCGTTCGCGTGTTTTCTGAATACCTTGCAGCAATTACGCCGCATCCTACCCGAATCAAAAGAGTTCCGTATCTCGTCTTACCTACACGGAGTTCGACCGTTCCGTGACCTTTTGATTCGTTTTTATTCGTTCCCCTAGATGATGAGGTATTTCTATTACCTCTTTTCGTTCCATTAGGTGTAGCCAATTTAACCCCCGGATACCCAAGATTCTTGCTGCTATCGTTAAAAAAATGCAGCGGGTATGAACTCCGATTAAGTCAAGGGTTTGAGTTATGCCTTGCTTTAGATTAGGTCACTTTTCTAGGCTCTGTTTCACCGTAGGAACTCCCTATTAGCGCCAGTGTAAACCCATAACAGTCTTCTGGTTGCGCCCTGTTCCCAGCTTCACTCTACAAGAAACGAGCTTGTTCGGTGTGGGCAGATAAGGAGTCACGCATGAATCTTGCGGAGAGGACTTGCACCTCTATCAATCTAAGAGTTCAGTGCTTGGTTTTTAATCAAGTTTTCACTGGTAAGTATATGTACGGACTAACTACCGTGATTCTACTTACAACGAATCGCACTTCAACCATCTATCAAAAGCTTTTTCAACTCTTTTAGGAACTTCCTGTAATACTTGAGAGTGGATTTCTTTGTACCACGGTCTATCTTTTTTTAGTTGAATTAAGCTTTTTTCTTGACTTGCTTTACTAGGTCTGTTTTTTAATTCTGGAAGATGACAAATAAGAGGACATCTATCAAGAGAACAACGATTCTGTTCATACCAATTAAATCTTTGAGCCAACATAAAATTATATTGATGACGCAACATATTTAATGTGTTATCAATCTTTGCTGCTTGCTCTTTTGTCGGCTTAATTTTGTACTGGTAAGAAGTTATCATTGATTTATTCCTTGTTTCGACCTATAAACATAGTAACATAAAGTTATAACGATGTACACACGTAAAATGAAAAATAAAGGTTTACGAATACGAATTAGCGAAAGACGGCTCAATAAGTTGCGTCAATATGCGGCAAGTAAGGATAAAACTATGACTGCAATTCTTGAAGATTTAATTGACTCGTTGCCATCCGAAGAGATTGATAAAAGTCTCGCTGTCCTAAAAGACTCGTCAATAAATTAACATTGCAATTTAGGACGCAAGACTTTTATCCTCGCATTCATCTCACACTCCCCTATCGGGTGAGATGTGAGCCTTCTGCGGTTAAAGGTAAAATAATCTCTGACAAGATGATTTGAAAAAATTTGGTGTTGCTGTAGCTATGTAAAATCCTAGGGTTGTATAGTAATGAGATTTTTCTTGTGGGGTAGGCATCCTTGACTGCCCGAGGTTAAAAACTTTACTCATGCAAAAGCATATCTTTTTATAGAGTTACTCAATTTACCGATTATTTCTGGCGATATAAGACGAAGATTAGTAACCGATGCAAATATATTAATTATGGATACTGCAAAAAAACTGACTACTCTTAATCGGATTCGTAAATTCAGTCGGCTGATGGATACTGCTATTGGTATTCCCGGCACAAAATTCCGCATCGGATTGGATCCAATTATTGGTTTAATTCCCGGTGCTGGAGATATGATCGGTACGGTAATTTCAGGTTACATTATTTATCTCGCAACTCGTGTTGGTGTATCGCACAATAATCTCAAAAAGATGATTTTTAACGTTGGTTTGGAAGCGGTTGTTAGTGCTGTACCGTTAATTGGCGATGTGTTCGATGCTTTCTATAAATCTAATATTCGTAATTTAGCTATTTTGGAAGAACATATTTCAGCAACTGAATCAGAACTTAAAAAAGCTGATGCGGAGTTATCAGATAAAAATTCCAGTGTTATCAGCTTAAAAGATGGTTATTAGTTGAATTATTGTACTATTGTAATTTTTTTAGATTGCTCTAGAAACGCTGTTATGTGAAGGGTTCAGAAAAAAATATTATGGGTACCCGTGAGTGTCTCTACATTTTTTATGGTTTACCGTACTGATATTTTTACAGTTAACCGAACATAATATACTCTACTTATAATTGGTCGGTTTTCTTCATTTAATTTGTGATAAAAGCCGAATTTTCACTAGCTTTTAGCTTCATTAATATAGTAATCAAAGCAAACAACTAATACAGACAAAAGAGGTTAATTAATATGGCTTTATCACGTTACAATCCTTGGCAAGAAATGAACGCTTTGCAAAGAAGCTTCAATCGTTTATTCGACGATATGCTTACTTCTGATAATTCGGATTTTAGTAATTTTTCCAAAGTTCCTGCGGCTGAGTTATCGGAAACCGACGATGCTGTAAACTTGAAGTTAGAGCTTCCAGGTATGAATGCAAAAGACTTGGATATTCAAGTTACCGAAAATGCGGTTTCTATCAGAGGAGAGCGCAAGGAAGAAAATACAACCGAACAAAACGGTACTAAAAGAAGTGAGTTCCGTTACGGTAGGTTTGAGCGCGTAATTCCTTTACCAGCACGTATTCAAAATACCGATGTTAAGGCTGATTACAAAGATGGTATTTTGAATCTACATTTGCCTAAAGCTCAAGAAGAAAAAAATAAAGTAGTGAAAGTTAACCTTGAGCAAAGCAATGCATAATACAAGCGTGGTAACAATGTGTTTTGGGTAGTTGAATAACAACTTAACCCGGTTGCGCTAAAGCAACTGGGTTTTTTTATTGTAATATACTAAAATATCGAAATATTAATTTCTGTGTACAATTACAATTTTATAATTAAAAATATTGAAACAGGACTTACGCAAGCCTCACAAGACTCGGATGGTGCGTGACAATAAAAGCCTTATTATTACGTTAAAAATCAGTCAAAGTGTCACAGCAACGGCAATAAAGTGGGAAGAAAATCTACACCACTTTTTGCCTCCCCTACAAAAAAATGTGCCAGTTGCGGCCATTCCTATGAAAGTTAATTGAGATTTAACTTATAAGTGCTATATTAAAAATTATTTGGTGACCTAGAACTTTGGTAATATTCGATAATGTAATATTCAATTTCTAATTCCAACTCCCGAAATATGTTTTTCAAGTCTTTAATCTATTTGACGGGTTTTAATAAGAATTTTTTTCTTCTTAAAAAATTTCCATGGGTGTTCTTGGCTTGCTTAAGTCTCACTTCGCTTCTTATATCTTCTCAAGATGCCAATGGTTTTACTCGAAATGATTGTCAAAAAGGTTCTGGATATAATGCTTATCTCATAGGTTATTATACAGGTAAAAATTCTTTACAAAAGCAACTTATAAATGTAAATAACCTGTATCGCTATTGTTATATGCAAGGATATTTTGATGCTTTAGGATAGGATTTATTAAAAAATATTTTGACCAATCATTCCTTGATGGTACAAGCCCCTAAATTTATTTACGGGGATTTTATTTTAATTCTAAATTCTAAATTCTAAATTCTAAATTCTAACTTGACTCTTACTTTATTGATTCTTGGCGGAACTCAAGAAGCTTCTGAATTAGCAAAACAAGCTGGCTTACTACCCCATATTGAAGTAAAATTATCGTTGGCAGGGCGTACTCGTCAAGCTGTAACATCGCAGAATTCCCGCGTTGGTGGTTTTGGTGGTGTCGCGGGTTTGACTCAATATCTGCAAGAAGCAAAGATTGATTTACTTATCGATGCTACACACCCTTTTGCGGCGCAAATATCTGAAAATTCTGCTATAGCTGCAAATCAATTAGGATTACCACGGTTAATTTTAGTTCGTCCCCCATGGGAACCTGTTACAGGTGATAATTGGATAGGAGTTGAAAATATACCAACAGCAGCAGCAATTTTACCGAGTTTTGCCCAGCGAGTATTTTTAACAATTGGCAGACAAGAAATCACAGCTTTTGCACAATTTGAAAATATCTGGTTTTTGATGCGAGCGATCGAGAAACCTTCTTCAAATATTTTACTACCAAAAGGTCTGCTTTTACTCGATCGAGGACCCTTTGATAAGGATATGGAAAAGCAATTATTGAAGAAATATGATATTGATACCGTCGTGAGTAAAAATAGTGGCGGCGATGCAACAAAAGCGAAAATTATTGCTGCGCGAGAGTTAGGGGTGAAAGTGGTGATGGTAAAACGCCCCATACTTCCCCAAGGTAAACGAGTCGAAGATGTGGAAGCAGCTTTAGAATGGTTGAAAAGATTTTAGATTTTAGATTTTAGATTTTAGATTCAAATAAAACTACCGTTACGTCTTCACCGTTTAATTCTTCAGCAATTAT
>JBCCSG010000416.1:0-5953 GCA_039200565.1 Cyanobacteria bacterium P01_D01_bin.50 | reverse complement strand
TACGTACAACCTTCAAGTTCTAAATCTCCTAATTATTAGGACTTAGGTTTGTAGGAAAGCAATTCCAGTATCGGAGGGATTAAGTTGCTTTTCGCTGGTAATGACATGATATGAGACGTAATATCGACCCGTCTCTACAATAAACCCCATCCTAGAAAGATGGAGTTATCTTTACAGAGCCTGCGAATGCAGGTTTTTTAATATTTTTATCCTTAACCTCACCCTAACCCTGCCTTTATTAAGGGGAGGGGACAATATTGAGTTTATTACGAATTATCGGCTGGTGGCCTGTCGCTACTCCAAGCCCACCATACATGACCACAATTACAGTAGTAAAATTCCTGCCATTTGCGACGATGTTCTTCTGTAACTACAGGAGAGCGTCTATTTATCCAAACTTTTTCGGCTTCGCGACTAGTTGAACCACATTTAGGACAGTAAAATTCTAAGGCATGAGTTGCCTCTTTTGTCCAGTCAGGGGGTGAAGGAGCAAAAGCATCCATAAAAATTAATGTTTAGTGACCATGAGGGATTGGGAGAGCTATAAATTTACTTTACTTTGTAATGGGTTGGGATTGCCACATAATGTCTCAATGACTATAAATAGGTTATTAGTATTTCAGTTATATTTGTCAATATTTCAGCAGGTATATGAGATTCTAAAAACAATATCATGCAGAAGATCAAAATTCTTCCTAAGTACCTATTCTCAATGTCCATTCATGTGGAGCGTGCGGGCTTAGCCCAACTCCCTTTTCACAACTTTTAATTATGGAGCCAAAGGTAGAAATTCGTCGTTTGTCAGATTTAATGCCTGCTTCTGCGATCAGTACAGTAAAAATTCTTAGTAAGCCGGAACAGAAAAAAGTCATTGATATAACATTTCCATTACCTTGGCATAGAGAAAGACTAATATATATTAATTTTGATTTATGGCGTAATCTGACACAACGACAAAGAGACTTACTGCTGTTACGTAATGTTAGCTGGTTGAGTGGGATACAGTGGTTTAAGCCTAATATATATCAAGGTGTCGTGCTGGCTGGACTTTTTGGTGGCTTGATAGAATCGGCTCAAGGTGATGCGGTGGGTGTTGTTGCTGCTGGTGGATTAAGTGCGATCGCCATGCTTCGTATCTGGCGCAACAACCATTCTCAAGAATCAGAAATTGCTGCTGATATGGCTGCTATCCGTTTAGTACAACGACGAGGTTATAGCGAGGCAGAAGCAGCAGAATATCTATTAAAAGCAATCGAAACTGTTGCGGAAATTGAAAAGCGCTCTACTTTAAATTTCCTAGAGTTAATTCGCTGTTCAAATCTGCGAAGAATAGCGGGTTTTTCTGAGTTAGGAGTTAAGAGTGAGTAGTGAGTGGTGAGTAGCGAGGAGTTAAGAGTGAGTAGTGAGTAGTGAGTGGTGAGTAGCGAGGAGTTTTGAATTTTGAATGCCAGAATTCTCCCCATCTCCCCATCTCCCCATCTCCCCATCTCCCCATCTCCCCATCTCCCTATGCCCTCTCCCATTCCCAAATATTATTTATCGACAGTGAAACAGTTCGTATTCATAACCGTTTACACTTGGTAAAGATCGATCGTCTGCAATACAGTTGTTTACTTCGGCTGGTGCATGAAAATTTACCAGCCATAAATCAATTGGTCGTGTTAATGTTTTTAATGTATTTTGCAAAGTAATTGTAGAAGCTTTCCTGTCAGCCTCAAGATGAGCAAGTAAAAATTTTGGCTGACTATTGGATTTTTGAATTTTAAACTCCAGAGCAACTCCCATCATTTCCCCTATTTGAACGTGAGTTTTTTGAGTAGTAGCAATAAGCACTGGAGAGGTAGATGTCTTTTCAATTAGTTTCACAAAAATATCTGGACGGTAGTATTTTTGATATCCTAAATTACAAATAACAGTAATTGAACTGATAAATCCCATAAGCAAAATTATTGCTACCGCTTGTTTCCCAGTTATTCCCCACTTCAATTTTTCTTGATTTTTAGTATCCCAGATAGCCGCTAGAATAGCTCCAAGTAAAACTATTACTGCCGGAAAGTATACAAAGTTATATCTAGCACCCCGTGTTAAGTCAATTCCGAGAAAATAGGTAAATATAAAGAATAAAATAATTGCTCCTAAAATCAAGCTAGATAAAGCCTGAGTCATTAATTGAGTTTGCGGTGATGATAGTTGAACTTTGTAAGCACGAATAAAAATTGGTGTGAACCAAATAAAGAACATTAACATCACCAATCCAGAAGCAATTACTACTGCTAATTGAGGTGCTTCAACTGGTAGCAAGGAAATCATCGTAATCCAAGCAGCCATTGCTTGAAAAATCGGACTTATCCAAGCAAATCCAACACGCTCTCCTTGAATCCAATCGGTTAATTCATTGCCATAACTGTTGTTGATAAATATTGGTAGCCATACTACTCCTGCTACAAAAGTACCAAAAGCAACAGCATAAATACGTTTCCATGGAGAATTAATAAGGTTAAAAGTGCGCCCTTTGACTATTACCTCTTTGTCTTTCCATTCTCGCCATATCATAAATATCAAAACAAAGACTTCAGCACAAAGAGTGAGAGCAAAAAAGTAATGAGTTGCAATTCCTAAAGCGTTAATAATTACCCAAGCAAGTGCGATAGAAACGGGTAATTGAGTGCGGTTTTTTATATGACGTAGGGTAATAACTAAACAAGCAAGAGAAGCGATCGCCCATAGAATAGCCAAAGTATAATGACGCGCTTCTTGCGCTAAAAAAATACCAAAAGGAGATACAGCCATCATTGCCGCAGCGAAATGACTTATCAAACGGGAACGAAATGTCAGCCAGCTTAAACCGAATATCGCCGGAATTGATAATCCACCGAAGATAGCAGCAAGTAAGCGCGCACCCCATACAGAAACTAAGCCTTCAGATGTCGGAAACAACTTTAACCACAAGTGAGTTAAGGTAAAATACAGCGGCGGATGATTACTTTCGTTTAACAAATGTTTCAAGACATCACCAATACCAGCTGCGGAATTTGGTTGTAGCGGTTGCAATAGAGTATCAATAGTAATAGCTTTATCTAAAGGTACTCCTAAAAAACTATTTCCCAAGCTAAATACTAAAGTCGAAAATTCGTCAGTCCAAGGAGACTTACCAGACAGATTACTTAAACGCAAGCCAATTCCGATGACTAGCCAAACCAAAAGCAGCAAAAGGTACCCTCGGGAATATATGCGAGCTTTCATAGCTAACTATTAACACGTCTAGTTTGATACTAGACGCTCTTGTATGATTAAAGTTCGCTTTGTTTTGTAATCAAACTATTTGATTTGCGTGACTCGCCAACTAAGTTTGAGGTTTACCCAAAAATTCCACAGGGTAGCCACAGCAATTGCAATTAGATTTGCAATATAACGATTGGAATTTACAAAATTAAATACTAAATTCAACACTAATACATTGATTACTAATCCTGCCAGACAAATAATGTTGAATTTCAAGAATCGCTTCAAACGTTGATGCCATCCTTGTTGTTGTATGGCAACATCGGCAAAAGTCCAAGCGTCATTCCACAGAAAATTATTACAAATAGCAATTTCTCCTGCAATAATTTTACTGCGAGTTAAAGGTAAAGCTAAAGTATTGGGGTCGCTAAGTAAGTAAAGTATCGCCATATCTACAAATACTCCACTTAAACCTACTAAACCAAAGCGAATAAATCTGCCAATAGGAAAACCCCAAGGCTGGCTAAATTGTTCTACCGTTTCTGTGGAAAAACGCAATCTCAGTAAGTGGCGGATATAGTCAAGATAATGTTTCCAATTCACTTTACTTTCTCCATCATGACGTTCGCAAAATACATAACCCAATTCCGCGATTTCCCTTACTCTTCCTCTCCCCAAAACTTCTAGAAGAATTTTGTAGCCTATAGGGTTGAAAATTGTATCTTCTACACAGCTACGACGCACCATAAAATAACCACTCATCGGATCGGAAACTCTACCCATGATTTGTGGTACGATCATTAGCCCCAACAACTGAGCGCCACGAGATAAAAAACGCCGAATAAAACTCCAGCGACTTACCCCACCACCTTCTACATGACGACTGGCAACCGCTAAATCTGCTCCTTTTTCAATAGCCTTTAGTAATTGCAACAGCATGTGGGGTGGATGCTGCAAATCTCCATCGATTACACCTAATACTCGCCCTCTGGCACTTTGCCACCCACGAATTACGGCTGAAGAAAGTCCACGTTCATTTTGACGGCGCATCACCTGTAATTGCGGGAATTCTGACATCATGGACAAGGCCACTTCCCAAGTACCATCCGGACTATTATCATCAACTATAATTAGTTCGTAATCTCCAGGGATGCTTTCATCAAGCAAGCTACTCAATTCAGTAACGATTTGATTGATATTTCCAGCTTCAAGGTATGTAGGAATAACCAACGAGAATAGAATGCTTTGATTTGTAACACCGACTTCTGTAGGTAATCCAGGAATCTGTAAAGAGCCGTTGGGCACTGATAAAAGCTTCTTCGGTTGAATGATACTCATGAAGAAAAAGAATATGCTGGCAAAGTGCTTTTAGTAATTATGCTTGAAATTAGCTTCTTTAGAATGGGTAATGGATAAAAGTGAGTGGTGAGTAGTGAGTAGTGAGTAGTGAGTAATGAGTAATGAGTAATAAGTAATGAGTTTGGAATTCTCTTCATCCCCCCATCTCCCAATCTCGCCATCTCCCCATCTCCCCCATCTCCGATTATTTTGATTAATTTAGTTCCCTAAGCAGGGGTTACAAATTGATATTAGCTGCAACAATGAAATAAGTGTCTTAATTGTTGAGAAAAGCTATTTTTTGAAAAATTCCTGTGAAAAATAAAGTTGATACAATTCTTGAGCGCGCCTTAAAAGAAGATGATTTATCTCACTCAGAAGGAATTACATTATTAAAACAAACTGAACCCAGTGCGATCGCCGCTATTCATACAACAGCCGACAAGTTACGATTTTCTCAAGTAGGAGATACTGTTACCTATATAATCAACCGAAATATTAATTTTACTAACATATGCGAGCAGCATTGCAGTTTTTGTGCTTTTCGGAGAAATGAAGGCGATACAGGTTCTTACTGGTTGGATTGGGGCCAAATTTTAGAAAAAACTACAGATGCGGTAAAACGCGGTGCCACGGAAATCTGTATGCAAGGTGGATTAAACCCCGAAGCGAAAATAGATGGTAAATCTTTACCTTACTATCTCAGGTTAGTAAAAACGATTAAAGAAGAATTTCCTCAATTACATCTTCATGCTTTTTCTCCCCAGGAAGTGCAATTCATTGCCAGACTTGATGGATTAAGTTATGCAGAAGTAATAACTACCTTAAGAGATGCTGGTGTGGGTTCCATGCCCGGAACTGCGGCAGAAGTATTAGATGATGAAGTTAGGCGTATTCTTTGCCCAGAGAAAATTAATGCCGCAACTTGGTTAGAAATAGTCGGTACTGCCCATCAATTAGGTTTACCCACTACCAGCACAATGTTGTCGGGACATATCGAAACCCCAGAACAACAAATTGGACATTTAGAAAAATTGCGATCGCTACAAAAAACTGCCGTTGACAAAGCTTATCCGGCTCGGATAACGGAGTTCATTTTATTACCATTTGTCGGTCAAGAAGCGCCAAAACCCTTACGTCGTCGTGTAGGACGCGATCAGCCAGAGTTAGATTCATCACTTTTACTTACTGCTGTAGCGAGAATTTATTTAGGGAATTGGATACAAAACCATCAACCTAGTTGGGTAAAATTAGGAATTGATGGGGCTTCTAAGGCTCTAAATTGTGGTTGTAACGATATCGGTGGTACGTTGATGGAAGAGCATATCACTACAATGGCTGGTGCCATAGGCGGTACCTGTATGTCCGTTTCAACTCTACAAGCAGCCATAAC
>JBCCSG010000415.1:0-5953 GCA_039200565.1 Cyanobacteria bacterium P01_D01_bin.50 | reverse complement strand
TCGATTTTTATGATGATTCCGATCCCCGGAACAAACACTTTACCAGCAATTGGGATTTTTGTCACTGGTTTTGGTTTATTGGAAGATGACGGTGCAATTAGTTTAGCAGGTTTAACTATTTGTGCGATCGCAGCAATTTTAATCGGTTCGATTTTTGCAGTGGCAATTTGGGGTGGTACGAGTTTAATTGACCAAATTAAAGAGATGTTGGGAAGATAGTTTAATACATTAGATTTCGTAAAGGTAGAGGGGGAAGAGGGGGTAGAGGGGGGAGAGGGGGTAGAAAAAGAACCTTACTCCACTCACTATTCACCATTCACTACTCTCTACTCTCTACTTCCTACTAATTTTGGCGTTTTACGGAATATTACTAATCATTTATGTATCCTGTAATGTAATTCCTCTCGATCAAAACGATTATGGAAGCTATTACAGCTAGCGCGATCGCTCTTCGCATGCCCCGCCCCGGGCTTATCGCGTTTGGGAGAAAATCATCCCCACACAGCAACCAGTTTGAACAATTTAGCTTTACTCTACGACAGTCAAGGAAAGTACGATGAAGCTGAACCGGTTTATATCCAAGCTGTAGAAATTGCAGAACGGGTTTTGGGTGCAAATCATCCTAATATGGTGACTATTCGCAATAATTTTGAGGACTTTCGCAGAAAGAAGGGAGAAGTCGCACAACAGCAGAAGTAAGTCTTGAGTAATTTATAAGTTTTCTTTAATGTATTATTGGTATTTGCCACCATCAATTTAACTAACGACCAAATTCCATCATGCATACTTATGATGTTATTGTAGTGGGTGCAGGACCGGTAGGATTAGCAATAGCTAACGGTCTGAGAAAGCGTAGAATTGAGAATATTCTTGTTTTAGACCAAACTCGGTCTTTTCGTCGAGTTGGGCAAGCTGTAGATATTCTTCCTAATGGATTAAAAGCTTTAAAATATTTAGACGTTAAAGCTTATACCGAAGTCAAGGATTCTTTGGGAGTTATTAATCATGCAAAAAAGTCTCCTCAACCTTCACCTCAATGGTATATCAGAGACTTGCAAGGAAAAATAATCCGTTCAATTGCGCTTGATTATAACGAGTGGTTGGAAAAATATGGTGAAGGTAGAGTAAGTATAGCTTGGTTTGATTTACAGACAGCTTTAAGAAACTTACTTCCTCAAGAACAAGTAAAAGCGAATCATCGCTGCGTCAATGTTGTACATGAATCGGAAAATCAATGGGTTCGAGTTGATTGTTTATCCGATACAACTTTAGAGGCTAATCCTTATGCCCACTGGAATTCCCAGAAAAGTACAGCGCAAACTCAACCCTCAAATATAAGTAGTAGTATTGAAGAATCCGCACGGATATCTTTTCGAGCAAAACTAGTTATTGCAGCAGATGGAATCAATTCAACCGTTCGCAAAGCTATTTATAAAAATACTATTTACGATAACTTTTCGATTCCTAAATATTCAGGATATGCAGCTATTTTCGTTCCAGAAATAACTGATATTCCAGAAAAAATAGCATCAGAAATTAAAGCAAAATTTTTACAATGTTTACCAATAGTAACTATTACCCAAGGTACAAAAACCAGAGATTCTGGTTTTGAAATATCTCCAAGAATAATATTAGTTAATAAAACACTGGGTAAATTTGCTTTTGCCATCAATCTTCCTTTTGATAAAAATCAATTACAGGAAAAATATCTGATAAAAAATTTAACATTACAAAAATTAGAAAAAGATAATTTTCCCAGTCCGATTCAAGATTTAGTACGACTCTCAAATCCCGACAATATACAATTCCGTACTTTCCATATTCATGCTGCTGCTGATGTCAATTCTTTATCATTTCCCACTACAGCCAAATTAAATAACGATGATAATTCTTCATTACAGTCCCCTTGGTATCAAGGTAGAGTCGTTTTAGTCGGTGACGCAGCCCACGGAATGCCACCTTTTGCAGGGCAAGGAGTTAATCAAGGATTAGAAAGTTCGTTAGCTATAACGGAGCTAATTAATCAACTTATTGCTTCAGATAAATTAAACGATACCGAAGCCATTCAAAAGACTTTTACGAAATATGAAACTTTACGTCGTCCGCTGATGGCATATATTCAAAAAGCTACCATGTCTGGGCTGAGTTTCTCAACTAGAGTAGAAGAATTAGAGGAATATTACCAAAAAGTATTTGCTAGGGATTTTGACAAAGTAGTTGAAGCTATAAATAACTAGTACATCATGGCGTAAATAAGGTACCCGTTTTAAAAGGTTAAAACCCTTATTCTATAATACTTATTACCTTGATACTTATTACCTTGATACTTTTGACTTCCGCGCAGCGGTACTAGTACTCCACCACATTAATTTTGGCGAGTGTAAGATTAATTCGTATGTCACAGCACCCTACAATTAGAAAAAGAAATATAAATCACAAAAAAGCATGGAGCAATATAAATAGAAACTTTGAGCGCAATGCCCCATGCTCAATTACCAATTACCAATTACCCATTACCTATTAAGAACTCCGTAATAAACATCACCGTAGCATAAAATTGAAAGTCAATATTCTTCTTCTTTCTAAATCCATGCCCTTCATCTTTTGCCATTAAATACCACACTGGTATATCATTCTTTCTCACAGTTTTAACTATTTGCTCCGCTTCAATTAACGGCACCCTGGGGTCATTTTTACCATGAATTACAAACAACGGTACTTTGATATTCTCGGCATTATTTGTCGGAGAAATCTTTTCTAGAAACTCCCGCATTTTTGGATCTCTTTCATCTCCGTATTCCACCCTTCGTAAATCTCGCCGATAACCCTTGGTATTTTCTAGGAAAGTAACAAAATTGGAAATACCCACAATATCAATTGCAGCTTTGATTCTATCGCTGTATTTAGTCGCCACAGCTAAAGACATATAGCCGCCATAACTTCCCCCAGTAACTAAAATTCTATCTGCATCTAATTCAGGTTGCGTCGCTATCCAATCAAGTAACGTACCAATATCTTTCACCGAATCTTCCCGACGAAACCCATTATCTAACTTAGTAAAAGTTTTACCGTATCCCGTCGAACCCCTAACATTAGGAAATAAAACCGCCACACCCAATTCATTCAGATAATAATTATATCGTCCCAGGAACGAAGGACGAAATTGCGATTCCGGACCGCCATGAATATTAATTATTACCGGACGTTTTCCTGTAAACTTAGCAGGAGGTTGATATAAAAAGCCGGAAATTGTTCTCCCATCAAAACTCTTCCACCTTACCAATTCAGCATCGGAGAAGTTAGTCGTATTAATACCGCCAGTTTCACTAAAAGTCCAACGTTCAACTTTATTATTGCGAATATTCAAAGAATAGGCATCGGCGGTATATTTCGCTGAAATTAGGGTAAAACCTAAATCCCGATTATTTTTATGCCATCTGATGCCATATACTTGCCCTATAGGAAGCTTTGGTAAACGCTTAAAACGGCGCGTAGCGGTATTTAAAATATGCAATACCCCAGTTCCATCTTCATTGGTGACAAAAGCCAGGTAATTACCATCATCGGAAAGATCGAAATCGGTAACATCCCAACGAAACTTTTTGCTGAGATAAGTATGCTCTAAAGTATCTAACTCAACATATGCTAACCGGGAAAACTCAGAATCGCGATCGCTAATGACATATAAACCTTTGCCATCTTTACTAAATATTCCCCCATCGTAAGAAATCTTTTCCTCTCCTTCTTGGGGTAATAAGCGCTGCTTTTGACCTGTTGAAGTATCTATCAACCATAGATAACTCTCATTCACCGAAACATATTGCAATGCTAATAATTTAGCATCATCCGGCGACCAATCCAAACCATACCAACCACCGCCTTCATTTTCTGTTAATAACTTATTGCTTGCGGGATTTTGTGGATTAATAATGTAAAAATCAGCATCATTACCCGTACGACGAGTGGAAGTGTAAATCATGCGTTCGCCACGGTTCGACCATAGACCACGACTGTTTTTCGATTTACCATCGGTTAATAAAGTGGTTTCCCCAGTATCCAAATCATAGCGATAATTTTGGTTAAATTCATTACCGCCAATATCTTTACTAAAGACAAAATAATTACCATCAGTAGGTTGAAAACTCGCACCGCGAACAGGTTCAGGGAAAAATGTTAATTGTTGGCGAGTAGCGAGAGGAGACTTAACTAGATGTACTTGAGCTGTATCTCCAAAGCGCGTCGAAATCAGTATTTCGCGTTTTCTCGGGTGCCAACTTGAAATACCAGCAGAACGAAATTGAGTATAACGTTCGACTTTTTGTGCTAAATCGGAAGGAATCGGTGGAATTCCTTCCACAACCAGATTATCTCCTGGAGTAATAGGAGTAGCAGCAACCATGGGAATAGGTAGTAAAATTACTGCAAGCAGAGTAGCAAAAAACAATGACAAAAATCGCATCTACTAATTATGACAGTTATCGATGAACAATTATCAATTATCCAAAACTAACGACTCTGCAGCCACACCCCCAGTAATAAAATATCGGCATCAATAATTCGGGTGAATGGCTTCGCCATACCTTAGCGGTAAAAGGGATCTATATTTACAAGATTTACGATATAATTGCAAGATTCCCAATGTGGGCTAATTATTACGAATTATAAATTACCAACCGATCAGCTACTTCGTATCTGGTGAATAAAAATTGGAAAACGCCCATAAGAGCGTAAAATGAATCCTATACTCCAAGATTACTTAACTGATAGAGGGAGGGATTGAGGGAGAAATTCTTAGCCGGTAATCGATTAGTGCGATCGCAGTAGTATTCAAAAAATTTTCTTAGATTTAGACAAAAATATTTTTAAAGAGTATTAAATATTACTTTGAATCCGATAAACAACGCAGATTTAGTATAAAAATAATTTCAATTTTCAGCATTTTATGTTAGAAAATACTGAGAAAACAATTGAACGATCTGGGTTTCTTAGTAAACAGAGGTGTAGTTTTACGAGTTTACCGAAGTTTTCTCTCTAATCACCCGCTCCAAAACTCCAATTCTTAGGTTTTCGCACTTCTCAAACCAGAAAATTATAAAGAGTAAGCGAAAAACCATAGTTACTATAGACACTGTAAAAACTACAGAGATATTATGTATTTAACGGAATCGAAAAACTTCAATCGTAAGTGAATTTATCGAATATTTCCGTGTAATAAAAGAAGGATTTGAAATTATGTTTGATAACAACAAGAAAGTAGTATCTGACGTTGTTGCTTTAACTGGTGCATTGATGACACCTGAAACTGCACAAGCTACTTGGAATCGTGCAAATTCAAATCATATTGTACAAGAAGCGAATCGAAAATTATCCATAGCACAACAAGCAGCAACAGTATCTAACAAAGTAAAGGTGACTAAAAATGCTTTTGATGATGTAAAAAGACAGGCTAGAAAAGCGATTAATAAAGCTAAAAATATGAGAAATGACCTTCTCAAAAAAGTCAATCAAGCTGAAGAGATCGCAGAAGCAGCAAAAGAAGATTGGCAAACAAAAGTTATTACGGCAATTAAGAAAGTCAAAAGCATCGAAACAAAACCTGAAAATATCTATCTCAAAAACCAAGCAGATCAAGCCATAGAAGATGTAGAAAAAGCAAAGGAAAACTTTGAAAATAAAAAATCCGAAGCTGCTAAAAAAAGGCTCCAGCTTCAACAATATGAAGAGAAGTTAGAAGCTGTTATCCAAGAACAAAACAGCAAAATTGAAACAGCAGAGATGGCTTACAAGCAAGCTCAAATCGATCAACAAAAAGCGATCCAAAACGCGAACAATCCTTTCTTTGTTTTGAATAATTGGACAAAAGAATACAGTGTGGAAGATTGTTTGAAGGATGATTTTGGCTTAAAAGTTTTAATTTCCTAATTCCAAAAGTTACTGCAACTATAAATAAAAG
>JBCCSG010000414.1:0-5987 GCA_039200565.1 Cyanobacteria bacterium P01_D01_bin.50 | reverse complement strand
TACGCGGCCCCTTAATGTTTGTCGGCATCTTAGGTATTCTTAAAGCTGGTGGAACATATGTTCCCTTAGATCCAATGTACCCCCAGGAAAGAATCCACTACATTATCGAACATGCTGAAATCAAAATTCTCCTCAGTCAAAATGCCTTAACTGAAAAATTAGCCGCATGTTCCCTTGAAGAATTGTCCTTAGAAACCTTAATGTTCTTAGATAATGGACAAAGCAGCGAATATGAGAACAAAATAACTCAAAAAAACAAACAAACTTGGTCAAATTATTCCGAGTCTAAACCACCTTGCGTCAATACTCCCGACGACTTGATGACAGTATTATATACCTCCGGCTCCACAGGTAAACCCAAAGGAGTAATGCTCAATCACCGGGGTTATATGAATCGTTTAGTGTGGATGCAAAAAACATTCCAACTCCAACCAGGAGAAAGAGTCGCACAAAAAACATCTTGCTGCTTCGATATATCTGTATGGGAAATCTTTTGGCCCTTAATGTATGGTTCCACAGTTTGTTCAATCGGAACCAAAACAGTCAAAAATCCTTGGTTGTTAGCACAATGGCTGAAAGACAACCGCATCAACATCATGCACTTTGTTCCCTCCTTATTTGGAGAATTCTGTAACGCCTTAGAAGACGAAACCTGGAATTTCCCCGACTTGCGGTGGTTAATCTTTAGCGGTGAAGCTTTACCAGTCAACTTTATTCGCAGTTGGATTGACAAACATGGAATGAATACTGGACTTGCTAACCTTTATGGACCTACAGAAGCTTCTATCGATGTAACTGCTCATATTATCCCACAACGTCCCGGTGAAGACCAAAATAGTATTCCCATCGGTAAAGCAATTGATAACGTTTACGTCAAAATCCTCGACGATAAAATGCAGCCAGTTGCACCAGGAGAAATGGGAGAATTATGGCTTGGTGGCGTACAACTTGCAAAAGGATACCTTAAAGATGAAGAGCGCACTGCCAAAGCATTTTGTCCCAATCCCTTCCCTGAAGAGATTCCCGGCGACTTTATTTACAGAACTGGCGATTTAGCAATTCAATATGCCGATGGAAACATTGACTACCATGGAAGGATTGATAATCAAGTAAAAATACGCGGCTTCCGCATCGAATTAGGAGAAATAGAAAGTATTCTCAATACTCATCCATTAGTTAAAGAAGCCGCAGTCTTAGCTATAGATTATGAAGATGGACAAAAAAGATTAGTTACTTACTTAGTAGGGAATCAAGAAGATAAGCAAGTAATTAAAGAATATTTAGCTCAACGAGTACCCGATTACATGATTCCCCAACGTTGGGAATGGATGAATAATTTACCCAAAACCCACAATGGTAAACTTGATCGCAAAGCTCTCAAAGCTGGTAAAGGGGCCACAGAAAATTCTTCCCAACCAGTAGAAAATCAAAATCTACCCCTAGGCTCCGCACAACGCTGGTTAGTAGAATATTTCGATGCTCCCCACCAATGGAATGGTTATACCCGTTTTCTGTTCCACCAAGCCCTAGATGCAGAGACATTTAACCAAGCATTAAACTTATTAATCGAACGTCATTCCGCATTGCGTACTGTATTTACTCGCGAAAACGAACAATGGACACAAAAAATACTCACCCCAGAAACAAATCAATGTACGCAATATTATGATGGCAGTCATTTAAATGAAGAGCAACGAGACAAAGAAATCTGTACCTTGATTCAAAAAATTGGTCAACAATTCCAACTTAATCAATACCCGCTATTGAAAGTAATTCTCGTTAAAGTCAACGAAACTTGTTACGACATATCCTTAGTAGGACATCATATGATTGGTGACTTGCTCAGTAACAGAGTTATTTTCCAAGAATTGTGGACAAACTACACTCAACTATTGGGAAACCAAAAACCAGAGAATAAACCAGTTACATCCTACGAAGATTACGTCAAAGTTTTGCAAGAGCAAGAAAAACAAGGAAATTTTGCAACTCACGTAGATTACTGGAAAAATCAATTTCCTTCAGCAGACTATAGTTTAACAATACCCTGCGATTATCAAAAAGGAGCAAACACCGAAGCCACAGCAGCCATAGAAAAATTCACCTTAGATAAGACAAAAACCAGCACCTTATTAAGGGAAGCCAAAAAACACTACGGTTGCAGCGTCTACACCTTATTACTGGGAGTACTTTACCGATTAACCGCAGAATGGAGCCAACAACCTTGGGTAGTAATTAGCCATCGCAGTCACGGTAGAGCAATAGATAACCAACAAACATTCTTTAACAGCGTTGGTAACTTTGCAGTCAACTATCCTTTAGGAATCAACGTCGAAAAGCAGCATGATTGGCAACAAACCTTGAACCAAATAGCGAAAAAATTCGACGAACTACCCATGTTTGGTGTAACCTTCGATTGGATATCAGCACAACTTCCCAGTCATATATATCCCGATAATAATCTTACACCAATTAGAGCCAATTATCTCGGAAATCGTACCGCTGCCACATACAAAAACTTCGAGTTTGCCGAAACAGACACAGATAAACGTTTATCATCCCCCCAACAAAAACGAACAACCCTAGTAGAATTCTTCTTCTCCTTCAGCGATGGAAAGTTTAATCTAGAAATAGAATACTCCCAAAACTTCCATAATTCTGCTACCATTCGTCAAATTGGCGATCGCTACTTAGAATTATTGCAAGGAATGGTGAGAGCCATATCTTATGTAAGTAACGGTAGTAGAGTGAGTAGATAACATTCTTATTCAATTGCCCCCAAATCCATAAGGAGATTGGGGGCTTTTATAGTAAGTAATTAATCAGACACTATATCAATTCTAATAGTTAAAATTCGATTCAAAACATAGAAACTCTCTAGAGATTAAGCATTACTACGTCTTCAAAAATACATTAAATAATGGCTCTTCAGTAGATCGAATCAAGCGCAACGGTAGTAAGATGCCGCACCAACTAATCAATATGTATTCTTGCCAATGGCGAATTACCAAATGAAGTTAATACCATCACTGATTTTGAAGTAGGAGTGGATACCATAGGGATTGGAATTGCTGGCGTTAACAACCTAGACGATCTAGTATTGAATCAAATTGGCAACGATACTACCATTACTTTTTCCAGTTCAGATTTAGCAATTCTATTGAATACTCAGGTTACGAATTTACAACAAAACGGTAATTTTGTCTTTGGTTAAAACAGACAATCGATAAAAGCATTCTCACACAACCCATTCAATGGTTCATTTACAGTTCCTAAATCAGTTCCGGAGCCTGGTAGTTTAGTGACATTTATTGCTTTAGGTGTAACTGGAGCAGGTGCGATGTTTAAAAGACATCTAATCTAGTTAGGTATTGTAGAGAAAGAGAAAAAGAATAATACTATTGCTCAATGCAAACCCGTCACATCGGCGGGTTTTTTGCGATCGCAGCGAATTCTGATGGGAGGGAATGCTCAAATTGATATCTAAGGAATATGCTATTTTACCGAAAGATTTTCCATTGAAACTGTATTTAGCATCGTTTAACCTGATTAATGTAGGTTGATTAATTAAATTAAGTTGAGTTCAACTGATTCAATAAAACTACTAATTATCAAATCCGGAAAAATTAATCAGTCGCCGATGCTAGGTAAATACAAGACTAAATAACTTTTTATTTAAGATAAATTTATTTAGCCATTATACGAGATTCAAAATAAAGATAGACAAAAATAATTGTTCACTAATTCATCATAAACATGAAAACTCTAAATAGAAACACTTGGATAATCTGTCCTAAACCAAATCCCCAAGCAACTCAGAAATTATTCTGTTTTCCTTGCGCTGGCGGTACAACATCAGCATATAGTAAATGGCACAACTATTTACCAAAAGAAATAGAAATTAATTTGGTTCAACTCCCCGGTAGAAGTCACCGAATAGAAGAACCACCTTTTACTGAATTCTTATCACTTGCGAAAACACTGGCATCAGAAATTAAACCCTATTTGAACAAACCATTTGCCTTTTTTGGTCACAGTATGGGTGCTATACTGGGCTTTGAAATTGCTCGCCAACTGCGTCGCGAAAATCATCAGATTCCAAATCATTTATTTGCTGCTGGTTCCCCTGCTCCTCAGAACCCAATTAAAAAACCCTTTATCCATATATTACCCGAAGCTGAATTTATCGCAGAACTACAATATCGTTATAATGCGATACCGCAACAAATAGTCAATAGCAAGGAACTAATGCGACTTTTTCTACCTTGTTTGCGAGCAGATTTTACAATGATTGAAACATATCTATATACTCGAGAAAAACCCTTTGATTGTCCGATAACTGTATTTGGAGGCTTACAAGATCGAGCAATTAGCCTTGATAGCTTAGAAAATTGGCGCATTGAAACGAATAACATTTTCAACTTAGAAATGTTTACAGGTGACCACTTTTTCTTACATCAACCCCAATCATCTTTTCTGCGATCGTTATCACAAAAGCTTTCTGAAAATGTAGCAGTATCTCTCTGATGAATTATTCAGCGCTCTTTAAATCTAAGAATGAAAAGTATACTTTTCAATACGCCTTGTAAAGTAAAATTTAATTCTTTAAATGTGTGGATAGTTTCATATATAATTCCAAATCTCAATCGTTAGTATTGAGGGAAAATCAATTCAAAAAAGGAAAAGCCGCAATAAAACGATCTCAGAAAATTTAATTTCTAAACTTTAATTTTTAAACTTGTAAGGATATATTTTATGTCTACCTCTCAATCTGTATATCGTACCACCGGGCTTTTATTAATTGTTGAAAGCGTGCTACTATTTGTACCAATAATCGTTCTTGGTAAAGCAATAGACTGGCCAGCCAGTTTAAATCAACCAGCTAAAATAGTTTTACCCTTAATAGTAGAACAATCGCAACCAGTATTAATTGGATATTTCACTTACCTCATCTACTCAGTACTTTTTTATCCAATTTCACTGCTAACTATCCAAATTCTTAAAAGCAAAAGCCGCAATAATACTTATCTAAATTTAGCAATTGGATTTGGTATTGCCTCAATGGTTTGCCGTACCTTAGGCATTATCCGATGGCTAGCTCCCATGCCTATTTTGGCAGAAATTTACGTACAGCCTTCCACTTCAGAAGCAAGTAGAGCGGCTATAGAGGTGGTTTATGAGGCTCTCAATCAATATGGAGGCTCAATCGGTGAAGTATTGGGAGTGAGTCTATTTACAACACTATGGTTGATCGTTGTTTCCATAACAATTATCAAAGATCGAACTCTACCGCGCTGGCTTGGTCTTTTTGGGTTGGTTTCTAGTATGCTGTTAACAACTCAGTTAGTGGAGTTATTTGGTATAGACACTGGTTCTTTTATAGCAGTCTCAGTAAGTGTTTTTCAAGCCTGGTTTCTAGCTATGGGAATTACCTGTTTACTACGCTCTTTCAAATACAGACATTACCCGCAAACAACCCTCCAAAGGTGAGGAGTAAAGTTGTAGAGACGTAGCAGTGCTACGTCTGTTATTGAGTTGGGAGTTGATATTATTCTATTAGATAGTAATGCTTCCAATTTTCTTGACTTTTTACCGGAAAACCGGATTTATCCGTGGAGAAAAACCTCTCGATTCATCGATGGGGTAATAATAAATTCTTCATGTCTTATTCTAAATTAACCTTGACTTTTAACTTGCTGTTGTACATTTTTAATGCACAACAGCTTAATTCTTCTTTCTTAGCATTTATTTCGATTAAGAATCTTTATTCTTAATAATGTCACCTTCATAGGGTTGTACCCCCGATTTGGGATAATCATCATCGCTAGGGGAAAAAATTCTTGTTACTCCATTGGTAGTAAAATTAATAAATTTTTGAGGAATTTCTACAAATGATTGAATGATTTGCTTAGCTCTGGATGTTGTAGACACGATTAATTCTCCATTCTAATTAATAAAAAAATCTTCAAAAAATTTTTTTTTTAAGTTTT
>JBCCSG010000413.1:0-6048 GCA_039200565.1 Cyanobacteria bacterium P01_D01_bin.50 | reverse complement strand
TTGATATCATAATAAAAGTAGATAAATCTTAAAAAAAATTTACCAATGCAGGTTTCCTCCTCTGGCTTGTCTAAAGTCAAACAGTTGATTGAAGAAAAAATTCTTTTTGGTAATGAACTGACACCGGAGTTGTTGGCTATTCTTACCGTTTATTTTGTCCAAGGTATTTTGGGGCTTTCACGTTTAGCTGTCAGCTTTTTTCTCAAAGATGAACTTGGGCTAAGTCCGGCTGAGGTTTCTGCCTTATTTGGTATTGTTGTTTTACCTTGGGTTATTAAGCCTTTATTTGGGTTTATTTCGGATGGTTTCCCCATATTTGGTTATCGACGACGGCCTTATTTAATTTTGTCAGGAATACTCGGAGCGATGGCCTGGATAGGTATGGCGACTGTAGTTCATAGTAGCCCGGCTGCAACAGGGGCGATCGCTTTAAGTTCGCTTTCGGTAGCGGTGAGTGATGTGATAGTAGACTCGCTGGTGGTAGAAAGAGCAAGGGCAGAATCGCAAGCCGAAGCGGGTGCTTTACAATCGATTTGTTGGGGTGCTTCGGCATTTGGAGGTTTGATAACTGCCTATTTTAGCGGATTGTTATTAGAATATTTCAGTACGCGCACTATATTTTTGCTTACTGCTACATTCCCGTTAATTGTTTCTGGAGTTGCTTGGTTAATTGCCGAGACACCCATAGAGCCAACTAGAGAAGGAGAGAAAAATAATAATTTTGAGGATGTTAAACAGCAAATAAAGTTACTGCGTCAAGCCGTAACCCAAAAAGCAATTTGGCTACCTACTGCCTTTCTCTTCATATGGCAAGCTACACCAGGTTCAGAATCGGCATTTTTCTTTTTTACTACTAATGAGTTGCATTTTCAACCGGAATTTTTAGGAAGAGTACGTTTAGTAACGAGTATTGCGGCTTTGGTTGGGATTTGGATTTTCCAACGTTTTCTCAAGAGCGTTCCATTTCGAGTAATTTTTGCTTGGAGTACGGTACTTTCAACAGTTTTGGGACTAACGACGCTATTATTGGTAACTCATGCTAACCGCGCTTTAGGAATAGATGACTATTGGTTTAGTTTGGGTGATAATCTGATTTTGACGGTGATGGGACAAATCACTTTTATGCCAGTTTTAGTATTGGCGGCGAGAATTTGTCCTCCGGGAGTGGAAGCGACTTTATTTGCATTATTGATGTCGGTATTTAACTTAGCTGGATTAGTTTCCCATGAGTTGGGTGCAGTATTAACGCATTATTTAGGAGTTACCGAAACCAATTTTGATAATCTTTGGCTGTTGGTAACAATTACTAATCTCAGTACTTTGCTACCTTTAGTATTTATTAATTGGTTACCAGAAAAAGGGAAAGAAACTCCGCAAATAACCCACTCAACTTTAAAAGACAGCGACGAGCAAAAACTTTTGCCTGATGCAGTGCCAGAATTAATTTTGCAACAATCAGCAGAAGAAGTTGTTGATTAATATTGATTGGGCATGAGGGAGGAGGAGGTGGGGAGATTGGGAGGTGGGGTGATGAGAGAAAAATTAAAAATTTAATAATTCTTAATTTTCAATTTATAACTAAATAATTCAAATTTTATGATAATTGCATCGATTGTTAAAATAAAAAAACTAATAACTTTTAATTGCTAACTGTTTATTAACAAAAACCCATGCCCAATTATCTATTATTAATTAATTAAAAATGCAAAATTTTCAAATTTATAAAGAGACTTCAACAGTTGCAGAAAAATCCTATAATCGTCAAGATTGGCAGGGAGGATATCAATCTGTAACAGAAGAGTTTGATTATTGGATTGATGATATTGAAGGGGAAATACCGCCAGATTTAAACGGTACGCTATTTAGAAATGGTCCCGGTTTATTCGATATTAACGGACAAAAGATTCATCACCCTTTTGATGGCGATGGGATGATTAGCCGGATTAGTTTTATTAATGGACGTGCTCATTTTCGCAATCGTTTTGTTCGTACTGAAGCTTATGTAGAAGAACAAAAAGCACAAAAAATTCTTTATCGGGGTGTATTTGGTACGCAAAAACCAGGCGGTTTATTGGCTAATATTTTCGATTTCAAATTAAAAAATATTGCTAATACTAATATTATTTATTGGGGTGGGAAACTGTTAGCATTGTGGGAAGCAGCAGAGCCTCACAAATTAGAGCCTCGCACCTTGGAAACTTTGGGTAAAGAATATTTTGATGGCGTTTTGTCCGGAGGTGAAGCTTTTGCAGCACATCCACGTTTCGATCCTAGTTGCGAACAAGATAATGGTGCGCCTTGTTTGGTAAATTTTTCGATCAAACCGGGATTATCTACAACTATTACTATTTTTGAATTAGATACTACAGGTAAAATTGTTCGCAAGAGTGCGAGTAGCGTTCCAGGTTTTGCCTTTATTCACGATTTCGCTATTACCCCCAACTATTGTATATTCTTTCAAAATCCGGTTTCTTTTAATCCAATTCCTTTTGCTTTAGGAATGCGCGGTGCTGGAGAATGCATTAAATTTCAGCCGAATCAACCTACTAAGGTGATTGTGATTGAGCGAGGAAATCCAAAGGGAGTAAAAATTCTGGAAACGCAATCGGGTTTTGTATTCCACCACGCTAATGCTTTTGAAAAAGATAACGAAATAGTTATTGATTCAATTTGCTACGAAGATTTACCACAAGTGGAACCCGAAAGCGATTTTCGAGAAACTGATTTTGATGCGGTAAAACCCGGTCAACTTTGGCGCTTTCATCTTAATCTAAAAGATAGTACGGTAGATTCTCAATTAATTGAAAGTCGTTGTTGTGAATTTCCTTGTGTAAATCCGCAAAAAGTCGGACGCAGGTATCGTTATTTATACATGGGTGCTACTGATGCTGCTAGCGGTAACGCACCATTGCAAGCATTTGAAAAAGTTGATTTAGAAACTGGTAAAAAACAACTTTGGAGTGCTGCTCCTCATGGTTTTGCTAGCGAACCGATTTTTGTCCCCCGCAGTCTCCACGGCTCGGAAGATGATGGTTGGGTATTAGGTTTGATTTATGATTCAAATCACCATCGTTCGGATGTGGTAATTTTAGATGCCAAGGATTTAAATCAAGCACCAATTGCAAAGTTACACCTCAAGCATCATATTCCTTATGGATTGCACGGAAATTTTGTTCGTGAAGTGTTTATTGATTCATAAGTAGTGAGGCTTTGAAAATAGTAATTAGGATAAGGAAATAGGGAATAGTGAATAGTGAATAGCTCGTTCGGAAAAAGGTTTTGAATACAATTTACATTCTGTAATACCGCTTGGTTTATTTGTGCAGACTTACTTAGTTAAATTGTAGATATTTAAAAACCCGGTTTTTTGAAAAAATCGGGTTTCTAATTATATTAAGTCCGGTTAATTACTTACTATAGGTTGACTAGCAAAAAAATTATTTTTACCCATTACCCATTACCCATTACCCATTCCCCATTTCTATATATGTTTCAAGCTACTCGTCGTCGTCTTGCGATTTGGTATACTGCCGTGACGGCTGTGTTATTAGTGTTATTTGCCAGTGGAGTATATTTATACGTACGCAGTACTTTGATTGAGCGAATTGACGATACCTTGGATCACGTGGTGGAAGTGGTACAACGCTCATTAGTTATCGAAGCTGTAAACTCCAACAAAGCTCAACTTAGGGTTAATGTGGAAGCAAGTTTCCGTGATAATGCTGACACCCGTGACGACGATCGCATTGATTTAGAATGGTTTAGCTCTACTGGTAAACTACTTTGGTCAACCTTATCTGAGCCATTAGATATTCCGATTCATCCCAACCCTATGGGTGAAACTGTGCGCGTAGTTAGAGGAGATAGGGAGATGGGGAGAGATAATTCTTTTACTTCTTATTCGCCGATACTGTTGCGACAAGTTACTGAAAGAATACAAGTTGGACGACAAGTCATAGGATATCTACGGGTGAGTCATCCTTGGTTTGAAGTGACAAAACCTAGTCGTCAGTTAATTGTTGACTTGGCTTTCGGTATTTGTTTAATGTTAGTTTCTGTTGCAGCTAGTGGGTGGTTTCTTGCAGGGTTGGCAATACAACCTGTAGGGGAATCTTATCAACGCCTCAAGCAGTTTACCGCCGATGCTTCCCACGAGCTGAGAAGCCCAATTGCTTTAATTCAAACTAATGTACAAGTTGCTCTAGATGAGTTGAAAGTATCCCAAGCCCAAGGCGCTAATGTTGAACATTATCAACAACAGTTGAAGGTAGTAGAAAGATTAACCCAGCGCCTTGGTAAGTTAGTCAACGATTTGCTATTTCTGGCACGTCAGGATAGTGGGATGAACGCTTACAGGTTTTCTTCTTGTCCTTTAGATGCTTTGCTAATGGAAGTAGTTGAAGAACAACGACTGTTTGCTGCGGAAAAAAAGATAGCTCTTTCGTTAAACTTAGTTGATTCTCCCCAAACCCAAACCAATCCCGAATTACTTGATGATTGGTTTACTTTTATGGGTAGTTGGGAACAATTAGTACGTTTATTTACTAATTTGATTGGTAATGCTTTACGCTACACCGAAGAAGGTGGCTTCGTTTCAGTTGAATTGGCGCGTCTAGAAATCGCAAATGGGAAATCCCTACGAGTAAAAGTAACCGATAACGGTATTGGTATTCCATCTGAAGCCATACCGCGCTTATTCGATAGATTTTATCGAGTTGATCCAGCACGCAGCCATACACCAGGAAATACTTTGACTAAAAATACTGCTGGCTCTGGTTTGGGGCTAGCTATCTGTCGAGCGATTATCGAAAATCATCATGGATTGGTACAAGTTGAAAGCACTATTGGCAAAGGAACGATAGTTACTGTCAATTTTCCAATTATTCTAGAGTCTTAATTATTTGTGATATGCCGAAGGTATAACATTTCGTGTATCGTATGTTTCGGATGATAGATGGCAAATTGTTTCTAGCGGCAGATTTAAATGAGCAACTGTAACTAATAATCTAATTAGTGAAGCTTGAATTCTAAAAATAGTCATTAACTTACTAGCAATTAAATCATAGGAATTAAAGCCTATATAATAATTTATTTTATAAATATTATAGGCGATTTTTTAATGTTAATTAATAATTCTGATGACTTATTTTTTTTATTAGATAAAAAAGTTGCTAGCTGATTTTAAATGATAATAAATTCAGCGATTATTTTAATAAAAAAATAATTACAGGAAGACTCGATGCCTATTAATTTAAGAGAAGATGTTGCTTATATAATACTTAAAAAAATTCAATATCGCGGTCAGGGAATGCATGAAGTTGACTTCAATCAAACTGACTTCACTGGTCGAGGATTAACAGAAAGTGAATTTTTAGGTCAGGGGAATGCCCGAATGAAGAATGGAGAATATAGAATTATCACCCCATTGATAAATCAAGGGGCCCCTCGTTAGAAAAAAATCCTTTTTTCTCCACGGATGAATCCGTTCCGTTGTATCCGCTGCACCCATACATTCTTAATTCTTAATTCTTAATTCTTAATTCTCTTCGGTCATTTAGATTATCTGAATCAAAAGCAATATATTAATGCTAAACTTTCAGGTAATGCATACGCAAAACAGCCAGATAAAGTTGGCGCTAGAGTTGCGAATACTTTAGGTGCTGAAGATGGGCCTCTTCCTCATGTAATTAAATTTGAAGAAGCAAAGTTAACCGAGAAAGGACAAAAGTTATTAGAAAAAATGGATAAAAACCCTCCCAAACAATTAGAAAAAAGCCCAGCTACCCCCATAGCTACCAAAGATATGCCCTTCTTAGAAAAGGTAATGGTTAAAGGCAATTTAAATGATATTTTCGATGCTAGAGATATCAGTGAAGTGGTATTTCGTACCATGCGCGATATGATGACTACCGAAGCATCCGAAAGGGTTTCTCAAGAATTACATGAACCTGTAGAGCCTGCGCAGGATAAATCTTTACAAAATGAAATCGCCGATTTATGGAAAGATACTAATCCCATCGTAGCTTTCTTGAGTAAAGTACGTCCACC
>JBCCSG010000412.1:0-6056 GCA_039200565.1 Cyanobacteria bacterium P01_D01_bin.50 | reverse complement strand
GGCTTCGTAAGTTTAAACGCTTTGCAGATTGGTAAGAGTTGGCGGGTAAAGCTCCCGCAACTTGGAGTCTGTCCTGCCCTCGAATTTGTGCGGGACAGCAGCAGCCCTATTTTTACTCGATTGGTGTATAGCTTACTTGAAAAGAGTATTTCTCCTTATCATCGGTAAAACATCAACAAATAAATGTAATGTATATCTGATAACAAAGAATGAGGTAAAGAAGCAAAAAACATGAGGAAAGAACAAATCCAAAAAGCTAAAAACTGCTCAAAAGCAATATACAGCCGCTTGTTTTCGTGAAGAACTAGGACTCTCCCATCGGAATAACCGTTGTCGAGCAGGATATTTATAAAAAAGAGCAAAATCACCCGCTCTAATAACCGTTTTAATACGAATAAAACTATTAATTGAAACTAGCTATAAATTAGCCATTAAACTATTAATAAATACTGATAATGGTGCATCTAGGAGCAAAGTCTCACCAAAGCCTGAAATGAAGGTGTATTTTTGTACTATAGGCTGTAATAATGTCAATCAACTGACAGTCGTATTTTCAGCGTTTTTAGACATAAGTATAAAATAATTATTTATACTACAGATAGTAGTATTTTGCTATCAAACAATTGTAGCGATTAAGCACAGATAACAAAAATAAAAAATGTAGCAACGACTGCCACGGATACCAAGTAATTATAGCCATATAGAAAAGTTAGTATTTAATATTTTTCATAAATTATTAGCTATATCGAATACAATATTAATTTGTCAAGTTTAATAAGTATAATAGTTATAGTCTTTGCTTATTAATAATTTTAGGGCTGTATTTATGGCGTTTAGCTTATATAGGTCTAAGTATTAATAATTAAATAAATGTAGTAACTACAATCAAAAATACGGATATAAAAAAATCATTTCAGAAATTAGTAATGCCCTTAAAATCCCTCCGAGGCATATTGTAGTACGATAAATTTGCTAATATTTTCAAATTGTGTAGTAGACGTAGCAAGGGCTTGAAGGTAAAACATACACATATAGACATACCTTGTCCGTCGCATTGCATGGGGTGTCACATGATTGTAGTGGAATGCAGAGAAATGCAGCAAGGTGAATTTGGTGTAAGTGCTAGCTGGATAGAAGAGGATAGCGATAAGATGATAGCTAGATAATTTTAAAGTGATTTTAGAGTAACTTCAAGGTGGCATTAATTCTCTAAAAAACACGCAAAAAAAGTAGTATTTTAAAATACCGTAAAATTCAGTATGTAAAGTTCACATTAAGTAATATGAAGCGGACTTAACATTAAAATTAAAAATATAAAGTTATGATGAAGAAAATATGAAGTTATTATGAAGATTATTTTATAGTATCTATTTACTACCTCTATTAGTGCATATGTTCTATTGATTTAATTAGCGATAAAGGGTTAGATTAAATTTGTGTGAGGGGATTGCTCTCTTATGTAATTGAAATTATGGTGGTGATATTTCCAATATTTAGCATTTATTAAAAGTGATATCTTATGGTATTTATATGCGGGATATCAAATAATATTTAGGGATTATCTGCAATATTTGCTGCCATCATAATTAAGTACATATAGCTGCAATATTCCGCTTATTTAGGTATAGCTAATATTTGATATTGACGTGCGATTGTAATTTTAAATAGCTAGTTTCTTCGGATAAAAAAACTAGATATTTACTCGTTTTGATGGGGATAAATAATGCGAAAAAAAATGTATACCATTCCCAAGATATGTAGGACTGGTGATGATGGAGAGATAATTGCTTATTTGGGAAGCAATAAGGTTGTACCCAACTTGGGGCTGGTTGAAAGCATAATAGGAACCTTGAGAATGGCTTGGTTGCCTTTTGGTTTGCATTATGGTAAGGCATCCTCTGAGCGGGTAAGAGATGCTGCAATATGGTCTATTGCAAGGCTTGAAGGTCAAATAGCTTTGATTAGAGATAAATTTGATATCGCTCCAACTCAAATGCTTCAGGCTTATCCTTATCAGAGTGGTATACAAGCACCCGTAACAAGTGCAGTAGAAGATAAGGGAGAAGAGTCCACATCGAGAGAAGAGGTTAACGAAAACCTAGATATTGATTTGGGTGAGGAATTTGATTTCACTCAAGACTTGTTGAGAAAGTTGAGTTGAGGCCGCGTACTCCCTATTGCAAGAAGATGCTTGTCACTCCGTGAAGCTAGCAATATTAACCCAACCACGCATAAAAGCCCGGTATCATA
This sequence comes from Cyanobacteria bacterium P01_D01_bin.50, assembly GCA_039200565.1. Taxonomy (GTDB): domain Bacteria; phylum Cyanobacteriota; class Cyanobacteriia; order Cyanobacteriales; family Nostocaceae; genus Rivularia. The sequence continues at coordinate 3,806 of JBCCSG010000412.1, read as the reverse complement.
TGCTCCAACTTACGTAATTCGCTTGCAGCCACTTCCTCCAACAGCAGCACCGCACACCAGCGTCGCTCAGAAGTCCAAGAACATATAGTGGCTTTTACCTTTTCTACACCCCCAACAATCGCTTCTCGAAGCATCCGGAGGCTAGTTCTAATTGGAGTGCTGTCCCCATCGTTGGGTTCCAAATCCGCGCTGACTTCATTTATATGCTCCGAATTATCGCTTTTTCTTGTATTTACCTGCTCAAATTGAGCATTATCACCCTTTTCGCCTGTTCCCGTTAGTAATTCTTCATTTTCAGTTCGAGTATCCGGGGGGGTATATCCTACATCTTGTATTACATCGGATTCTGGCTTTTGATTGCAGACAGAAGTTTCATTATTATATAAATAAATATCCAACTTATGTCTTTGCTGTTCCGCTTGCTGCGACTGGTTATGCGGGGTTTTGGGTATCTCACTTTTAAACTTTTCATCTAACGAGGAAATTACGGCTAATCTGTTGGTGTCATAAAAATCGTTTTGGTTTAATTTGTAGTACCTTACTTTGACGGAGTTATGTTGTTCGATGCGGCTAACTACCATGGATAAGCCAATTCTCCCAAGTAAGCGATTGAGTAATTTGATTGGGGGATAATTGAAGGTAGGGTAAATCCCAAAAGCAGCAGAGAGTTTTTTTCGGTGACGGTGACAATCTTTGACGAATTGCTGAACCCTTGGAGAATTTTCTGTAAATTCTTCAAGTGGGTTGATAAAGTCAAGTAGTCCGATTTTTTCAATGACCTCGACTTTATGGGAGTAAGTTTTCACATCTGGGAGGTAACTAACTCCCGAGGAAAACTGCTTTAATTTCTTGCGCCATTCAATCGAATCAATATTTTTGGTAACAGAGGGGTTTTTCGCCATCCAAAATAATTTAACGCGGGATAACCATCGCCTATCATCTTTGTAAACGGCTTTGTAAAGAAAATCAGCGGTAAGCTCCACACCAGGTAATTCCCGTTTGAGTATTGCTTTGGTAGCTTTGTGATTTTCCTCTTCCGTTCCGAAAGGTTTATTTTTGATTCTTATAGCTTCGTCAAATTCGATATCTGGAGAAGTTGCAGTTAATTCGGCTTTTTGACGCTTTATTTCATCTTTTTCGTGCCGTACCGAATCGCCAGTAGCGGTAGCTCCGTCAATTGCCACATCAATTAGTTTGTGACCTTCTTCGATTAATTCTTGCCTTAGCTGTACTGCTAGCTGATTTAACGAATAATTCCTTCTGGCTATCTGTTTACAGTAAAGGTCAACGTGTGGGTTATCCCAACCCCCATCTCCCATCATTGATTGTAATTGCTCCTGCAAGAAAGGCAATAACTCTTTGTCTTCTGGATTGCTCAAACCAAGTGAAGCTTTTGCTCGTTCTCTAGCAAGTTCCAAAGCTAATTCAATGAACTCAGTAGTTGATTTTTGATTGTTGAATAAGTGCTTTTTGATTTCAGAAGGAAGGTAAGATGTAGGGGTGTCTTGAGAATTACTTGAAGAAGCTTTACACCACACGGAGCGGGGTACATCTTCTCGTATCCGTGCTAGCATTTGACGTGCTTGGGATGGTTCTAAATTGCCGTAAAATAGCCCAAATACGTGTTTAAAGTACTTAATATAGATATCACAGCCTACTCCTAATGATGGAGTAAACATTAATATTTTTGGCTTATACTCCTCAATTCTCTTGACAGTATGCTTGACAAAATCCTTTCCAAAATCAGTTTGCGTAATCTTAGAATCAATCCGTATTAATCCCCCAATTTTCTTTTTAAGATAGGGGTATTTCTTAATTAGATGATTATATAGAGCTTCACATTCTTTTTGATTATCTAAGGCTATGGCAATTGGTTCGCAATTTTCATTGCTTACCCAATCTTCAATCTTAGAAAGTAGTAAATCGCGCTTTCCTGTATAATAATCAATCTCCCACGGGTCGCCTTTAAAATCATGTTGTACGATGTAGGAAGTGTGTCCGGTGATGGCTTTTAAGTAATCATAAGAAACATCGGTAAAGTCGGCATCTGCTGCAATTACTAATCCACCATTATCTAAACATTCCTTTAATTTTACTTCTAAAGTTTTAAGGATAAATGACCTTCTTTCTTTACAAGTACTGCTAGTAGAAAGATGATTTAAACCAAGTTCAATTTCATCTATTACTACTAACGTATTGCTCCAATCTCGCTCAAATAATTTACCTAAAGAATCCCAACAGCAACCGATTTCGCCGATATTTTCTATTGCACTATGGGTACTTACTTTACTGCCAAATTCGTTTTTAAAATCAATATCAGCATCTTCAATCCAAGTAAATTCCCATTGCACTGCTTGCGCTCTACCAAGGGCAATACGAGCATTTATTGAAACAAAATTCATCCCCAAACCTTTATGCCTTATTGTTTTGATTTCTGGCTTGATTGCTGTTGATTGTTTGGGATTTTTATCAAAGACAGAAAGTTGTTTCGGTTCTGCTTCTGGTTTTATTTCTATTTCTTCTGTATAGCCACAGCAGTAATCTTTTATTTTCTTGATTTGAGTTGATTTACCGCTACCTTTTGGTGAAACAAGAGAAACTATTCCACTAGTTGGAATTTTACCTACTAAATCGGGTAAATATTTCTGGGTTGAATCACAAACATAATCAGCTCTATAAGTAAGAGAATGTAATTTCTTCTGTTCATAAGCTACTCGTTCCCTCTTATCAAGCTGACTAATATCATCAACTGGATTATCTTTAATTCCTCCCCATTTAACGCACAATTCTTTGAATTCTTTGGTGCTTAGATAAGCGATATTTTCAAACGATTCTAATTCGTCAATGTCCGGGAAGGCTTTTGTAGATTGTCCCCACCAGCCGATGGTACATTCGTATCCGTCGTTGATGAGGGAATTAATTATTTTACGGTAATTCCCGGTAATGTGGGGATTTGCTACCGCTCCCGCATCTGGCTGTAATTTGATGGTTTTACAGTTACTACGTTGAAGCGCTTCAAAGAGCGTTTTCTTAGAACCCGCAAAATTGCCTCCCGCAGCTCCAATTACCATTATGTCCGTGCGACAATTATCCCGGAACCACAATTTTAGTGCGGTAATTAGTGATTTCAAAGCCCCTTCTACAAGCCAAACTTCATTTATCTCTTTGGCTTGGGGATGCTTCCATATAAAAAGCGGTAATTCACCGTTGGGGAGATGAGGAGAATTCCCCCCATGATTGGCAGAAGATAACCAGAAGTACTTAGCGAATTTATCACGGTTGTCGCTCGCTATCTGGAATCCAGTAATAAAGTTATTACTGTTACATGCTGCGATGGCAATTCCGTCTCCCCCAAGTAATTTTTGGGTATGAGGATGAACACCCGCAAGCTTTGGGCTAACTTTTATCCTATATCTTGGGTTCCAACTGCGAATCCACCCCGAGTAGTAAGCGAAATCAATTTCAAGGGAAGATAGCCCACGCTTTTCTTTAAGTTGTATGGTGTGATTTGGGCTTAGTTGTAGTTTGGCTGTAATTTTTCTGTATGCTGTATTTCTCTCCGAGATGGGAAGTAAATTTGTGGTGGATTTTTGTGGTTTAGGTCGGAGCGAAGTTGGTCTAGCTACTCGTTGTTCGTTACGCCATTCATCTGAATTATCTGGTCTAAAGGTCGCAGTATGACCGTTAGCGGGCTTTACACAAACGTATCCGTTGATTTTTTCACCCTTAACAGCATCCGCAAAGCTATGACAGAAAATTGTTTCGTCCGCTAGTATACGACAATTTGATTTTACGTCTTCACATAT
>JBCCSG010000411.1:0-6073 GCA_039200565.1 Cyanobacteria bacterium P01_D01_bin.50 | reverse complement strand
AGTTTTTCCTTCAAGGTTGTGCAGCGCAACACTCATAACTTGCGTTTGAGAATTGATTTTTACCGTACCAAAGAACTGTAATCCATCTTTTGGTGACCTATTTGGTTTCATTGTCAAGTCTACGCTTTGAAACTTTACTTGCGGACCAAAAGTATTATCAAGCTGATTTGGACCAAAAGTACCGGAATTCAAAGGACCAGCGACAAATTACCAAAATGGTGTAAACTCGCTGAACTGTGCCTTGTTGGGGTCGTAATAATGGGCTGCTGCATAATGCACGTCAGCGGTTAACCAAACTACATTGCGGATATTTTTCTGTTTAATAAAACGCAATAAATCGGCAATTTCTAATTCTCGCCCCAACGGCACACCATCACCGTTAGATGCATTTTCAAATTTGGTTTTACCATCTCTTACTAGTAAGCCGATAGGCATATCGGAAGCAATAACTTTCCGGCGTTGCGGTTGAATTAAGCAAGTTATTTTTCAACCAGCGCAGTTGATAATTACCTAAAAATGCCGTTTCTGCACTCGGTTGCTGCTGGCGATTAGCACTATTCGCACCCCGGTAACTGCGTTTATCTAACATGAAGATTTGTAAATTATATCCGTATTTATAGGATCGGTAAATTCTTTCTAGATCGTTGGGATCAAAGCGTATGGGTGTATACTCCATAAAAGCCTGCTTAGCTCGCGCTGCTAGCAGAGAGACACTTTTTATTTTGTAACGTTCGTCATCATTTAAAACTTTTCCGGGATACCAATTATTAACAGTTTCGTGGTCATCCCATTGCACCAATTGGGGAATTTCAGCGTTGAAGCGCTTGATATTCTCATCAAGTAAATTATAAATATAATTGCCGCGAAATTCTTTTAAAGTTTCCGCAACCTTGGACTTTTCTGGCGTGACAATATTCTTCCACATACTGCCGTCATCTAACTTTACTTCAGATTCAAGGGGAACATCGGCATAAATATAATCGCCAGAATGAATAAAAAAGTCTGGTTGGAGTTTGCGGATTGTTTCGTAGATTTTCATCCCATCAAAGTCAGGATTAATACCCCAACATTGTCCGGCAGTGTCCCCAGACCAAGCAAAAAAGATATCGTTTTCCTCAGAAGGAGTTCGTAATTTACCTAAGTATGGAACGCTGTAAGTATTCGTATAATTCAAATCTTGGAAAATAACCCGGTAAAAAACTTGCTCGCCACTTGGTAAATTAGTTAAATTTATTCTGGCTGTAAAATCGCTCACTTCCAAAGCTGCAGGGCCAATAATCCGTCGTGCATTCTTGAAAGATTCATTCGTGGCGTAATCAACAATCATCCGTGCCGGTTTATCGCTACGACTCCAAATAACCGCACTATTGGCATTTACATCGCCGCTAGCGACACCATAGGGTATTTTCGGACGCATTTTATCCGATGTTATGATACCCGGTGCTTGAGCTAAAGTATTTTTTGGGAATAAATTTGTGGCAATAATTCCAGAAGTAGCGATTGCACTACTAAGTAAAAATCGGCGGCGAGAAAGGTTTTGTGAGAGGTTGGGTTTCATTTTTTATAAATTTTTATTTATAAAACCGTTTTTTGCCTACATTCTTACCTATGAGTTGATTTTACGCAATTTCTCCCATATTAAATTTTCATAAGCATTGAGATACTTAGAATAATTGGATTAATCGCACAATTAAAACCTCACCCCCTTCCCCTCTTGTTGATAAGGAGAGGAGTGCCGGAGGCGGGGTGAGGTTTTATATTCCATCCAATGGAAACGCGCGATATAAAACATTTTCAAACACAAATATAATGAAAAATAAAATATTACAAGAAAGATACGAAATCCAGCGACAATTGGGTAAAAATCCCGGAAGAAAAACTCTTTTAGTAAAAGATTTAGAAACTCAATAATTAGTAGTTATTAAATTACTTAATTTTGATATTGAATTTGATTGGCAAGATTTAAAATTATTTGAAAGAGAAGCATTAATTCTCCAAGAAATTTCACATCCTGCAATTCCAAATTATTTGGATTCTTTTAAGGTTGATTTAGCAGATTCTAAAGGCTTCGGTTTAGTACAAACTTATATCCCGGCTAAGTCTTTAGAAGAACATTTACAAGAGGGGCGTACTTTTAGCGAAACAGAAGTAAAACAAATTGCCAAAGCTTTATTAGAAGTACTAACTTATCTACATTCCAGACAACCTGCTGTTATTCACCGCGACATCAAACCCAGCAATATTTTATTAAGCGATCGCTCTGGAAATCATCTTGGTGAGGTGTATTTAGTCGATTTTGGTGCGGTGAAAACTACAGCACAACAACAAGGTGGAACTATGACTGTTGTGGGTACCTACGGTTATATGGCTCAAGAGCAATTTGGTGGGCGTGCTGTACCTGCTTCTGATTTATATAGTTAGTAGGTTGGGTTAGGTGCTTGAATAATCATGATATTTAACAAGAAATTAACCCTTTTCAGGGTAACCCAACATTTAACGCCGGAGTATTACAAAAGATTTTTATTTATCCAAAATGCTGCTGTTGGGTTACGACACGAATCATATATTCGCATTACAAATAAAAGTCTTCAATCCTGTCTAACCTAACCTACAAAATAATAGCGGTAAAATAATAGTTGGTTACACATACAAAAGGAGACGTAGCATTGCTACGTCTCTACATTAGTTATTTATTGAATATCAAATATTAACAATTATTCTTGAGATTCTTCAATTTCCTCTTCTAATAGCTGAGAAAACTTTTTTCGTAAACCTTGTATTTTCTTATTATCTTTGGGCATTGCCATCAGACGAATTTCGATCTCTGCAATATTGTCAATTCTAGTCGTCTTTTCCCAAATTTTTCTGTCTATTTCCGATTCCGATTCATAACGGAAGGTTACAGTGTCTGAATTGACATCTAAAATATCTACATTTTTTAGCCAGCCATTACTGCTTTTGACTAAGAGCCAAACGTTAGGCTGACCGATTAGTTCCTGAAGCTTACTCTCCATACAAATTAAAGATAATTATAGTGTGAGCTAGGCAGAACGTGATTTCAGTATCTTGTAACCTATCTTAAGACATATTCCTTTAGATGTAAAAGATTTATGAGATTTTTTTTAATTAATATTACAGATAGATGTATTTACTTCTGGGTTGTAGTATCGAAATTTACCTCTATCAGTCACCAGATTTTTTAAGAATGTTAGGGGGATGTCAATTAGAATTTTTTCTACTCCCTTGCTTGTCAAGTAAATTTCCTGTATTGATTGAAAACAGAATGCAGTAAATTTTTGTTAAGTGGGTTAAGCAAGGAGTAGGAATGTACCTAGTGCAAATTGCCTCTGAATGCGCTCCTGTAATCAAAGCAGGAGGCTTAGGGGATGTTGTTTATGGACTTAGTACGGAATTACAAAGCCAGGGGCATTGTGTAGAGTTAATTCTGCCCAAGTATGATTGTATGCGGTACGACCATATTTGGGGGCTTCATGATGCTTATAGGGAGTTATGGGTTCCTTGGTATGGGGGTTCTATACATTGTTCGGTTTATTGCGGTTGGGTGCATGGGAGAGTTTGTTTCTTTATTGAACCTCATTCTCAAGATAATTTCTTTAATCGCGGTTGCTATTACGGTTGTGATGATGACAATATGCGCTTTGCGTTTTTCAGTAAAGCGGCGTTAGAATTTTTATTGCAAAGCAACAAGCGCCCTGATGTAATTCACTGCCATGACTGGCAAACTGGTTTAGTGCCAGTGATGCTGTATGAAATGTACAAATATTATGGAATGAGTAATCAGCGGGTTTGCTACACCATCCATAATTTTAAGCATCAAGGAATAGGTGGTGCGGAAATTCTTCACGCTACCGGTTTGAATCGCGAGCCTTATTACTTCCAATACAATAAACTGCGAGATAATTTTAATCCTTTTGCAATTAACTTTATGAAAGGGGCAATTGTCTATTCCAACGCTGTAAATACGGTGTCTCCCCATCATGCTTGGGAAGCACATCATACAAATGTTGGTTGCGGTTTGAGTCATACCATACATTTACATCAAAACAAGTTTAGCGGCATACTTAACGGTATCGATAATAACTTTTGGAATCCCGAAACTGACCGTTATATCCCCGAGAATTACAATGTAGATAATCTCGACGCAAAAATCAAAAATAAAAAAGCATTAAGAGAAAGGCTGCTATTGCGGGAAGTTGATAAACCAATTGTGGCTTTTATCGGCAGATTGGATGCTCAGAAGGGCGTTCATTTGGTACATCATTCGATTTATCATGCCTTAGGTAAAGATGCACAATTCGTGTTATTGGGTTCGGCGACAGGTGCCGATATTAATGCTCAATTCCAGCATGAAAAAAATTACTTAAACTATAATCCTGACGTTCATTTAGAACTTGGTTTTAATGAAGAATTAGCACACCTAATTTATGCAGGTGCCGATATGATTGTGGTTCCCAGTAACTACGAACCCTGCGGACTTACGCAGATGATTGGTTTAAAATATGGCACGGTACCGATTGTGCGGGCAGTTGGTGGATTAGTTAATACTGTATTTGACAGGGATTACGACACAGGAAAGCCGCCGGAGAAGCGTAACGGTTACGTATTTAACGATACTGACTATCATGCCGTGGAGTTTGCCATGGAGCGTGCTTTGTGGTTGTGGCATAACGATAAAGATGAATATCGGATGTTGACTAAGCAAGGTATGGAGTATGACTATTCGTGGAATCATCCAGCGAATGATTATTTAGGGATTTACGAGTCGATTCGAGATAAATAGTTTTTACGTCAGATTAATTATGCGCCCTATAGAGGGCGTTTTTTTCTGGTTTCATGTTTCATGGAATCATATTTTTAACGCAAAGGAACGCAAAGGAATACAGAGTAAATGGACTTATATGTTGAGTAATTTTTTCCTAAGGAAAATCTATATCAAATATATAGTTTAGTGGGAAACTATATAATTAAACCATTTGATATGATATTTAATTATTTAAAACGAAGTTTATTATTTAAAATATATATTAAATTGTTAAACAAATTTGACGATCGCGATGGGATGAAGGAAATTCCAATGACATTGCCACAAGACATTCAGACTAAAGGATATTTCTTAAAAGACGAGTTCCTTTCTCAACCAAAATGCGAAGATTTATTAAGATTAATTGACAATTATCGGCAACAGTTTGCGATTCTTAAAATTTATCGTGATATCAAACCGATACCTTTGAGCTACTCTGTCATCGATGGAGAAAAGATAAAGTCTCATTTGAGAGAAGTCCAAAATTTGTACGAGACTTGTAATGAATTTGTCAACAATATCATGGGTAAAGAACTGTTCCCATTACAAGATATTCAAGTGGGGTGTAATATTAATATTACCAATAAAGGGGGTACCTATCGCTGGGATTAGGATCGCAATGCTATCACAGCTATTTTATATTTGAATGAGGTTGATGGTGGCGAAATTGAATGTTATCCCAATTATCGAATTATCCTCGACAAATTAAGATTTTCGAGATTTCAGAGTTTTCTCGATCGGATATTACAAATTATCTTTGTCCGTTATTTTTTTGGTAAGCGAATCACGATCAAACCCAAGCCAGGTTTACTTCTAGTTATGTGTGGCAATAAATGCCTTCATAGCGTGCGCCCAGTAAGTTCAGAAAACGATCGCGATCGGATTAATATTGTTATGGCTTATGATATGCCTGGGGCTAGTTTTGCAATAGAAAAACAACTCAATACTTATTTGTATAGCTCAGAAGATATTCAAGTCTTAGATCCAAACTATTCCCAGGATTGAAGTTGAGTTTTAAATTTTATCTGCTCTATTTAAGCTTACTTAATCTCCACAGTTAATTCATAACTAGCATTACCGCGAGTACCTCCTACCACAACTTGATAATCTCCATTTACCGAAGCCCTTCGGGCTTAAGTAAGAAGTAAAAAGTAAGAAGTAAAAAGTAAGAAGAATAAGCCCGAAACATGGTATAAAGCCTCGTCTTTTAAAGACGAATAAAAACTAAATTATCATTATTTGAATCCTCGT
>JBCCSG010000410.1:0-6120 GCA_039200565.1 Cyanobacteria bacterium P01_D01_bin.50 | reverse complement strand
ATCTCAATGCAGCAGACGGACGAGCGATGGTCAAAGGCGGCGGTCGCTTTTGCCTTCGTATCTGCTGCTGACGGGAACCCTTGACCTCAAGCGTTAGCGGTATTGTTAAGTTTTTTTTCCTTTTCCTTGCTCTTCACGCTACGTCACCCCCTATCTTTGGAAATATAGAAAATATAATATTCAAAAACATCATGTACAGCATTGGAGAATACGCTCGCATCGCCCAGGTTTCTAAGCGATTGTTGCGTTACTACGATGAAATCGGTTTGTTTCAACCCGTTAAAATCGATCGCGAAAGTGGACATCGTTACTATAGCGCGAGTCAATTATCAGAACTTAATCGCATTCTGGCACTAAAAGATTTAGGAATATCGCTAAATCAGATTCAAAGGTTTGTCCGCGATGATATTTCCCCCGCAGAAATTCAGGGGATGTTGTCCTTAAAAAAAGCTGAGTTAGAACAACAGGTGTTGTCAGAACTGCAACGCATTCGCACTATTGAATCTCGTCTCAAACAAATTCAAGAACGAGATAGTTTAGTAAAGGATGTAATCGTCAAAGATGTACCCCAACAAAGACTGATAGGACTACGCAAAGTCTTACCGACAAATAATTCAGGAGAAGAACTGTTTGGGTCTTTGATCCATGCTCTTCCTGGAGATAATAATAGCACCTATGGAGCGATGACCATTGTTGTGCATGGGGATGGAGTAACGAGCCATCGCACCGATGTTGAAGCGGGACGGTTGCTGTATAAAACTAATCATGCTCCTATAACTACCTATGACGGTCTCACCCTAGATACGCGATCGCTACCCTCAGCAACAATGGCAACCTTGATCCCGCCAACAGACTGCTGTGCCAGACTTTTGGGACACAACGCGATTGGTGAATGGGTTGAAGCCAATCACTATGCTTTTGCGGGTCCGGTGAGGTTAGTTTTTCTGGAATTGCCCAAACATCCAGGGGATTTAGACTATGTAGCGGAAATTCAATTCCCCATCCGCAAGCGAGAAGTAGACCTTAACTTGCTGCCTGCATAGCACTGCGATGGCACTCAAGGACAAGGGTGAAACGCTGCTGTCCGACCCGATAGTCGATCGGGTTGCCCTGTATGGCTTGCTGATTGAGGTTATGTAAAGCCGTGCTTTTAGCACGGGATTTCAGACCCAGGAGATTTTGATGAATTTGCACAAACAAATACTGGTAATGGAGATGAAAGCTAAGCTATCAAACCTGTGGGTATTTTATCTCTTCAATACAATCTTTCGGGATATCCATGAATTTATTGAGCCTGGATTCATTGAACAAGTGATGACCGGGACATTCAACGGGACTCCAATAACAGAGCATCTGTTGCTGTTGGGTGGTTTCGTTGCTGAAGTGCCGATTTCCATGGTTCTCCTCTCTCGGCTACTGCCCTATCGTGCCAATCGTTGGGCTAATATCATTGCCGCTGTGATTACCCTCTCGTTTGAAATCAAAAATGGCACAACCGATCTGGACGATACCTTTCACATGGTCATCGAAATTGCCGCGCTGTTCTCCATCATTTGGTCAGCATGGCGGTGGCGGAACCCAGCTTCCAAGTACTACTCAACCAGTCAGGAAGCATGATTTTTATAGACATGCCTTTCTATGCGACAAATGAAGAAACTGTTTAATTAAATCAAGGAAGATGTGATGAACTATTCAGCCAAATTTTGGGACAAAATTGCCGAATCCTATTCTCAACAACCTATTGCTGATGAAACAGCTTATCAAAAAAAACTGCAAGTCACACAGGAATACTTTAAGCCAGAGATGGAAGTGCTAGAGTTTGGCTGCGGTACGGGAGGGACTGCTATTATTCACGCACCTTATGTTAAACATATTCGGGCAATAGATTTCTCCGAGGAAATGATTAAAATTGCTCAAGGTAAAGCTGAGGCACAAAACATCAACAATGTCACCTTTGAACAATTGACTATCGAAGAATTAACTGTAGCCTCGGAAACATTTGATGTAGTGTTAGGACTGGGTATTTTGCACTTACTGGAAAACAAGAAAGAAGTAATTGCCAAAGTTTACAAAATGCTCAAACCAGGGGGGGTTTTCGTCACCAGTACGGCGTGTTTGGGAGATACGATGAAGTGGTTTAAGGTTATCGCCTGGATGGGAAGATTTTTGCGATTGATACCGCTAGTTAAAGTTTTTACTAGCAAAGAATTAGAAAATATTTTGAACGATACTGGTTTTACAATTGACTACCATTGGCAACCGAACAAAAGCATACGGAAAGGGGTGTTTACATTAAAAGGGGTGTTTATTGTGGCGAAGAAGGCTGAGTAAAACCTCCGAATTCCCAACTGACAATTAAATGCAGCCGGAGCAAATAGTCGAACATTAATGATTTTCCCGCCCTTGAGAATTGGATATCACAAACTAAAAATTATGAAAGCAATGGAATGGACAATCGGATGGTGGCAAGTCTCTCTTCAACGAGTTTATCCCACAGCTACGCAACTGTCTCAAACTTATGATAAGGCTGCTCTCGGGTGGCATGAACATCTTCGTCTTCTAGGGCATTGCCATGCCTATCGGGAACTGTGGAAATCGCTGAAAGATGCTGATATTCTGCCTCACTGGCAAGACAATTTGAGGATTTGTGATTGTGGAATTGGCACAGCAGCGTTTAGCCTTGCATTTGCTCAAACTATCAATCCAACAACCCACATTACTGGAGTTGATATTTCGTCTGGGATGCTTAAAATTGCTCGTCAAAAACTAAGTCAAACAAACATTAGTCATCAAATCTATCAAAGTGATGTGAGGAGGTTACCATTTGCAGACGAATGCTTCGATGGTGTCATCAGTGCCCACGTGCTTGAACACTTGCCTAATCCAGAACAGGGGTTAAAGGAAATAGTAAGAGTTTTACGTCCAGGGGCACCATTAATCCTTGCTGTTACTCAGTCTAATTTAATAGGCAGGTTGATTCAGTGGCATTGGGGCAATCGTTGTTTTTCTCAAAAAGAACTTTCAGAACTAATGTATAAAGCAGGACTCATCGATATACAGTATTTCTCCCTTCCGGTGGGACTAACTCGCCTCATGAGCTTTGTTTGTATCGGATTTAGAAGATGAATGAACAGTATTTGTCTATCGAGGTTTGAGTCGCAAAAGCACTGGTAGCGTTTTATGGTGTCATTCGATTTTGGATTTTGGATTTTAGATTTTGGATTAACCCTATGTCTAAAGTCAAGGGCTTGAAATAATTTTCTCTACAGATGAATCTGGGGGCTTGTATCCAATTTAATTTTTGGTCAATAACATTTATCTTAATAAAGCTTGGTAGATATTTTTACCGAATTGTAAGAATACAATTCGGTATCAAATTCAATATACGCCTGCTCCTTTTCAAGCAAAACCTAATGTTGAAGCACCCCAATATTTAGTATTTACTGTAATCAGTACAAAGCTTTTTAATACAGAGTTGCAAATTTTCACGAGTAAGACGAACAAAGTTGTCTGGTTCACCCTCCATTTTCAAGCCGTTTCTGCCATTCTGCGTCAATTTGCGCCGATCGTTCTGCTTCTTGTTCAATTAAATCAGTTTCGCTAGAGTAAACTAACTTTTCTTTATCAATAACTGTATTTGCTGCAAATTGGTGAGCATATTCGATTTTTTGCTGTAACTTTTCGTCTGCGCTTTCTATCAACCTTGCTCTTGCTTGACGCTGACTATTGCGATCGCCAATTTTTTCGTTACGCCACTGTATCCAAAAGTATCGTATTAACGGGATCGCTAAAAAGCCTACGCCGTAAGCTAGCAACAACCAGTGGATTCCTTGTGCGAAAGCAACCAACCCTCCGATTTCTCTAGCGACGCTACCATCTCGTAATAATCCTCCCAACATCAAAGCGCCGATCAGGTTTACTCCTCCCAATCCAGCACTTAACATTACTTGTGAAGAAGTTGCTTTACTAAAACGCCACGAAAATTCTCTGAGGAAAGCTGGGATTGATTGAGGATTCTTTTGTGTAGCAGTTACTTGTAATTCAGGAAAATAATAGACAATTTCACCTTCTGGACTTACCGCCGGTTTGCCATTAAATTTTGTGATAACTGGCAGCATATAATCTTCATATTGTTGTTCATAAGTCTCGCCAAGATTATCTAAATAAGGAATAATTTGTTCGGCGACAACCGCACCACCATTATTACGAATTACAGTTGCAATATCCTTCCAGCGGCGCTCTTCTAGATTCGCGTTAGGATTTCCATCACCAAATAAAAACGAAAATACAGCTTCCAAAAAATTTAAATCGCTCTTTTCTCGTTGCCGTCGCGATTGACGTTGATATCCAGTATTATAATTTGGACTAAAAAACCAAAATAAATCTGGGAAATAGAAAAAGCCTATACCACCACCAAAACCGCCACCTCTATCATTATCGCGGTCAGAAGAAGTAATAATGAGAATAATCGAGATATAAATTAAGGCAATAGAAAGAATTAAGATAACTCCGAAAGAAATCCTAATTAAATAAAATAGAACATTCCAAACTTTTTTCCACCATTCTTGTAACTGTAATTTTAAATATTTATTTCGTAAAACATCGCGGAAATTACGCGGAAAAAGATAAACAATATCACCTGTATCCGCAACTTGTAAATGTCCTCCAGCATCTGTTGCCAGAGCTAATAAACCTTGATTTGCCATTTCAATATTTAATCCAGCCTGGGTAGCCACATCACCAACGGTTACCCGATAATTCAACCTTTCCACAGCTTGCATAATGGCGGGATTGGGAGTCATTTTTCGACCCTCCTTTTTAAGAAATTGTTCTATTTTCAGTATAAAGTTTTCAGAGGAGGAGGTGGGGGGATGGGGGGATGGGGAGGTGGGGAGGTGGGGAGGTGGGGGGATGGGGAGTTATGAATTACCCGCTCCCCTTCACTGTTCATTATTCACCACTCACTACTCACTACTCACTACCTACCACTCACTACTCACTACCTACTACTCACTACTCACTACCCACCACTCACTACTCACTACTCACTACTCACTACTCACTGATTACCGTCTTCTAGGTACTTCATAAGTCATAAAATCATAGGCCATTTGGGTGTTGGGAAAAATTGCTTGGCCTTCTTTAAGTAAGTCCTTTAATTCAATGGCATTTCCAGGAGCATAACGAGGGCTAAAGTGACTCATAATTAAATGATGTGCGCCAGCAGCTAAAGCTGTTTGTGCAGCCATTGTAGATGTAGAATGCAATCGATCGAAAGCCATTTGCGCATCTTGATGGGCAAAAGTCGCTTCATGAATCAACACGTCAGCATCTTTGGCTAAATCAACTGCATTTTCACAGAAAACCGTGTCGGTACAATAAACAAACTTGCGTCCAATTTCTGTAGGGCCACATAAATCCGAACCGTTAATCACTCTTCCATCTTTTAAAGTTACGGTTTCACCACGTTTGAGTTGGCCGTAAATTCTACCTGGTGGAATTTCTAATGCTTTGGCTTTTTCTACATCAAATTTTCCTGCTCGGTTTTTTTCCTCTATACGATAACCATAGGCTGTAACTCGATGATGTAGAATATTACAGCTTACGGTGAATTCGGAATCTTCGTAAATTATCCCCGGCCTAACAGCATGAACTTTGACTGGGTAGGAAAAATGTGTGTGAGAATAACGTCTACAAGCTTGTAAATATTCGTTTAATCCTTCCGGCCCATAAATGTCAACACGACGTACATTACCAGCCAAACCGCAACTAGCAAGTAAGCCCATCAAACCAAATATATGATCGCCGTGCATGTGAGTAATAAAAATTCGGGATAGTTGACTCATTTTCAAGTCACTCCGCAATATTTGGTGTTGAGTACCTTCACCACAGTCGAATAACCATAATTCTGCTCTTTGCGGTAATCTGAGGGCAACACTAGAAACATTGCGCGATCGCGTGGGTACCCCAGAACTCGTCCCTAAAAATGTTATCTGCACGGCCTTATGTGATGTTTTTATAACTTAATTTACTATCTACATTGTCTATGATGACATCCAGAAGGAAGCGACCTTTAATTAAATTAACGATAGACTGTATCAAGACTTACGTTAAAAAATT
>JBCCSG010000409.1:0-6151 GCA_039200565.1 Cyanobacteria bacterium P01_D01_bin.50 | reverse complement strand
CGCGAACTATCTCTAGGAACAGCAGGGTTTTGAGCAATTAGTTCGGGGGGTAGAATGTAGTCATATCCATCAATAGTGTGGTCTAAATTAACATCTGTAGGAACTTGAGTTGAAGAGTAAATGTCTTGAGATGAGTTGGTTAGGGAAGTCAAAGAATTAGTTTTTTCGATGGGAGATGGTTGCTGCATTTATATTAAGACTTTTTTTACAAAAGAATTAGTGATTATAGTTTATAAAAGAAATCTAGACTATCAGCCCTAAGTGAGATTGAGCATATTACACAAAGATGTATCTTAAGTAATACGCAAAACCGACTATAAAAATTGGGTAAACCTCCCCATCTAAAAACGGGGGCTTTTACCCTACCGGAGGTCGGGGTCTATATATCAATAATAGAGATGTAAAATTGGCTATTATCCACCACCAAGATGGAATACTTGTATTACCTGGCAAATGCCAGCTTAACTTTGAGGGTTGTTCAATATTTGCACGCCAGACACCACATACCTGTTTCCTTCATCACCGTAATTCATCAAATTGATGGTTGGGTGGTTAGAGTCAAGCTTGATTATCAAGTTTGCAGTAATGAAGATGGTGATATTCGAGCTTTCTTGAACGAACTAGGAATTCGCTACGAACCTCCAATGCGAGTGCAAATGGCACTTTGGAGTTTGGAAGCGCAACAGAATCCTGTTGAGGTAATGCGTCGCTATCAAGTGGCTATTGTTTCTCACGGCAGCCCTGACAAAGAAGAAATTGAAGCATTCCGGCAACAATTTGTTAGAGGATTAGGTTACTGTCCAGAAACCTTGGCGTGATAATTGCTGCTATATCTAGCTGTTAAACTGTTACAACTAAATAGTTATTAATTGATAATCAGTAATTAATGCTTTTTGCGAGCATAATAAATATTACTAGTTATCAATTGAATATTCAAATGCTGCGGGAATATATTCTTGTAAAGTTAAATAAATTCCCGAAGTTGATGAGCTTGGCTTAGAATTTGTCTGCGCTATTTTTCTCTGACAGCAAACAATAGCTACATCAAACCGGCAGTAATAATCTGCTTTTTCAGGAAATTTTGCAAGAAACATCGCAGCAGTACGACAAAGTTTGGCTTGCTTTGAAAGTGCGATCGCCATTCTTCCTCCTGCATCCCAGTTACCCACAGAGCGCGTTTTCACTTCCACGAATGCTAATACATTTGTACCCAAATCATCTTCCCTTTCGGCGATAATATCAATTTCTCCCCAACGACAGTGCCAGCGACGGTGTAAAATTATCCAATTATTAGATTCCAGCCATTGGGTTGTTAGGTCTTCACCTAAAGCACCTATGTCGGGATAATGTGAAGAAGGATAGTTTGCCATAAGCAGCTAAATAATCATGATTTTGACGAAAAGCAATTGGATTAAGCTAAGTGTACTTAGTTTATTGTTTTGGGGAATGGCTTGTACTTTCTTACCATCAAGTCTAACTCCCCAAGCTTTTGCACTGGATTACAACAAAGAAATATTAATAGAGGCTGATTTCTCCAATCGCGATTTAACTGATTCTAGTTTTACCAAAGCTAATCTTCGCGATAGCAATTTTAGTAATTCTAATTTACAGGGTGTCAGGTTTTTTGCGACCAATTTGGAGTCGGCAAATTTGAGCAATGCAAACCTAAGATATGCGACTTTGGATTCCGCACGTTTAGTAAAAGCAGATTTAACAAATGCGGTGTTAGAGGGTGCATTTGCATCCAATGCTAGATTCGACGGTGCAATTATTGATGGTGCTGATTTTACCGATGTATTGTTACGACGTGACGAACAAAATAAGTTGTGTAAATTAGCAAAAGGTACTAATACTATTACAGGACGCGATACTCGCGATACTTTGTATTGTCCTTGATATTTTTAATATTGGGTTTAACCGCAGATTATTCTGTAGAGACGCAAAACTATGGTCGTCTCTACATTTAATAATGCACAAAAAACTTGTACAATTGAAAAAATCAAAAAATATTATAACTCAGCCACAGTAAAGCATCGCTGTTTATCTAATTGGTTGAGTCGTTGTTTTTCAGCCATAAAAGCTCGATAATAAGATTGCCATCTTTCCAATTCGGTTTCTGGATCGGTTTGCTCCCAAAGTTCGCGAAAGTAGCGGTAGCGTTTTTCCCGTAATACTCTTTCCATACTGAGGGTTGCTTTTAAAATAACTTGTGGAGTACGAATTATTTCTTGTTGGGCTTTTTCGCTTAAATGGAATAAATGCGAAATAATTTCCATTTGTTCAGGAAATTCTAAATATCTATCTTGTAAAGTTGAAATTAATTCTGTAGAAGAATTCGTCTGCGAAATATCTTCCGATTGAATATATATAATTTGCTGCCACAAAAATCTATGATGGGATAAGCTAAATTGCAAATCTCTTTCTTCTAAAATATCGCTAATAGATTTACGATATTCAGGAGAATGTAAATAAATTAGTAATAATAAAGCTTCTGCTTCTTCTAAAAGACTGTACTCTTTGTTCGCAATTGGATTGGAAGTATTACCAGAATCGTCATTTTGACTATCGCGGTTTAAAAATCGAGGAGTCGAACTCTTTCTTTTATAATTTCTTCTCTCTTGCTTATGAATTTGAGGAGAAATTTGAGTTAATAAATTTTCTGCTCGTAATGAAATAAGCTGAGTATCTCCTAAACTTAATATTTCCGCACAGCGAGCAATATAATAACTTCGTGTATCAGGATTACCTATATTCTTTAATAACTTAACCATTTGCTGACAGACTTTTTGAAAATCTGTAGCTTGTTTTAAATCAGAATATGCCGTAATTTGTTCAATCTGCCAATCCAACCATAAAGGCGCATTCGTTAATAATTGCTGATAATCTTCTGAACTATGAGTAAGTAAATATTCATCAGCATCTTTACCATCAGGAATATTAAGAATCTTTAACTGAACTTCACCCTTATAAGCTAAATCCGCCACTTCACTAATTGCTCTTTCTGCTGCGATCGTTCCAGCTTTGTCAGCATCAAAATTGAGAACTAATTGCTTAGAATCGCTGTAACGCATTGCCAGACGTACTTGCTCAATACTGAAAGCCGTACCCAAAGAAGCAACAACATTTGTAATTCCTTTCTCGTGGAGAGCGATCGCATCAAAATATCCTTCAACTACCACAGCTTGGTCAAATTGGGAAATACTAGATTTAGCTTTATCTAAAGCAAATAAAGTTTTACCTTTATTAAAAACTTCTGTTTCTGGTGAATTCAAATATTTAGGTTGGTCTTCTCCTAAAGTTCTACCACCAAACCCAATAACTTTACCAGTAATATCGTGAATGGGAATCATTAAACGGTTGCGAAAAGTATCATAATAACCCCTATCTTCTCTTCGCGGTTTAATTAATCCAGCCTTCTCCAACAATTGTACTGGATAGCGTTTATCTTCTACTAAATAACGATAGAGAATTTCCCAACCAACAGGAGCATAACCTAATTGAAACTGCTCGATAGTTTCATCCTGTAACTTGCGCTGTTGCTGAAGATATTCTAAAGCAGCTTCTCCACTTGGTTGCCATAAAGCATGTTGATAAAAACGCGAAGCCACCTCAAGAATTTCGTATACTTGTTTACGTTCCGATATTTTACGCTGTAATTCTTGTCTTTGTTCGGGTTCAAGAGTTTGTACGGGTACTTGATAGCGCCGTGCTAAATCTAATACAACTTCAGCAAAAGAGCGCTTGTCCAACTCCATCATAAACTTGAAGACATTCCCACCAGCTTGACAGCCAAAACAGTAATACATCTGCTTGCTAGGGCTGACGGTGAAGCTAGGAGTTTTTTCATTATGAAAAGGACATAACCCCACAAAATCCTTACCACGTTTGCGTAAAACAACTTTCTCGGAAACGACATCCACAATGTCAGCCCGTTGTTTAACTTCCTCAATCGTGTCTTGATGCAAGCGGGGGATTTGCATAATTAGGATAGTGGTTGGTGGATAGTGGTTGGTGGATAGTAGTTGGTGGTTATCAAATAACAACTATCAACCATCAACCAACAACTAATAATTTAGATTATATGCTTGTCGCCAGGGCCCGCAATGTTGTAAACAATCTCTTACGATTAGTTTTATTCAGAGCAAATACTGAAGATGGGACGTATTTTTATTTCAGCAGGCCACGGAGGCAAGGAAACAGGAGGTATAGATCCAGGAACGATCGCTGGCGGCACAACTGAAGCCAAGGAAATGATTTTACTACGGGATTTAATTTTAACGGAATTAAGGGCGCGTGGTTTTGAAGTTCTTTCGGTTCCAGATTCTTTGAGTGCAAGAGCAACGATTGAGTGGATAAATTCCCGCGCTCGTCGTAACGATGTGGCGGTGGAAATTCATGCAGATGCTGCCTCCAGCCCCTCTGTAAATGGCGCTACCGTCTATTATATTGCTAATAACGAAGAACGTAAAAGCAATGCCGAAACCCTGTTGATGGGACTATTACGCCGCGTACCGCAGCTAAATAGTAGAGGAGTCAAACAAGATACCTCAACTGGGATGGGGAGATTGAAGTTTACTCGTGAAGTGGCGATCGCCTCTTTATTAATGCAAGTAATTTTCTTAACCAGTCCGAACGATCGTTCTTTATTGCAAACTCGTCGTCGGGAATTTGCAGTGGGAATAGCCGATGGAATAGCAGCATGGAGTCGTATCATCTCGCCAGATTCCGCTCCACCACCCCAGCCAATTTATCAACCAATTAATATTAAGATTAACGGACAAAATTATCCCGAACAAGGAATAGTAGTTAATGGTAATGCCTATATTCCCATAGATTTAGTAGACCGTTTGCGAATTGATTTATCAAAAGACCAGAATGTGCGTCGTCTTAGTTATCGGCGAGTGGTTTATGTGAAAGCGATCGAATTGCGGGAATTTAATGTATCAATTGCTTGGGATGCTGCCACTCGTACAGTAGTATTACGGTCGAATTTAGGAATTTGTCCCGGTCAAATTAGTCAAATAATGTCTCGCGGTGCAACTTCAGAAGTACAGTTACAAATATTTTTAAGAGACAACAATCAAAATGCTTTGGTGAAGTTTCCTGACTTACCAAAACTGTATCGAGAAGAAGCTGCTGCTGAGGGAGTAAATCACGATATTGCTTTTTGTCAAATGTGTTTAGAAACAGGATTTTTACGCTTTGGTGACGATATCGAACCCCAGCAAAATAACTTTGCCGGATTGGCGACTATCGGTGGTGGAAATGAAACGGCATCATTCCCTAGCGCTAGAGTTGGAGTTCGCGCTCATATTCAACATTTAAAAGCTTATGCCAGTTTAGAACCTTTAGCGCAGGAAAATGTAGATCCTAGATTTCGGTTTGTGACAAGGGGTATTGCACCATTAGTAACGGATTTATCCGGGAGATGGTCGGCAGATTCTCAGTATGGTCAGAAAATTGAAGCCTTGGTGAAGCGGTTGTATGAGTCTGCGGGGTTGTTGTAGGGGTAGTAACCGCAGAGGGAAATATATTTGAGAGAAACTATTTTACCTGATGTGCATTTTGTGCAGTCAGGTTTTTGAGCTTTGGTGAAAGAGTTTTCTGCACAAGAAGCCGCCATTGCACCAGTGAAAGATATCTTAGTTGGCGATACTACAGCAGGTGTGGCATTTTTGATATTTACCACAATAACAACCACTTGTCCAGCGATTGCGATTAGCGAAGCCACTTCCCTTTAAGAGAGAAGGCATTAAAAACTCTAGCGCTAGGGTTAACTATTTTCGCGATTGCTTGATGAAACACATGATATAAAAATCCGCCTTAGAATCAATTCCAAAGCGGATAAAAAAGTCTGACAAATAACACTGGGTAATGCTTTGCAGTACGTTGAAACGTACTTCGTGTACATAACCCTTACTATATGGAGCTTTCAGAACTCAAGGAATTAATTGTACTAGATTCTTTTTGACTAATAATCTCTTCCTGGACAGGAATAGCAGCAACGGGGATACCTTCTTTTATAAACCGTTCCTGAATCATGCGGACTGCATCTGCATGAACTCCCCAAAAGTCTTCTTTTGTTGCCCAAGCGCTAACATAAACACTAATGTAGTATTCTTCAATTTGCCAGACAAAACTTGACGGAGCT
>JBCCSG010000408.1:0-6198 GCA_039200565.1 Cyanobacteria bacterium P01_D01_bin.50 | reverse complement strand
GCTTCTAAACCACTCAAGCGCAAAACGTAATTAAATACATCTTGCACGGGCTCGTTTTCAATATCTAAAGAAATTGTCAGTCCATCGCCTCCGGCATTACCTTCTCCCTCACCACCTTGTGCTCCTGTATAAGCTAAATTCAAATTAGCAGCACGGGAAAGCAATGACAAAACCTCGCGCACCGGTGCATCTCTTAATACCAAGCGAGGTACGCGCTGTTGAGTTCCTAAATCGATGACACTCGGTGAAGCATCGGTATTAGATATAGCTATATCTCCCACCGGAGGAGCCACTGCTCTAGGTAAAAAAGGCGGAGCCTGATTCATCGATCGATCGGGGCCTGCAGGTGGTGCGGGGGAACCCTCAACACTAACATCGGGATTGGGAACTAGGGGAGCCGATTGGGCTATTTGGTTATTTAGGGGAGGTTGAACTGCGATCGGTTGCGATGCAGCAGTACTCGCACTCGTTGCTGTTGAAGGTATCAAAGCAAAGCTAAGTTCGTTTTGCTTTCGCACCACCGGTTTAGTCTCGGGAGGGTTACTTGTCCCAGTTATTACCACTCGAACGCTATTTGCATCAAGTTGAGCGATGGAAACAGAAGCAATACCATCTGTGGGATTATCTTGACGGAAACTACTACCTTGTGGCAAGCGTAATTGGGTATTAATAATATCTGCAACTAAAGCATTACCTCTTCTAGTAGTAAAAACCTGGGGACGAGAGCCATCCGAAGTGTTTAAAACTAGATTGACTCCACCCTCAACCTGGTTTAGTTTTACTTCAGTAATTTTCGTAGTTGATTGCGCCCAAACTGGCTGAGCAATTAACAATACAGAAGCAGCGGTTCCAAATATAAAACTACTACCGTGGAGTTGTTTCACAGTTCATTCCTCACTTTAAATAATTGATAGTTGGTAGTTGATGGTTGATAGTTGATAATTGATAATTGTTAGTTGCTAGTTTATATGCCCGTATTAATTACTAATTGCTTAATTCAGTTCTGCATGTTAAAAGTAAATGCTTATTAGCTTTTAATTCTTCACTTCTTAGTCCTAACTCCTAACTCCTAACTCCTCACTACTTACTCATTACTCATTACTCATTACTTATTACTCATTACTCATTACTTATTACTCATTACTCTTAACCACTAACTATTTTTCAGATTTTTCTTTTTTTGCAGCAGCAATTTCTTCTGAATTCATTGGTACTAAAGCTTCTAACTTAAATGATGTAGTTATTGGTGTCGGGCCAACTCGGCGAGGTTTGTCTTCTTCAATATTTTCTGGTGCTAATCTTGATTCATAATCTTTAACTATCAATAATGGCTGCAAACGCTCTATATTACGCAGAATTGATTGGGTTTGTTCGTAAGTACCTCTAATGACAATATCGGTACTGCTACGTTTGAGTTTTCCGTCAACTTCTGCTCCTAAAGAACCATCATCAACTTCTTGTGCTCCCTGAGAATCAGGAACAAATTTCTGTAATTTAGCTCTCACCGCATTCGCACTTATTTGAGCATTTCCTGCTTCTACTAAGCGATTTAAATCTATTAATAAAGTACTTAAAGTTTTTTCGTTGGCAAATACAGCTAGTACTTGGGATTGCTGTTTTTTCGCTTGGGCTAATTCTGCTTTTAGTTTGCCGATATTTTGTAGGCTAGCTTTTTTTTGCTCAATTTGTCCTTCAATTTCTTCTTTTTTACCTTGTTTTTCCCCAAAAGTTGTCCAAGCTGGCATTACTAAGTTTAAAAGCATATAAATCGCTCCTACAATTCCCAGAACCCCGATCGCAGCACCGCTAATTATGGGGGTAAAAGTGATACCAAATACAACGGGATAAGCTGAAGATTCTTCTTCAAACTGTGGATCTTCAAAATTCATCTCGTCACTATATGTCATTTTTCAAAGACTCCCGTTCTTTGCAGACTGCGAATTCTAGCTACTAATCCCACCGTGCCTTTTTGTTCCAATTCCCGCATTAACTCGGAAGCTGGAACATCTGAGAGGTTAGTGGAAATAGTGTATTTGACTACTTTATCTGGTTTAATTATTGCTCCCTCTGGAAGTCCATCAGGTATTTGAGCATCAACCAATTCAGCCGTGATGATTTTTCCGTCTGTTGATTTGAAAAAGGGAGACTGTTGTAGGGAGAGTAAGAAGTCGTTGACATCGTTAAAAGAACGAGCTACTCCGCTGATTTCTATTCCTCCGGCGGGATTTTTTGACTCACCTTCTTCTGAGCTATCGGGTGCAATTTGCTTGATGCTCTCAATTCTGACTTTTGCGGGAACGCGATCGCGCAAAACTTGTAACATTGCAGACCAAGGTCGAATTTGGTCAAAAACTCCCACTAATGCTTGAGTTTCGCTTTTTATAGTTCTAGTTTTTTGCTTTATTTTCTTTATATTGCCTATTTTTGACTCTAATTGTTGATTTTCTTGCTCTAATGCGGCGATTTTTTCGTCAATATTGGCATTTTGACTCTGTAAAAACCATAAAACCGTTCCTAACAAAGCAGGAAAAAATACAGCGACTGCAACACCGATATAAATCGGTACCATATCCCCAGCAGGTAATGTAGCCTTTGGCTTTTTTTCAGTAAGATTACCGTAAATTGGGCGGTCTTTAAGAAAGTTGACATCTAAGCTATACATGTTACTTACGCCTCCCGCATACCTAAACCAAGTACTATCCCCAAACCAGGACGTTGTACAAAGGGATAATCTTCATCGTCTACTTGCAAGGACAAAGCCTGTACGGGGTCAATTTGAGTAGTAGGTAAACTTAACCGTTGTGTAAAGCATTCATCTAGCTGTATAAGTCCACCCCCGGGGCCTGCAAGCAATATTTGTGCGATCTCCAAATTTTCAGTCTGATTTAAGTAAAAATCTATGGAACGACGAAGTTCATCTGTAAGTTCTCCTAAAACTCTCAACATAGCAGCCATACCGGGATTAGCCTCGGTAACACCAGTGTGACCTCCTTCTATGGGAGAAGCTGGAATAGTCATTCCCTCTAATAGTTCCATGTCTCTGGATGTAGGTAAATTCATTGCTCTAGACAGAGCAGCTTGCATTTGTTCTGTTCCAATAGGAACAGTACGAGAAAACTGTGGAACTCCGTTAACAACGATGGCAATTTCTGTACTGTCGAACTCAATATCTACCAGTACTGCCGCTTCTTGCGGACCAAACTGGCGTAATTGGTCGCGAATTGTGCGGATTAAGGAAAAACTATTAATTTCCAAAACATCAATCTGCAATCCCGCTTGTTCAAAAGTGTTTATGTAGGTATCAGTAACTTCTTTCCGAGTTGCGACTAAAAGTACCTGTACCTTTTCTATACCATCCTCATCTACGAAATAACCGAGCTTTTGATAATCTACATCCGCTTCTTCACGGGGATAGGGTAGATATAAACCTGCTTCATGGTTTAGCACCATATCCCGTAACTCTTTATCGTCCAATTCCGCTGGTACGGGAATCAGACGCACAATCGAGTCTCTTCCCGGTAAGGCAGTTGCAACGCGACTCGCTTTAATTTTGCTTTCCGAAAGTGCCTCTTGGATGAGTTGCGCCATTGTTGGTGGATCTACGATTTGACCGTCAACAAAAATGCCCTCTGGAACCGGCACCGATGTTAAAACATCCAATTTCAGACCTTGGCGCTGCTTGCGTAACTGAGCTACATTCACCCGTTGTGGTGCAAGCTCGATGCCAACCCCGCTTTTGGATTTACCAAACAGACTGCTTAAGCCTTTCACCACTGTTTTGTCCGTAGGAATACTAAATAATCAAAATCCAAATGTTACTAAAAACTGCTCTTGATATTAGGTAATCGATTTAGTTGTTAGTTTTAGTTGTTAATTTTAGTTTTTAAGTTCAAAAATTCTGCATAATCTTTGCACCCCTATTTTTGATAAATATTATTTTCTATGGTTATTCAAATTAATTAGTTCAAACAAATAGCTGGTTTGATATGACAGCGAATTCCGATAGTTTATTGACTGTTACTCGGCTTCACTAAAGCAATAATTAGGAACCAAGGCGATTAATTACTAGCCATGTTTTCAACTCAGTTGTAATGTAATACCTAATTCTTATGCCTATTTACGACTAATTAACAGTCGATTTAGATTATAAAGATTAAGTTGATGAACTAAATTGTAGCAATAGAGAACAAAATTTTAACAGATGCTTTCTTGCCGATGCCACAGTGAGTTGTAAATATCATCATGAAAGCTAGTTCCTCTCTAATAAGCTAAAATGCCTATGAAAGTAAATATTCCATCTTAAGTTAAGGATTCCCACGATCATTTTTTTAGGAGAAAAAAATTTGGCAGGGTGCCACTCAGGCAATATTTACGATCGCATTCATACATAGAAAAAAAATTTACTTTTGTGGTAATAAATATCGCATATCCTAATATCTCATGATGCAGTTAATTAGTTATAACATCGATTAATTAAAACAATTATGTATCATAAATGTACTCAGTGCTTACACTGGATTAATAAATATATGGCAAAGAATCAAGCAATTATCCAGTCAGTATGTTTGACTATTGAAGTTATTAATTACGAAAACTTAAAATAGATATTATAAATATATTAGTAATTTCTCGGATTTAGTATTGTTAATTAATCCCAAATTTATTGTTAAGTAATCACAGAAAATAAAAATAGTGAAGTGATTTGTTTACAATTTATTATCAATTTATGAAAAAACCAGTAATTATACTAACTATAGTCATGGCATATTTTGTTATAAATACGTAGAGAATGCTAACTTGGCGGTGTGTATTTTCCTCCCTATAGCTGTTATGTTAAGCTGCTACGCATTTAACTTATATATTCATTTGATATTGGTTAATGGCTACAACTCTTGTTCCAACTTCTATCTTCCAACTTCTATCTTCCTTGCTGTTGTACATTAAAAATGCACAACAGCTTAGCGATCGCATAACGCAGCAAACCCTTGATAATCATGCCTAAGTAAGTCGGCACAAATAAACCGAACTATATTACATAATGTAAATTTAGTTGAAAGCCTTGTTGCTACTCACCCCATCACTACTCACCCCATCACTATTTCTAATTACTATTTTCAACACCGAGCTACTTAGTAGTTAATTTCATTTTTAAGCTGCAAAAAATGTCCTACTAAATAAAGTGAACCACACAAAACAACCAAATTATCATTGTGATTCAAAGTTTTTACAAGGGCTGATGATAAATCCGGATAAGTCTCGCAGGCACTCAATTGGGCACAAATACTCTTCGCTAGTTTTGCTAATTCACCCTCGTCAGCCGAACTATGGTTTGGTACTGATACTAAATGCAACTGATCGTTTGTACGCAATAAATTTTTGAAAATTACATCATGCTCCTTAGTTGAAAGCATTCCCATCACCCAAGTTACGTTTACTTGAGAACCATCGGATTGAGCAAGTAAGGTATCAACATAATTTCGTAAAGCTTTTGCAGCAGCTGGGTTATGGGCACCATCAAGTAATAATTTATGATTATTCCAAGTAGTCCATTGCATCCTTCCCAACCACTTGGTTTTTGCCATACCCTCAACAATAGCTTGCTCAGATATTTTCCAACCCTGTTGTTGGAGAATTTCTACAGCAGCTATAGCTACAGCCGAATTAATTAACTGTATTTCTCCTTGTAGCGGTAAAGGATATTTTATAGATTTGGTAACTGGTAACTGGGAATTACTATTCTCTTGTGCCTTTATTTCTACTTCTGCCCAACCGTTACTAACTTCTCGTGCAGGTTGAGGTTTAAATATAGGACATTGCAATTCCAGAGCGCGCTCGCGCACTACTTCTTCAGCTTCTAGTGGTAATTGTCCAATAACTGCCGGACATCCTGGTTTGAGAATACCAGCTTTTTCTTTGGCGATCGCCGCGAAAGTAGAACCTAATCGTTGCCAATGGTCGCGACTAATAGAAGTCACAATAGTCACAAGGGGATTTGCGCAAACATTAGTAGCATCCAAACGTCCTCCTAATCCAACTTCTACTACAGCGATATCAACGTTCTGCTGAGCGAAATACAACCAAGCAGCGGCAGTAATTACTTCAAACTGAGTAGGTGATTCTTCTTGGGCATCGATCGCCTCTTGTACTTGTATCAATAATTTGCAAAGTTCCTCAGAAGAAATTTGTTGTTCGTTAAAG
>JBCCSG010000407.1:0-6234 GCA_039200565.1 Cyanobacteria bacterium P01_D01_bin.50 | reverse complement strand
TACCTCTAATGTAAGGTTTACGGAAATATGCTCCGGTATATCTAATTCATCTTGGGGTGTAAATAATATCATTCTAAATGATTATATTGCATTTTATCTGCCTTTCGTTTTTGAAGCCTGAGATAAAATAGACCTTCCTTTATTTTGATGGATTAAGAATATAGCTGTTATTAGAACATATCAATTATCTACATTGTTGAATTCGAGATTGTTTTTGATATACCTGTAGATAACACTGAATCTAAAATACGATCGCAAGTAAATTATTGTTTGATTATTTTTGATAATTACAACTGAATCAAAAAAACAAGTATATATTATGGCTATGATTTTAATCGGGCTAATTCGTATTTCGATATAGCTATTATCTGAAATTACTTGACCGTAGAAAATTTAAAAAATATTAGTTTTTTTTGGCAGTTATTTATATATCCAAAAAAAATAATATTTCTGTAGCTATTTTATCTAAAAATAGTAAATAAATACTCTTGACAAGTCCGGAATACTACATTTCTAATTTGTATTCATAGTGAAAAGAAGTCAATAGTGAAAATGCTCAAAGTGTTGTAAATCTCGTCTTTTAAATAACGCGAGTTACATTAGTTATGCTTCTAAATTTAGAACGATTTTATCAAGCGTGTAATCCGAGCCAACCTCTAGTAATGGGAGATGCTGATGCTCGAAGATATTATATTGATTTCGCTTCAGTTAGAGGCGGAAAAATTATTGAGGCATTAGGAAGGACTATTACTAGAATATCACCGGATACGCCTACAACTCAACTCTTTACTGGACATATTGGCTGTGGTAAATCTACGGAATTACTGCGATTAAAAGCAGAATTAGAACTAAAAAAATTTCATGTCGTCTACTTTGAATCCACCCATGTTTTGGAAATGGTAGACCTAGATGTGACTGACATTTTTCTGGCGATCGCCGGACAGGTTTCTCAAAGTTTAGAGGAGATAAAAATCAGTTTAAAACCTACTTATTTTACGAAGTTATTTGGCGAAATTGTCGATTTTTTGCAAACACCAATTGATTTAGATCTATCTGGTGAATTATCAGTTGGAATTGCAAAAATTACAGCTAAAACTAAGGAAGCTCCCCAGTTAAGACGACGGTTAAGGGATTATTTAGAACCACGAACTCTAAATATTTTGCACTCGATTAATAATGAGTTATTAGCACGTGCTAATAAAGAGTTACAAGCCAGGGGAAAAAAAGGATTGGTGGTAATTGTCGATAACCTTGATCGAGTGGCAATTAGACCTTTACCATCGGGACGTTCTCTACCAGAATATTTATTTATCGATCGAGGCGAACAATTACGCAAACTCAACTGTCATATGGTTTATACCATTCCTTTGGGGTTAACTTTTTCCAATGACAGCGCCCAATTACAGCATCGTTTGGGTGGTGGTGTGGCTCCTAAAGTATTGCCAATGATACCAGTACGTCAGCGTACTGGCGAAATTTTCACACCAGGATTGGATAGTTTGCGACAAATGGTTTTAGCCAGGGCTTTTCCCAGCATCAATCCCGCAGAAAGGTTACATTTTATAACAGAATTATTTGATTCTGCGGAAACTTTGGATCGGTTATGTTTAATTAGTGGTGGTCACGTACGAGATTTACTCGGACTATTGTTTGATTGTATTAGGGAGCAAGATCCACCTTTTGGCAAGGAATGCGTGGAGTTGGTAATTCAAAGACATCGGGATTATCGAGCCAACGCTATTGATACTCATGAATGGGAGTTAATTTTCCAAGTGGTACAGCAGCAGCGAGTTAGAGGTGACATCGAGTATCATACTTTGTTACGAAGCTTGTTTGTGTTCGAGTACCGCGACCATCAAGGAGTTTGGTTTGCCGTTAATCCAGTTTTAGCAGAAACCCGGAAGTTCAGATCGTGGTTGGAACAACAAAACAATCAGATTTAGTCGCTGCTAACGCTGGCGCTTTGAGAAGTTTAACGCGAGCGATTTCCCTTTCTAATGGGGAATTTTCCCTAGTCTTGGTGTGCTGTAATTATCAAATTTTACAGGAGCTAATGTTGCAGCAACTCCAAGAATTTTTAGGGGATAACACAAAGCTGGAAAAAATATGCTTATCTCCTAATGCAAGGAGTTTGTATACGACAATTCATACAAAAATAGCTGAAACTGATTCACAAAAAACCGTAAGTCTATCTAAAATAGCATTGATGGTTTTGGGTTTAAACTCAGTTGATGCAATTGATGATTTATTGAGTAGCATCAACCAAGTACGGGATGAATTTCGTAAAAAACATTCTTTCCCGATGGTGCTGTGGGTAAATCAAGAAGTATTGCGAAAACTGCGGCGATTAGCACCAGATTTTGCCAGTTGGGCTGCTACACCGATTAAATTTGAAATGACAACAGCCCAGTTGCTGCAATTTTTACAACAAGAAACCGATTCATTATTCACCACAGTTTTAAATATCGCCGCAGCACGAGAAAAAGAAGCGTACAATATCGACGATTGTTGGTGCTACCACAACGGTTCAGAAAAAGAATCGCAACAACCAGGAAAAAATCAAAAAATTTCATCTGAACCCTATTGTCAATGTACTTTAGAACAAATTTGGCAGCACAAAAACGAATTACATTATGCGATTCAAGATTTACAAACTCGTGGAATTAACTTAACCCCAGAATTAGACGCTAGTTTACAATTTGTGTTTGGTTTAGACGAATACGTAAAAGACTGTATCGAAAAAGCAATAAATCACTTTCGCAACAGTTATAAGTTATCAGTTAACAATGAACAGTTAACAATTAACAACGATCAAAATCTCCCCATCCCCCCCTCTTCCCCCTCTTCCCCCTCTTCCCCCTCTCCCCCCTCTCCTCTGATCCATCAAGGAGTAATTCTCTTCTACTTGGGTCTTTGTTTTTACCGTTTGGCTGAGCGAAATCACGGTGAACAATATCGCAATTGGCAATCTGCTGTGAGTTATTTTCAGCAGTGTTTGCAGGTGTTTGAACTGGCTGAACGTCCGATGTTAGTGGCGCAGTTTATCGGACAGCTAAGCGAAGTTTTACAACAACTTCAGGATTGGAATGAGTTAGAGGCGATCGCTCAAAAATCCTTGGAGTTGCACCAACAATATGGCAGCTACACTCAACTGGCTTGTGATTGCGGTTATTTAGCGGATGTGGCGCTGCAAAATTTTCAGTGGAAGCAAGCAAGTAAATATGCTCAAGCATCGCTTTTTTATTTAGCAGAAGCAAAAACTAACCACAAAGCACATCAAGGTTTATTCCCGTTGCTTTTAGAGCAAGTTTATCAGTTAGTTTTGGTTAAAGCGCTACAGAGGGAGAAGTCATATTCAGTTGCGCAACAACATTTGGAAAATGCGAGTAATAATTTATCGATCGCTTTGGCTTCGAGCGATTACCGTTATGATACCCATCGTTATATTCGGCTTTTGCGGCGGTTGCGATGGCTCTATTACGAGTCGGGTAAATATTTGGAAGCTTTTTTCATTCGTGGCAAAAGACGCTCGGTAGAGCAGCAATATGGTTTGCGTGCTTTTATTGGTGCGGGTAGACTGCAACCCCAAAGAGAAGCGAAAAACCCGGTATTGGTTTCACCTGAAAAAAATACTGATGTTGCTTTGGAAATTACTGCTTCGGGTAGGGAAAATGATATAAATCTGTTAATTGGTAGAATTAGTCGTTCCGATCGAAAGTTAACTTTGATTCATGGTGAATCGGGGGTAGGTAAAAGTTCTATTGTCAATGCTGGATTAGTACCTGCTTTACAAAATAGACCAATTGGTGACCAAATTGCAGTTCCCGTAGTGTTACAAGTTTATACGGATTGGGTGAGGGAGTTGGGTAAGTCTTTGAGTGAGGCGATGTTTACAGAATATACGCCGACTACACAAGCTTATACTAAAAACTTAAATGCTCTACCTCATCCGGCGACACCGATTACAATTGCTAGTATTTTAGAGCAGTTACGAGAAAATGCCAGTCATAATCTGATAACTGTGTTAATTTTTGACCAGTTAGAAGAATTTTTCTTTATTTATACCGATCGCAATCATAAGCAAGAGTTTGATAATTTTATTTGCGAATGTTTGAATATTGCTTTTGTGAAAATAATCTTTTCTTTACGAGAAGATTATTTACATCATTTACTCGATTTAAAACGTTTGGCGAAACAGGATTCTATTGGCAACAATATATTAGATAAAGATATTCGCTATCAAGTTCATAATCTTTCATCTGAAGATGCTAAAAGAGTTATTCAAAAGTTAACGGAACGCTCGGAATATAACATTGAACCAGCTTTAATTAATGCTTTAGTAGAAGATTTATCATCAGAAGTAGGAGAAGTTCGTCCCATTGAATTACAAGTAGTAGGAGCGCAACTCCAAGATGAGAGAATTACTACTTTAGCTAAATATGAACCTTATCGACCGAATAAACTGATCGAGCGATATATTAAGGAAATTATTAAAGATTGTGGTTCAGAAAACGAACAAGCTGCTTTATTGGTTTTATATTTGTTAACCGATGAAAATCATAAAAGACCTTTTAAAACTAAGGCAGAATTAGCAACAGAATTAGCGGAGTTATATTCATCAGAAAAATTAGAATTAGTCTTAGAAATTTTGGTGCGTTCCGGTTTAGTAGTGTTATTTGCTGATGTTACCGAACGCTATCAATTAATTCACGATTATTTAGTTTATTTAATTCGCTCTTTACAACAAGCAGAATTAAGTTTACAAACTCAATTAAGAGAGTTAAGAAATCAAGTAGAGCAAAGAGAAGCAGAAATTACTCGACTCCACAGCGAATTGAGGAAGAAAAAGCAATCAAAAATTGTTGATACTCAACTCCAACCAAATTTAGATTTATTTACAGAACTAAAAGAACTCCGCAAGCGTGAAGAACTCAGTCGCATGGAAATTGAGGGGTTATTAGTAGAGTTAGAACAACAAAAATTACAAGCGCAATTAGCAGAAAGTCAACAGCAGCAAAGGCTTAGTGAAGTCAAAGTTAATCGTTCTTTGAAAATAGCACTTGCGGGTTCTATGACAGCTATTTTGGCTTTAACTGTTTCTACGATCATGACAGTATATTTGTGGAGACAAGCCTTACTGAGCGAAATTATTGCTATTAGTGCATCATCTGAAGAACTTGCTTCTTCTGGTAAAGATTTTGATGCTTTAAAGCAAGGTTTGAAGGCTGCACAGAAATTTAAAGCTGCTATCTTACCCGATGCTTATACAAAATCCCAGGTAATTACGGCGCTACATCAGGTAGTTCCACAAATTAGGGAAAGGGAAACTTTATCAGGGCATAATCGTGGAGTTAATAGCATCGCCTTTAGTCCGCTTAATTCTTTAATGGCTACTGCTAGTGCCGATCGTAGCGTTAAACTATGGTACCCAGATGGCAGATTTTTCCGAACTTTAGTGGGACATAATGATGTAGTTAATAGCGTCACTTTTAGTCCCGATGGTAGAGTAATTGCTTCTGCTTCTCAAGATAAAACTATCAAACTTTGGAGTGTAGATGGTAAGGTAAATCAAACTTTATTGGGACATGAAAATATAGTTAATAGCGTCAGTTTTAGTCCTCTTAGTAGAGTACTTGCTTCCGGAAGTACTGATAAAACTATCAAACTTTGGAATCGCGAAGGTAACTTACTTAAAACACTTTTTGGTCATGATGATGCTGTTTTACAAGTCGCTTTTTCCCCCGACGGTGAAACCCTGGCTTCTGCAAGCAGCGATAAAACTATTAAACTCTGGAATAACAGCGGTAAAAATATTCTTACTATTAGAGGACATCGCGATGCAATTACCAGCATTGCTTGGTCTAATGATGGTCAAATTATCGCTTCGACAAGTTTGGATAATACCGTTAAGTTGTGGAATCGCCAAGGAAAGTTATTAAAAGTTATTAACGCTCATGCAGAAGCTGTTACCGCTGTTAATTTCAGTCCCGATAATCAAATTATCTCTACAGTAAGTACCGACGGCAACGTGAAACTTTGGCGTTGGAAAGATGGTGTGTTATTAGGAACCCTCAAAGGGCATAAAGATTGGGTAAATGATGTCAGTTTCAGCCCTGATGGTAAAACTCTTGCTTCGGCGAGTCGAGATCAAACGGTGAAACTTTGGTCTTGGCAAGATTTATTATTAAGAAATCTGAAAACTCATAATAAAGCTGTAACTAGTGTCAGTTTTTC
>JBCCSG010000406.1:0-6234 GCA_039200565.1 Cyanobacteria bacterium P01_D01_bin.50 | reverse complement strand
CTTACTTTTTACTTCTTACTTTTTACTTCTTACTTAAGCCCGAAGGGCTTCGGTAAATGTTGGGTTACGACGCTTCTAAACTCTTCAGGGAGCATCAATATTACTCCTGCGTCTAACCCAACCTACAAGATATATTTACATAAAGTTGGTAGTTGGTAGTTCGTAGTTCGTAGGTTGGGTTGAACGAAGAGAAAGCCAACAAAATCTCGAACAACAAACAAAATAATTTAAATCAATCATATATTAAACACCCAACCAAAAGGTAAATGTTGGGTTACGACGCTTCTAAACTCTTCAGGGAGCATCAATATTACTCTTGCGTCTAACCCAACCTACAACTACAACAATAAACTATAATAAGTAAATTTTTGCCAAGTTGGCAGTTAATTTAGCGCAAATGGTGATAAAATTTGCGCTTTAGTACTGATTATGACTGTCAATTCTAACCAAGCCTATAATGTCAAATTTATTAGATTTATCTACGTGTCTATTTATGTATAAAAAAATATGATGGAGTACAGTATACAGTAAATATTGAAGTGAAAACTATTTGACTAATTTATCGAGCAATCTTAGATTAAACAACTGTATATGAAAGGTATAAGCCATCATAGTTCCAATTATAGAAGGCATCTGCTGGGATTAATAAAAAAATCAAAATCTACAATTGATTGGTAGAATCTAACAAAAACTTATCATTGGTAATTTAAGTACCAAATGATGCTAATAATTTATTGAAATCGTTAATTTAATTTTTTTAAAGTTTACAAGTTGCAACAACTGCGGTGTGAAATGCCAAAATTATTTAGGGTCAAAATTTAGAATTACTCTCAGGTAATTTACCGGCATCATACCATTACCGCCATCTACCAACATAAGAGTGACAAATAATCTCTGCGTGAATCGGGAGTAAGTATGAAAAGTGACATAGCAGTAGAGAAATTACGCCGCTATAAGGAGTATGCAGAATCCGTACTTCAAAGTTTGGAGCTGGTTTCGGAGAATCCACCACCCCAAGAGAGTTGGGTTCCCTCTCGTATCCATGAAAACATTCAGCGTCTAGTACAGTCCGCTCGTTCTACGGTAGAATTAGCTTCGTCTCCTGTCAAAATTGGTGTGATGGGAGAGTTTAGTAGCGGTAAAACTCTGCTAATTGGTAGTTTGATTGGTTTCGCGGATGCTTTACCTGTTAGCGAAACTCCTTCTACGGGTAATGTAACTGCGATTCATTTGGTGCAGCAACCGGAGTTACAGACGACGAAGGTTAGTAAGTTCACGGTAGAATATCTTTCCCATGAAGGGGTAAAGGAATGTTTGGGTTTTATGCTCAAGGTGGTGGAAGGTAGAGCAAAATTAGCGGAAGTACCCGCAGCACCTTTAGCTACTTTAAAAAGTTTATATCCTACAAGTTTTGTGGATACCAATGGGATTTTGATTTGGTGCGAGCAAGCATGGAATCAAAGCCAAAGCTTGGAGTTAAGAGCGCTGTTGCGAGAAGTTGTGGTATTTGTTCGTACCTATAGCGCCTATGGGAAAGATATCTGCGGTAGAAGTTACGAAATAGACCATTTTACGGCAAATAAGGGGTTGAGATTGGCTGAACCCCCGATGAATATTTTGGAGTTGAAGTTTAAGGATTTACCGCAATCTCCGAAGCTTTGGGAAACTTTTGCACAGCCTTCAGCGAGGGATTTACATAATAGTTTCTCGTTGATTCGACGGATAGATATTACGGTAGAGGTAGCAAAACAGATATGGGATTTATCGGGTTTACAGGGGACGAATGAGTTTGTACTGTTGGATTTTCCCGGTTTGGGTGCGGCGGATTCTGGTATCAGGGATACTTTTCTATCGCTGCGGGAATTGACAGAAGTGCAGACGATTTTACTGTTGCTCAATGGTAGGTATCCTGGGGGAGTAACTGCGGCGAAGATTCGCAGTATGTTGGAACGAGATAAGGGACAAGATTTAAGGGATCGAATTATTGTTGGTGTAGGAAGGTTTAATCAACTGCCTTTGACAAGTCGCGATATTATGGCGATCGATGAGGTATTAGAGGAGCCTTTATTATCGGAAGAAGCTGTTTTAGAAAAGTTAAAAATTCTTTATCTTACTCTTGCTAGTGCGAGTAATTTGACTACTGAAAAGAAGAATATTGTATTTTTGTCTCAGCTTTATGGCTTGACAAAGCAGGCAGAATTTTCTTCTTTGTTACAAGTTTGTTCGCCAGAGTTTTTGCCAGATTTAGAGAAACCGTTGGCAGGTGATGAAGTTGAGTTACGGCAGAAATGGGGAAAGTTGGGAGAGATGTTACCCACTTCAAGTACCCTGCACAAACAGCTTAGTGATTATGCGGAAGATGGTGGAATAAATAGGTTGCGTTCGTTACTTAAAGAACATCTAGGGCAGCATGGAATAAAGCAGCTTTTGGAAGATACTCAAAGGGCTGCGGAAACAGTGATGAAGGAACAACATAATTTAACAAGTGTATTAGAAGAAATCCCCGCGTACATTCCGGTGGTAGAAAATCCGGCTTTTTTAGCGTTAAGAGAAAATATCGAAAATTTAGTCACTACATATCGGCAATTTCAGGAAGATTTAGACAAACAGCCGATGTTAAAAAATCGTACTGGATTAACTTTGAGTGATGTTGTCAAAGATGAGTTAACCAACAAAATCTTTTTTGAATGGAGTGAGTGGACGTTATTATTTGACAGAACTAAAAACGGAACGATCGCCTTTACTAAAAGTGAAAGTATTTTTGAAGAAGATGAGGAGGAAGATGCGATTCCTACCCAAAGCGATGATTTTTATAATTCCTTTGTCAAAACTATTAATGAAATGCAGTTATTTGCTCACGAGCGTACTGCTGAAACGGTAAAGGATTTATTTCATAAATTATCTGGGGAAGTGCAGTTAGAGCGCAACAAAATTAAAGAAATTATACAACCGCAAATGGAAGAGCGGATTCAGGAGAAGTTTGGTAAGAGAGAAACACGTTTATATAGATATCTTTTACGAGCAACAGATCCAACTAATAAATGGCAAAATTTAATTATTCAACATAGTGGATTGGCGAATAGTGCGGTTCCCATCAATGCCGATAGCTTGTTTCCTTTAGCGAGGAAAGACACACAACATCAAAAAGGACAAATATTCGATTGGAGTCCCAATAAACAGTTTGCAGTACCCCCAAGACCATTTAATCATCAAATCGCTGTCTTGCGACTGCGGGATGAAATAACTGCCAGCGCCGGTTTACATCTGATTCAATACGTCAGTGAATTAACCAAACAAGTAAAAGGTTCTTTTTCAATGGCATTAAAAGAAATTGTTGACAGTTTACAAGAACTTTTAAAATCTAAACACGAACCTTTACTGAGATATATTGCTTCTGCAGAAGAAACCGCTAATCCATCTACTCCAGCTTGGTTAGAAACCATGAAGCAGATTACTGTAATATCTTATCCGGAGTAGTCAGTCAACAGTCAACAGTCAACAGTCAACAGTGAGCAGTGAGCAGTGAGCAGTCAACAGTGAGCAGTCAACAGTGAGCAGTCAACAGTTTTTATTCTCAACTTCAAACTCCCAGCTACTAACAACTAACTCCTAACTCCTAACTCATAACTCCTAACTCCTAACTGAAAAAATGCCTGTCAAAATAGAACTTTTCAGTCGTTATCAATTACGTACGAAAGAAACTGATTCGTCACTTTTATTATTGCCCGTTATTGAAATCAAACCGACTGATAGTCCTAATTATCCGTTTATTTCTTCTATTGAAATTTCGGTTTTGGGACAGCAGTCAGAACTAGTAGATAAAATCAAATCAGCATATAAAAGTGTCAGTTTTAATGCTGATAAATTACTTAAATTAACTTCGCCGCAGCGATTGAGACAAAATGATTGTATTTGGAATCAACCTTTACCAAAAGGGATCAATTTAACTTTGCGGGTAACTGTGGAGTATTTCGATTCTGATGATATAGGTAAAACAATTTTATCTGTCAAGAAAACCGCTACGGCTGATTGTAGTATTTGGACTTTTGCTGTGGAAAATGCTCGTTTGAGAAATGTGGAAGCTTCTGAAGAAATTAGCGATCGAGATATGATAAATGAAACGCCTATTCTTAATCATTCTTCATCAGTTATTTCACCAAAATCTGATATAACTTATCCCGGTTGGTTTGCGATCGATTTTGGTACTTCTAATTCTACGGTGACGCTTTACGATCCAAAGGTAATTGTCACTCCCCATACTTTACCAAGCGAACAAGAGGAAAAGTTAAGCGAAAAATTGGCGTTTTGGTTAACGGAATGTCCAGTGGATGAAATACCGGGTATCGGCCGCGATGTGTGGCAAGGAGAGTGGCAAAAGTTATTCTCTCATCTCAGTAAAAACTTGGAGAATTTTAACCCGGCGAATTTACAGCTTTTACGAGGAGAGCAGCTTTTAGATGCGATTAAAGAGATAGAAATCTGTCTGAGTAAGCGTTTGGGATGGTTCCGTCGTGCTGCTAGTAAGCGATTAAATCAGATTTATCATGAAGTGTTTCGGGTTCCGGCTTTGGAATGGCAAAGTTTGTTACCCGTGGAATTAGATAAGGATCGGCGGTTAAATGAAATTCCTTCGGAGTTGGAGGTAATTAATTTAGAGCCTTCTTTACCAACTCAAGATCCTGCAAAGGTTAAAGTTATGTTGGGGGAGCAAGCATATCAGCATAGATTAGATGCGATAAAACAAGGGGAAAATATTGACGGTAGATTTTTGCATTCTCCTAAACGTTATTTTGGTCAAGAGCGTAGTTTTGATATAAGTTTGGATGGTAAGGAAGATACGATTCCGGTTAACCAACTTTTGCAAGCTGCTTACGCTGAGTTAATTGAGTTAACCCAGAAGTATCGTCTGCGTTATCCGGGTAAATGCAGCGATGGTGATTTTTATCGTGCAGTTTTAACATATCCGACAATTGCTTCCCCATTTATCCGTCGCGAAATCGAAACTTTAGTTAAGAAACTGGGTATCGAAGACGTACAAATGGCTTACGATGAGGCAGTATCGGCAGCTATTTTCTTTTTATGGCAAGAATTTGGTGGCGATTTAAATTTAGGCATAGAATCTTTTAAAAGTCGCTGTCGCCACGATGGAAGTAAATGGTGGCAAAATGTTTTAGTTTTGGATATTGGTGGTGGTACTACCGATTTAGCCTTAATTCGACTGACATTAGAAGAAATTGACCCCTTTGAACCTACCGAAGATAGAGGTGACGGTGGCCGTTATTATAAGCTTACACCAAAATTGTTGGGATCTTCTGGTCATTTACAGTTAGGTGGGGAATTGATTTCGCTACGAATATTCTTATTGCTAAAAGTGGCGATCGCCGATTGTTTGTTGAGTGCGGTGAGTGATGATATTCTACCTAAGGATGTATTGAAGGTACAGCCGGAAGAGTTAAACGAACGCTTTTTAGATAACGGTAAATATCGCAGAGGATCGCTTTTAGCTTGTGTAGATAAGGAAATTCGCGAAGGGGATACTTATAAGGAAGCTTTAAACGACGCAGAAAAAGTTTTACCTACCCGCTGGAAAAATCGTTCATCTCGCTCTCAAACATTTTACGATCTTTGGGAACATGCTGAAAATGCCAAACTAGTTTTGGGACAAAAACGTTATTTAGTAGATGCACCAGAGCCAATATTTGTTTTGGATGGACAGCAAATCTCAGAATTACTTTTCCAAAATGACATTCAATTACCCACAGAGGTAGTTGACAAAATTGGTGTAACCTTAACGGGAGAGCAATTTAATAAAGCAGCTTCCCCCGTAATTCAAGAAGCGATCGGTATTGCTTCGGGATTAATTGAAAATGCATTCAAATCTAAATTTAATAGCGAAATAAATTTCGGTGAAATTGA
Organism: Cyanobacteria bacterium P01_D01_bin.50; assembly: GCA_039200565.1. Classification (GTDB taxonomy): domain Bacteria; phylum Cyanobacteriota; class Cyanobacteriia; order Cyanobacteriales; family Nostocaceae; genus Rivularia. Next base: position 318 of record JBCCSG010000406.1, on the reverse strand, counting down.
CGAAGAAAAAGCTAAAAAAGAACAAGTAGATTGGTTAATTTTATCCGGTAAAACCTGTAATTTAGAACTTGTAGAACGAGAACTTTATCGAGTATTTAGTAAATCAGATCACTTTGTCTGGAATGAAGAAAGAGTTACCTTTGAACCAGAATATACAAAATTAGCAACATCTGCTGGAGCCTGTTTTGCTGAAAAACTGCGTCAATTAAGCTTTTCTCCCAAAGAATCTAAAGACTTGCTCAGAAAAGGAGCAAATCAACTTTATATCAACGTCAAAAATTTATTTTACTTCCTACCTTGTTCCTTCGTAAGAGAAGT
>JBCCSG010000405.1:0-6256 GCA_039200565.1 Cyanobacteria bacterium P01_D01_bin.50 | reverse complement strand
TTACAACAATAAGAATAATTCATGTTGGTGCGTGACACCACAAGGAAGGATTTTATGTACAAACTCCTTGAAAGTGTCACACACCCTACAAGTACAAAAGGTGTTAGCCGGGAGTATTCACGAGTTAATTGTTAATTACTAAAAAACAACCAACAACTAACTACTAACTACTAACTAATTAAGCATCATTCAATGCTGCAATACCGGGTAAAGTCTTACCTTCAAGTAATTCCAAGCTGGCACCGCCTCCGGTGGAAATATGGCTCATTTGGTCGGCTAAACCAACTTTTTCCACTGCTGCCACGGAGTCACCACCACCGATGATGGTAGTAGCACCTTTCTTGCTCAAGTCAGCTAAAGTATGAGCGATCGCTTCGGTACCTACAGCAAATTTATCGAATTCAAACACGCCCATAGGGCCGTTCCAAATGACTGATTTACAGTCTGCAAGAGCTTCTTGGAACTTTTTAACGGAATCGGGGCCGATATCTAAGCCCATCCAACCATCGGGAATGCTTTCGACGCTGACGGTTTGGGAATTAGCATCAGCAGCGAAGTTATCTGCTACAACTACATCAGTAGGTAACAATAATTCTTTATTTTTCTCTTTGGCTTTAGCCATCAAAGTTTTCGCTAATTCCAACTGATCGTCTTCTACTAAAGACTTACCAACACTCAAACCTTGGGCTTTGTAGAATGTGAAAATCATTCCACCGCCGATGAATAGTTTGTCGCACTTATCGAGTAAAGTTTCAATTACGCCGATTTTACTAGAAACCTTAGAACCACCAATAATTGCAGCTAAAGGCTTTTGGGGATTTTCGATGGCGTTTTGTAAGTACTGTAATTCCTTCTCAATCAAATATCCAGCAATGGAAGGGCTGAGATAGTGAGTTACGCCTTCGGTAGAAGCGTGAGCGCGGTGTGCGGTTCCAAAAGCGTCATTTACGTACAAATCAGCGTTTGATGCTAATTGCTTGGCAAATTCGGGATCGTTTTTCTCTTCTTCACCATGGAAACGGACGTTTTCTAATAACAGTACGCCTCCGTTTTGCAATCCTCCTACTTTACTTGTGACTTCATCACCAACACAGTCATCGCACTTGACAACTTCTTTGCTCAACAATTCAGAAAGACGTTTAGCAACTGGGGTTAAGCGTAGTTTATCCTTTACTTCACCTTTAGGTCTTCCAAAATGACTGGCTAGAATCACTTTGGCTTCTTTACTAATCAAATCTTGAATTGTAGGTAGAGCAGCCCGGATGCGGGTATCGTCTGTAATGTTGCCCGCATCATCCAAAGGAACGTTGAAATCAACTCGCACCAAAGCGCGTTTTCCTTCTAAGTCACTTTTAGACAAATTTGCTAAAGTTTTTTTGGACATAGTTAAACTCTCCCGATTACCTTTTTGTTAATGTGAGTGAAAGTAGGACTAACAAGATTTTACAGAGTTACGGGGTCAGAGGTGAACTATGTTTAAAACTGTTCTTTTTCCAATAGACCAAAGTCGGGAAGCAAGGGAAGCAGCAGAGGTAGTTTCACAAGTAGTGCAGAAGTACCAAAGCAACTTGATATTGCTGAGTGTGGTTGAAGCTGCAAACGTCCAAGAATCACCCAGCGAAGATGTAATGAGATCACCTCAAAAAGTTGAACAATTACTCAAGGATGCTCAAGCTTTCTTTTCTGCTCAGGGAATAGAAGCCGAAATTCTTGAAAAAACAGGTAAACCCGCTTTTGTGATTTGCGATGTGGCCGATGAAATGAAAGCAAATTTAATCGTTATGGGTTGTCGTGGTTTGGGATTAACTGATGAAGGTTCCCACGATAGCGTTACTAACCGCGTGATTAATCTGTCTCCTTGTCCCGTGTTGATTGTGCCCTAGACAGTTATCAGTCAATAGTCAACAGTGAGGAAATGAAAGTTGGGGGTTGGCAGCTTGCGGAGTTGGAATTCATGAAATGCTTTTTCTGACATTTCACTCACTTAATTATTGGTAGTGCCAGCAAAAAAGTATACTTCAGTCCCATAAGATTTTTAGTCCATGAAAATTGACTTCTGCTCCACCACCTGGGGTTTGTAACCCCAGACGGGCTGATTTTTTATACAACTTAATCTCTGGCATTCTCGAATAAGGATTTTTGTAGGTTTAGAGAACTATTAAATTCAGCATAACCATTTTCTGGGACTGGTTTGTGTATATTTTCTAGTAGTAAGTAATTTAAAACTGTGCGAATGACAATAATTGCAGCTAATCGTCCTATATCTTCCCAATTGGGAGTAATGGTAGTTTTGAGAATACTTCCTCCAATCAAAAAGTTTAATCCCAAAGAAAACGAATAACCCATTTGCAACCGACTTTCTTGAAAGGTTTTGGCTGAGGTTGATAAAGATAAAGCATTCCGCAAAAAGATGATTAAACCTTTAATTAATCCGATGGAAATTACGAAAAGGGCTAATAGTTGACAAGTATTAATTGCTATGACGTTAAGGTTTATAATTAGAGAGTCCATGGTCGTTTATTGGATGGTGATGGATAACGAACCGTAACTGGTGCAGATGATTTATAATTTAAAGTTGGACATTCATATTTTATGTACATCTGATACACATCAAACATTATAGGTATTTAAGCAACACAAGACTCTTAAAGGTGAAATTAATTCTGAAGCCAGTTTCCACAAGCTTTTGAAACCATTTTCAAGAATAAGTCAATCAGTTTGATAAGCAAAAGTTATTGTAGACTAAAGTTTTTCAAACAAATCTGCTAACACTACGTTAGAAAACAAAAAGCCATCGGGATCAAGTAAATGCAACCTTTGATCTCGGATTTTCACCCAATCTTTCTCCAAATAGGGTTGCAATATTTGTACAATTTCCTCAATCTTATTTTCACCAAATTGTTCCCTTAATATTTGCAAATCGACCCCTTCTGCTAAGCGTAACCCTAGCATTAAGGTTTCTAACAAAACTTCGTGGGGCGCTGTAGCCGGAGTATCAATGACACTTCCACCATTAACCCAAGCATAATATTCTTTGGTTTTACGGGGACGAGTAAAGCGTTTACCCCCAACATAACTCGCTGCGCCCATCCCAAAACCGTAATAAGGGCGGTTTTCCCAGTAAACTCGATTGTGATGACATTGATATCCCGGTTTAGCATAGTTGGAAATTTCATAATGTTTATAACCCGCACTGGTTAAAATGTCTTGCCCCATGCGATACATTTTTACTGTTGTTTCATCTGTCGGTAAAGGGCTCGCGCCAGCTTTATAGTAACGTCCAAAAGCGGTACCGGGTTCAATTGTTAAATCGTATATAGATATGTGCGTAGGTGCAATTTTAATTGCTTGTTCTAAAGATTCTTCCCATAACAATAGGGTTTGATGCGGTAAACCACTTATAAGATCTATGCTAAAGTTGACAATCCTTGATTTAAAAATTAAATCAACCGCAGCAAAAATATCTGAAACAGAGTGATAGCGCCCAGCATATTGCAATAAATTTTCTTGGAAAGCTTGTACGCCTAAACTAATTCGATTTACACCTGCATTTGCATATCCTTGCAAATGTTGTCTGTCAAAGGTTCCTGGGTCAATTTCCATTGAAATTTCTGCAAATTTGTCAATACCAAATTTCCCATCTAGAATTTCTAATATTTCCTGTAATTGTTGTGTGGAAAGTAATGAAGGAGTACCACCACCAAAAAAAACTGTTTTTAAAGATTTACTACTATTGGTTGGTGTAGTCGAAATTTCTTGACATAAAACTTCAACATATTGAGAAATTGTACGGGATGTTTCGCCTCTCATGGTATTCCCTACCACATATATGGGAAAATCACAATAAAAGCAGCGTCGCCTACAAAAAGGAATGTGTATGTAGGCAGCACTGATGGAAGCTGAAGCAGTTGAAGTAATAAGTTTATCGGACATTATGAGAAACAATTTAATTTACATTACTAATAATTACAAATGGCTTACAAATAGTAAAAATTAATTAAATATCTACATTTTTGTATAGTTTTACAATAAAAACATGAGAATAAAAAAGCTGAAAATATTTGGTTATAATAATTGCAGATGCTTTATCTCAAGCATGTAGGTTAACTGCAGATATTTTTAAGATTTTTTACCCGGTTATATACCTTCATTACTTGAGTACATCAGGTAATACAGTTGCAGGAAAAAATACAATCATGTTTGACGCTATTATCATTTTCTCATTCGTCCTAGCAGCAACGGGAATAGGTTATTACAGCACCGATTTACTACCTGTAAAGACGCTTGAGGGTGTAACAAACCTAGAAGCTTTACGTTTAGTAGTTGGGGCTTTTGCAGCTATTATCGGTGGTGCTATTGGACTTAGAGTCCAAACCGGATATCGTCGTTTAGAAGCACAAGTCAGAGAATTACCACTAGAAGTAATTTTGACACGTTCAATTGGTTTAGTAATTGGACTGTTGGTTGCCAATTTGATGTTGGCACCCTTATTCTTGCTACCAATTCCTGATGAATTTAGCTTTATCAAGCCATTAATCGCTGTTATGGGTAGTATTACTCTGGCATATACTGGCATGAATTTAGCAGATACCCACGGGCGTGGTTTATTACGATTAATTAATCCCAATACAGTCGAAACTATGGTAGCCGAAGGGACTCTAAAGCCCGCTTCTACCAAAATTTTAGATACTAGCTGTATTATTGATGGTCGCATTGAAACGCTCCTAGAAACTGGCTTTTTGGAAGGACAAATTATCGTACCGCAATTTATTTTATTAGAGTTACAGCAAGTAGCTGATGCTAGTAAAGATCAAAAGCGAGTGCGGGGAAGACGTGGATTAGAGATTCTCAACCGGATTAAAACAGCTTATCCCGAACGTATTGTAATTAACTCAGTCGATTATGAGGATATTACTACAGTAGATGCTAAGTTAGTTAGGTTTGCTCAAGAAATTAACGCGACTCTGTTAACTAACGATTACAACTTATCGAAAGTTGCTAGCGTGCAGAAAGTATTGGTTTTGAATGTTAATGATTTGGTAAATGCAGTACGCCCGAATTATTTACCAGGTGATAATATTGATTTAAAAATACTCAAAGAAGGGAAAGAGCCCAGTCAAGGGATCGGCTATTTAGACGACGGTACGATGGTAGTAGTCGAAGAAGGGAGGAGTTTTGTTGGTGGTGAAGTGCGAGTTGTTGTTACTAGTTCATTGCAGACTTCTGCCGGTAGAATGATTTTTGCAAAACCCCAAGCGTCTGCGTTTGCATAAATGTTTGAAGCATATTTTAATCGCCCTTCTGGCACGGGCATGTTTTTCTTAATGCAATCGATGTAGTTTAACTGCATCGGTTCTTTTTTTGAAGGATTTGTACTAGTACCGCTAGGCGTTCGTAAGAAGTAAGATTTTCTAGGTTGCCTTATTTACTGAGCGTGCTGTACTAAGTAAGTCGGCACAAATAAACCAAGCTACATTACAGCTTGGGTAAATTACCCTCAAAGCCTTATTCCTATTGCCGGCTTGCCTTATACCAATTACTATTTTCAATGTCAACCTACTTAGTACTCAACCAAACCAATATTACCAGGTGACGAAGCGTGAGTAGTCAATAAGCTGTTGTGCATTAAAAATGCACAATACTCTTGGCAAGAGGCTGTCATGCTGAAGGCAAAAGGGATAAGATTTTTAGCTTTTAAATAATATTTCTAAATATACTACTCGAAAGTGGCAGCTTAGTCGGGTATATACTTACCCAAACTTTGTTTCCTTGGTAGACTAGAATTGGTAACTATTTTTTTAGATATCAAAATCTTTCCCAGACTTTCGTCTCTGATAAATAAATGGCGCGTCGATTACGTATTAAACTTTGCTCCCTATGCAGTCAATCAGGATCGGTTTTGTATCGAGTGAAGTATCTTGAGGATGGTGATTGGGTTTTTGTATGTCCGCAATGTTGGAAACAAGTAAGTCAAAATAACCCATTTTATGTTTATGGTGGAACTTGGAAGGCGAAGAAAAAGTAACTTTTTGCGGAAGCTCAGGGAGTTGATCCTATACCAGGTTGACGATTTGAGTGAGAGGGGGAAGAGGGGGAAGAGGGGGAGCAATTACTTACTATATAACCCAGAGCATTTGAGTGAGAGGGGGAAGAGGGGGAAGAGGGGGAAGAGGGGGAATAGGGGGAGCAATTACTTACTATATAACCCATAGCTATGATAATTGCTTATTACCCATTACTCAATACTCAATTTCCT
>JBCCSG010000404.1:0-6266 GCA_039200565.1 Cyanobacteria bacterium P01_D01_bin.50 | reverse complement strand
TTAATGAAGTCCGGGCAATCGCCCATTTTTGAGCCGGGACTTTCGGAAATTATGCAGAATGCCATTAAAGATGGAAAAATTCAGTTTTCCAGTGACTTGGCTGCGGGTGTCGATCACGGAGAAATCCTATTTATTGCTGTGGGAACTCCACCTTTACCTACAGGTGAAAGCGATACCCGTTATGTGGAAGCAGTTGCAAAAGGTATCGGTACTCATTTAAAGGGCGGTTACAAAGTAATCGTGAACAAATCTACAGTACCCATCGGTTCGGGAGATTGGGTACGGATGATTGTTCTCGACGGAATTGCTGAACGTCAAAAAGAATTAGTGCCCGCAGGTGGAGCATCTGGTGATGATAAATTGCCTGCTGGTGATTTTGATGTAGTTAGTAATCCTGAGTTTTTACGCGAAGGTTCGGCAATTTACGATACTTTCAACCCTGACAGGATTGTTTTGGGAGGCAATTCTCAAAAAGCTCTTTCCATGATGAAAGAACTATATACTCCAATTGTCGAGCGTCAGTATGCTGAAGATAAATCTTTACCACCAGTACCAGTACTATCAACTGATTTGTCTTCTGCTGAGATGGTAAAATATGCCGCAAACGCTTTCTTGGCAACCAAAATTAGTTTTATTAACGAAGTTGCTAACATTTGCGATCGCGTTGGTGCTGATGTAACTCAAGTTGCCAAAGGTATCGGTTTAGATTCCCGTATTGGTAAAAAGTTTTTAAACGCTGGTATCGGTTGGGGTGGTTCTTGTTTCCCCAAAGATGTGTCAGCATTGGTTCATACTGCTGATGACTACGGCTACGAAGCACAATTACTCAAAGCCACAATTACTGTAAACGAACGTCAGCGCTTGATTGCAATGGAAAAACTCCAGCAAGCCTTGAAAATTCTCAAAGGTAAGACTGTGGGTTTACTTGGTTTAACCTTCAAGCCCGATACCGACGATATGCGCGACGCACCAGCACTCAATTTAATTGAACAATTAAATCGTTTGGGAGCCAAAGTTAAAGCATATGACCCAATTATTTCACAATCTGGTATGCGTCACGGTCTTTCTGGGGTACATGTAGAAACCGATGCAGAAAGATTGGCTGATGGCTGTGATGCTTTGGTACTCGTTACTGAATGGGAACAGTTTAACAGTCTCGATTACCCTAAAATGGCACAATTGATGAATAACCCCGTCTTGATCGACGGCCGTAATTTCCTCTCGCCAGAAACAACTATTAGGGCTGGGTTCCAATATATTGGTGTTGGTCGCTAAATTAATCCACGGATTTTAGATTCAGCTTTGATTTTGATTCTAAAATCCAATTTTTGCAATAGATTTCTTCAAAGGCTTCCTAAGGGGAAGTCTTTTATATTTTCGATCAAGCTATGGCAATTATGTTGCGAACAACTTCCGTGATCTCGGAATAAATGAAAGGTTTTATAATCACATCAGATTCAACTTCAATCCAAACTTTGGCACCACAACTGAGTGGTTTATTGGGGCTGTATACCACTCTACATTTTCCAGTTATTTCTATTTCATGACAATAATCAACACGATTTCCTTGTTGAATTCTCACTACAGGTTCATTTTTTTGATTTTTTTTGTTGCTTTTAATTACGTGCTGGTTAACAGTAATGCGAGTTAAGGCTTTTGAAACACGCTTTCTCCAAGTACCTTTTGGACCTCTATTACCTTCTGTGATTTTAGGAATCCCATTAAATAAAGGAATCTGCCAAAATCGACCAACCTTTTTTCCTCCAACAATTCGACCTTCTTTGAGTAGCTGTCGCACTCGTTGAGTACAAACTTTGAGTAGTCTCGCAGCAAGTCTAGTACCAATCATTATCATTTTATTTGAAACCATAGCGCTATAGTTTTTTTGCTTTATTTGATTGTTTGAAACCAAAACGACAGCTACCCCGAGATGGAGCCTTAAATGCAGGGGCAGGCTTGTTGTGAAATGCATTTTTCAATGGAGAATATTCTTTACAGGATACATGCCGATGTTCAACTAAACTCCATTGCTTGAATTTCCCATGTTTCTAACTAACTTCTTTCATCACCTAGCTTTTGAGCAAATCCATGCCAAATTAATCCCGCGACAATCAGCGCTAAACCCAATTGCCAGATAAACGGTTCTACCCAAAAAGCTAAGAATACACAAGCTGATAAACCAAGAATTGATAACCATTTAGGATAAAGCCTTTGATCGCGGGGTAGAGAAAATGCAGCTAAATTAGTAATAGAGTAATAAATCAGAACTGTAAAAGCACTAAATGACCAAGTTGTTTTAACATTACCAATTAAGACTAAAACAGAAATTATCGCGCTTACTGCAATTACAGCAGGTGTTGGAGTCGTACCCGATTGATTCAACCGGCCAAAAATTCTCGGCATATCTCGCCGTCTTCCCATTGCCAACAATACGCGAGATAAACCTAAGATTAAATTGAGTAACACTCCAAGCATCGCACAAATCGCACCAATTGCTAATATTTGCGCACCTCCGGGAATGCCGAAGCTACGTACCGCCACTTCTAAGGGTGCAGCTTGGAGGCTTTTAGCCGATTCACCAAGAGTTTCTGCTCCAATCGTCGCTACAGCAATCGTTGCTACTCCCACATAAATCAGCATCGTCACTATCATCGTTACGATAATAGCGCGAGGAATAGTTTTGCGCGGATCATAAGCTTCTTCTCCTAAAGTCGCAATTCTACCGTAACCTGTATAAGCTACAAACATCAAAGCGCTGGCATGAAATACTGTCGCAGACGAACCTTTAAAAAAAGGCGTTAGATTTTCACCACCTACTGCGATCGCCGTATTGATTCCTCCAAGTACAAAGAAAACTAAACTAAAAACCGAAATAGATACAATAACAATATTTACTCGGTTAGAGCGGCGAATACCATTTAAAACAATAGCCGTAATTATAAATACTCCAGCTAAAGCCAAGGGTACAAGCAAACCACGTCCAGCCAAACCCGTTGCATTCAAAAAATAGCCAGCAAAACCCAAAGCTGCTGTAGCCGCAGAAGCTGATTTCGCCAACAAAAACATCCACCCAGCAGTAAATCCCAACCAAGAATTCAAATATTTATAGCCATATTCGTAGGAACCACCACTTACAGGATGATTAGCAGCCAACTGGGCACTATTGAGTCCGTTACAAGTCGCAATCATTGCACCAATAACTACAGCTAGAATCACCGCAGAACCAGCAATCCCAGCAGCAATACCAATACTGACAAAAACACCAGTACCGATAATCGAACCAAGCCCCATCACAGTTGCCCCTACAACCCCTAATTCGCGTCGCAGTTGCGGTGATGATGTTTTGAGTGGCACAACACCCCTCCCGTTTTACACTCCTGCGGTTGATTGTACAGTTCAAAGATTGCTTTTATATAGGTGTTTAATTACTAAAGTGGGAATTGGCCCGAAGGGAATAAATACTTAGGAGTTAAAAGTTTTGAATTATTTATCTTCCCACTCTCCCACCTTCCTTCATATAACTACCCCCTACAATCTTCCAGAAGGCTGGTGACTACAGGGGGCATTAACTCTGGCGACATTTATTTAATCTGCTCTGTAAAGTCTGGACAAGCCGGACATCACTTCCTACGACCTAGGGAGCATGGGAGCAGTTATCCGTCGAGCCGTCTTACACGGCTGAGCCGTCCGCGTTTAAAAATATTTATGTTACCTTATTTTTTCTCAATCATTGCTTGGTTTTTGCGTATCGATAGATAAATTATCAAATATTTTCTTTACTTTAGCAAAAATTATTTATGAAATAGATTAAGAACTATTGATAATTGTCAATAAATGTCAATTCTTGTCTACAAAAACAGTATCTAGGTCAAAGCTCTCCCTAAAAACTAAGGTGAAGAACAATTATCAAATTTTCGTTGATAACTGTTCGTAAATTATCTACGAGGTACGTGGTATACGCTCAATTTCAGCATATCCGCTAAAAATTAACTTTTGACCTTCTGTTTCTAAACGATTAAGCCGCATTTTTACTCCATCTAGGTCAAAACGGTCTAAATCGACCATATTATCTAAAATTTCTGCTAATGCAGTACATAAAGTTTCCGAAGTTTTTCTTTGTGCTTCTGGTACCGACTCCAGTTCGATTTCAGGATTTTTGAACGAAACTCGCCGTCGCCGCTCAATACCTACTTTTACAGTCATATTTAACGGTACTAATTCGCCGTTATTTAAGTCAGCTTTGGCGAAAATCTTTAAACGATTATCTGGCAGCAATTCTACCAGAACATCGGTAAAAGAAACGGGTTTGCCGTCTGACAATGCCGTTAATGTTGGTTCATTCAGGTTTACCAGACGCTTTTTCACTAATTCAGCTTTAAAAGCCTGATTAATACCTTCTTGCGTCAACACAACCTGGGCGATCGCTTGAGTGGGTTGCTTTAAACTCAGCTTACCGCTTAGTACCGAACTGAAGTCAATAGACACAGCATCGGTTTCAAATGACATCTCCTCAACGAAGAAATCCTTACGAATTACCAAACCACGGCCGCCCATCTTAAAGCTGTCAATACTGCCCTGTAAAAGCTTGCTGGAGGGATAACAGCGGACAAAGACTTCTACCGACTCGCTTTTAGTAAACAAGTGGCGAATCGTTTGGCTCGCAACGGTGTTGAGCATCTGCTCTCCCCAGTCGCTGCCTTTAGAATCTTTAAAACCAGTAAGTCCGCCAAACATTTTGAGTAGAGGTTACTAGAAGTTCTTTGTATTTTTGTAACAAATTGTGAACTCGTCAGCAACCTCCTAAAGATTAATTATGCTGATGATGAAACACAAAATGATTGATAATGGTTAATTCATTATCATCTGAAATCCTCATTAATACTGGGTTTGAGTTTATTTTCACTCCCTCGACATCCATCATGAAGAAAATAAAAAATGTTATTCCCAAGCTAAAATTTCCATTTTTAGCTCAGAAATTTAGCGGTTTGGTTAAAAACTGTCAAATAAAGTTGAGCGAATGAGTGAGTATTAGGAATATTTATTGTTTAAAGATATTTTCCTTATCATATAAGTATAGATGGAAAAAATGAAATTATTTTTTAATACATCTGGAGTCAAGCAATTTTGATGTCAATCCTGTATAAAATAAGAAAGTCGCTTATGTAAATAACTTTGGATTTGCCGTCAAAATCGTTAAATTGTAACCGCCGAAGTCAGCATAGTGTGTTGCCAATTTAATATTATTTATCTTACATATTTCTGGCTTAATTTGGTCATTAAAATCTGCCTCACATAACGGCATACTCACTTAGTATAGCTTCCATTTGTACAGACTTAAATCTATTTTTGGTGGACTCGGTTTTATCTCAGATTTTTTTTGCTCTTCTGGCAAGAAAGTTCGGCAACAGGTTTAAAATTTGCACTCCACAGCGAAAAATCTTAAAATCTGCTGGTTTTGTTTCTGTTGGAAGTTTGTGATAGAAAAATCTCCCATAGGCATTGATAAATTCTGAAAGTATCAAAGAATGCAAAACAGTACTTAAGCATATAGTAATTTTTGATACTATTTATTAATAACTCAACTGATATTTATTGAAAAATTCTGGGAACTATAAAAATATAAGTTTCCGGGTGCAATAATGGACACCTTTAAAATAGAAGCTGTTCGAGAGATGCGTTATGACAGGCATCATTCGATTGACGGGTTCCCATAGGAATTTTTTTAGGAGAAAAAAATTCCTATGGGTGCCCTTGACTGGTGGAATCAAAACAAGCTTAGAGATTCTAAAATTCTGGTTGCTGGAGCGGGTGCTTTAGGTAATGAGGTACTAAAGAATCTCGCAATGCTCCCGGTGTGGGAAATATTACCATTATTGATTTTGATACGGTATCAATTACTAACCTTACACGCTCTGTTTTATTCCGAGAATCGGATGTTGGTTTGTCTAAAGTAGAAGTTGCTCGTAAAAGAGCTTTAGAAATCAATCCAGAAATTAATATTCAAGCAATTCATGGGGATTTGGAATTTGATCTTGGTATAGGAGATATTGGCGATCGCGAAGCGCATGCCCGAAGGGCTTATCGCCATTTAATCATTGGTTGTCTTGATAGCGTTAATGCTCGTTGGGCTATTAATCAGCTTGCTTATCGTGGGGGAATTCCCTGGATTAATGGGGGATCGGTGTAACTGAAGGGGAAATAAGTTTTTTTGATCCTAAAGAATCTACTGCTTGTTATGAATGCAGCATTTCCAAGCAAATGTGGCA
>JBCCSG010000403.1:0-6307 GCA_039200565.1 Cyanobacteria bacterium P01_D01_bin.50 | reverse complement strand
TTCAGCATTTACGACTGAAGCGGAATTTGAAGCCATCACAAAATATTTTCAACCTCCTACACCAGAAGAAAAATTTAATATTAAGACTTATCATAAGCATTGAAAATTGCCTGTAGTATTGTTCAATTCCAACGTAGATAAAATTAAGCTGCTACGCATCTAAGTTGTATATTATTCTATTTGATAATGATGCCTCAAACTGTCTTTACTTTTGACTTTTGACTTTTGACTTTTGACTTACTGTTGTGCATTAAAAATGCACAACAGCTTATGAATTCTACTCTCACCATTAGACTCGCTAAAGCTGATGATACTGAAGCGATAATGAACTTAGCTGATGTCATCGGTTTATTTGAAGGGGAGGAGCTTGAAGTACTTGGTGATATGCTAGGTGGTTATTTTGAAGGTAGTCTTGGTGAAGGACATTCTTGGGTGGTTTGTGAGGATGCTGGAGTTGTAGGAGTAGCTTATTTTGCTCCCGAACAATATGCTTATGGTGTTTATAATCTGTACTTTATAGCAGTTCATCCTAAGCATCAGGGAAAAGGGTATGGTACTGCAGTACTACAATATGTTGAAAAAACATTAAGAGAAAAAGGCGATAAGCCGCTCACGCATGCGCTTCGCGATCGCCTATTATTGGTAGAAACTTCTGGTTTACCAAATTTCGAGCTTACCCGGAAATTTTACCGGAAGCAGGGATACGAAGAAGAAGCGAGAATCCGAGACTATTATAAACCCGGTGATGACAAGATTATTTTTCGGAAAGCATTGTAATATCATCTTCCCCATTATCTGTCTTTGATTACAGCTTAGCGAGTAAAGTTGATTGATTCTTGACAGATATTGCTGTTTTTGATTTTTTATTCAATGAGTAGCTTTAAATTAGTTTGATAACTTTGTTGTATACTTTGTTAGAACAATTAACTTTAATTAAGCTAATGAAATTAAAAGTTACTAAAATTGGTGATTCAACAGGGATAGTATTACCCAAAGAACTTCTAGAGAAACTTCATATTAGTCAAGGTGATACGTTGTATGTTACCGAAACACCAAGGGGATTTGAACTTAGTGTATATGATGAAGAATTTGCAAAACAGATGGATATAGCTGAATCTATAATGCTTGAAGATAGTAATGTTTTGCGGAAGTTAGCGGAATGATAGAACCTGTTTGGGTTAAAGAATCGGTAGTAATTGCGATTCATCGTCGTCAGCTAACGGAGCATGGAGGTATTGAAGGAATTAGAGATAAGGGGTTATTAGAATCAGCGTTATTTAGACCAAAGAATAAATTTTATTATGAGAATTCGAGTATTTTTGGTTTAGCAGCAGCTTATGGATATGGAATTGTAAAAAATCACCCTTTTGTGGATGGTAATAAAAGAACTTCTTATATTGTAACGAGAACTTTTCTTAAACTGAATGGTTATGATATTCAAGCATCAGAAACGGAAAAGTATGAAACATGGATTCGTCTTGCTACTAGTCAAATAAACGAAGATCAATTAGCTGATTGGATTGAGGAAAAATCTGTACAAAAATGAAAAATATTATCTCAAATATAATTTTAGTATGACTTACGCAACTGGCACATTTTTTTGTGGGGTGCTGTGACATTTGTACTGAGTTTTAACGTAATAATAAGCTTTTTGCTGTCACGCACCATCCGAGTCTTATGACGCTTGCGTAAGTCCTGTTTAGGTAGCTTGACTTTTATTCTTATTTAGTTGATATTCCTTTGTTTCAAATAGAAAGTTACAGAGTGTTTTTGCTGAATTAATAGCTATTCGTGCATGATGTTCTGAGGGTTTTTAGTTAAAAGAAAAATGTTTATTTTACAGATGATGCAAATAGAATATCCAAAAGATTTCTAAATATCATCCTATTATCTAGGCTAGACTAAATCACACCAACTTCACCCCTCCTACCCGAAACCTGTTTCTTCCCAAACCTAGACTTAATCAAATAATAAGCAGCAGGAACGAAATAAAGAGCGAGTAAAGTAGCACCCACAACACCACCACCAATTGCTACTGCTAAAGGCGGCCAAAATTCTCCACCGGAAACCAATAATGGTACAAAACCGATAGCTGTAGTCAGTGTTGTGGTGAGTACGTGACGGCTTGAATGTAATACTACTTTTTGAATAGCTTTGGGATTTCCAGTGTTTGCGATGGGATGGTTAGAAATTGCGCTGAGTACTACAATCGAGTCATTAACAGCGACTCCAATTAAACCCACCGTTCCGATAATGGGGTTGAAACCGAAGGGATAACCAAATAACCATACAGAAAATAAACCCAAACCAAAGGATGCGATCGCGACTATTCCGATAACACCAGCGAATAGAAACGAACCGAGGGAAAGTACTAATGTGGCTACCATCAGAATAATTAAAATTCCCAAGGTGGAAACCAAACCTCCTATAGCATCGTTTCTTTGTTCTTCTTCTCCACCAAATTCAAATTTATAACCGGGAGGTAAGGAAAAATTGCTTTGTTCTAATTGGGTTTGAAATTTACTTAAAATCTCTGCTGGTAAAATTCCAGCATTGAGAAAAGCTTGAACTGTGTTAACTCTTTGTCCGTTGTAGCGAGTAATTTGAGCTAGTTCTGGTTTTAGTTGAATTTTCCCCAAGGAAGAAAGAGGAATATTAGGGAGGGGATTATTTCTATTTCTATTAACACCGGGAGAATTTGCTAGTAAATCTAAAGAAGAGATTTGTGATAAGTTTCCTCGTTCTTGATTTCCCAAACGAACTCTCACGGGTAATTCTTCGGTTCCTTCTAATATTGAACCACCAAGGGTACCTTCTAAGGAATTATCCAATTGTTGAGCAATAGTTGTGCGATTTAATCCTGCTAAACGTGCTTGTTCTTCGTCTATTTGAAATTCGATTTGCGGTTGAATTTCATCTAAACTCCCACGAGTATGAGTGACATCTTTTATTTGTACTAATATTTGTCTAACTTGTTCTCCTAATGATTGTAATTTTTCGATATTAGAACCATAAATCCGCATTTCAACGGGAGCAGCAAAGGGAGGTCCCTGTTCTAATTGTCTGACAATAATTCTTGCGGTCGGAAAGTTTTTATCTAGTTGGGTTTGTAATTTTTTGGTTATAATACGGTCGCTAAGAGAAGTTAATTGTACCAATGCTTGAGCGTAATTATTTTGTTGTTCTCTTCCCCCGGTTAAGTTGTAGTAAAAGGATGGAATATTGCTACCCAATAACCAATGAACTTCTGTTACTTCTGGGTTATTTATAATTTCTTGACGTATTTGTTTAATTAAATTTTGAGTTTTCGCGAGAGTTACCGAAGCGGGTAATTCCATTTGAATTTGCAATTGATCTCTATCTGCTGCGGGAAAAAATTGCTGTCTGAGACTACCAGCTTGAATAAAACCCATTATTGGAATTAATAATGCTAGGAATATTGAGATAATGGGTTTCGCAATTGTAAATTTTACGGTTCGTCGATACAATTTATTCAAAATCGGAATAAAAATACCTTTTTGCAGCCAAGATATATCTTGTTTTTTACCTCGTTTTTTATCTTTTTTATCATCGTTATACCGATGGAATTTTGCGCTGAAGGTAGGAATAATCGTCAATGAAACAAATAAAGAACAGCAGACAGCGAGGATAACCATAATCCCAATTGTTCCCACAAATTCCCCCGTACTTCCGGGTAATGATGCAATTGGTAAAAAAGCTAAAACGGTGGTTAAAGTCGAACCTAACAAGGGAATTAGTAAATTTTTGATACTGTGATTTATCGCTGCTAATGGTTTAAGTCCCTTTCGTAATTCATTTTGAACTTCATCTACCATCACGATTGCATTATCAATTAAAATTCCCAAAGCCACAATCAATCCAGTAATCGACATTTGATGTAGGGGAATATTGAACGAATTCATGCACCCAATCACCATAAATGTCGATAGAGGTAAAGCAGAACTAACGATTATTGCACTCTTTAAACCCATCATAATTACTGTTACACCGAAAACTAAACCTGCTCCTGACAACAGATTTAAAATTAAATTATTTAATCTTTCGGTAACATAACCACTTTGAGCAAAAATAATCGGTAAACCAATACTGCTCGGTAATTCCAATTTAAATTCAGCTATGGTTTTATCGGCAACTTCTGACCATAAATCAAGCCTTTTTCCCGATTGAACGTAAGCCGCTACAGCAACACCAGGATAACCATTTAATAAAGCAAGTTCGGTAGCAGGTTCCCTAATTCCCTTACGAATTGTAGCGATATTTTGTAAAGTCACAAATTGACCATTAAAACCAAAATTAATCGGAATTTGTCTGATTCTGGCTAAAGTATCTAGTTCTCCCGCAACTTGAATCAATAAATTATTATCTTTATCCCGTAATTGTCCCGCAGAAATTTTAGAATCGCTCAAAGCAATTTGTTGCGATAAATCCCTTGCGGTTAAATTATAACTAGCCAAAGCTTCGGGATTAATTTCGACTATAATTTCCTCATTTGGGTCGCCAAAAATTTCAACTTCCTCAGTCCCCGAAATAGCTTCTAAACGTTCTTTCAAAACCTCCGCTTGTCGTCGTAAAATTGCATAATTTGGTTTATCATCTTGCTCCCAAGTTAAACCCGCAATCAAAGCATAAGCCTTGACTTTAGCTTCTTCTAATTCTGGCTCAATAATATTTTCTGGTAATTCAACTTGTACCTCATCTAATTTATTTCTAACTCGCGTCCAAACCGAATCTACTTGTTCTTTGGTGACAGTATCTTGTAATTCGATTGTAATAATAGAACTACCGGTACGGGAAGTTGATTCAAAATTATCAATTTCTTCAATTTCTGGAAGTTTATCTTCTATTTTTTCCGTAACTAAAGCTTCTACTCTTTCTGCATCAGCACCAGGAAAAAAAGTAGTAATTACAGCAGCACGAGAAACTAATTCTGGGTCTTCTAATCTTGGTAAAGTGAAAAAAGAAGAAATTCCCCAAACTGTAATTAAGATAATAGTCAGAATTAGTAAGCGAGAATTTCGATAAAATATGGTAAACATTTTATTTGGTAATGGGTAATTGGTAATTGGTAATTGGTAATGGGTAATTGGTAATTGGTAATTGGTAATTGGTAATGGGTAATTGGTAATTGGTAATTGGTAATTGGTAATTGGTAATTGGTAATTGGTAATGGGTAATTGGTAATTGGTAATTGGTAATTGGTAATTGGTGAATCACTGCTGCACCAGTTCCCTGGATGTGCAAGTGGTGAACCCGAAGGGTAATTGTAGGGTGTGTTACGGCTGAGGTATGTTGAGATTAAATGACTATTTTCAGAATGCCGTAACGCACCAATCAATATATTGAAAATAATGCCTTATGAAAATTTTTAAAATATTGAATATTTATTGTAGGATAAAGGATAATTGTTGTTGAGATAAAGCACCAATTACCAATTACCAATTACCAATTCCCTTTACTAACCAATTGCCCAGGAACCAATCTTTGTGTACCATCAATAACAATTGTGTCTCCCGCTTGAATTGTGCCTCTAACTAAAACCCTTTTCCCGTTAGTTTCTAATACTTCTACTAATCTCCGCTCTACTTGATAGGAATTAGGATTATCTTTATTCTCAATAACCGCATAAGATGACCACAAACCGCGATCGCCTTTTACTAATGCTGTAATTGGCAACCAATAACCTTCGATCGCGACATTTTGAGTAATTTTGAAACGAGCAATTTCTCTAGGAGAAACTCTAGCGCTAGATGGTAACTGTAAAATAACTGTCTTAGTCCGAGTAGCTTCATCAACTTCGGGTAAAATCGACTTTACTCTAGCAGAATAGTTTTTCCCCCCAATCTCTAATTCTTTTTGAGTACCAGGTACCAATTTCCTGGCAACATCAATCGGAACCCCAATTTTGACTTCCGCTCTAATATCTTCAACTAAACGTATTATCGATGTTCCAGTATTAACTACCGTCCCCTCATCAACAGAACGTTGTCCAATAGTCCCACTAAAAGGAGCTTTCAGAGTGCTTTTCGCAATAGTAATATCTAAATTGGTAATTTCAGCCGATAATTGATCAACTACCGCCTGTTGTGCTGCTTTTTGTTCGTAACGAGTCCCGTTTTGCAATTCTTCCAGACTGCTTCGAGCATTATTCAAACGCTCCGCTAAAGCTTGGGAATTAAAAGCAACTTCATCAAATTGTTCCCTAGAAATTGCTCCTTGCTCGTAAAGATATTTTCGGCGATCGCGTTTAATTCGTTCTAATTTTAATTGCTTTTCTAAATCTCTAACG
>JBCCSG010000402.1:0-6330 GCA_039200565.1 Cyanobacteria bacterium P01_D01_bin.50 | reverse complement strand
CGGCCACATGTCTGAACTATTTGTTCGTCCAGGAGAGTGGGTGGAACGAGGAACCGTTATCGGTCGTGTAGGTAGTACTGGTAATTCTACTGGACCTCACTTGCATTTTGAAACACGTCAACTGACCCCCAATGGTTGGGTGGCAACAAATCCAGGGGCACAATTACAGTATGCCCTTAACCAGTTCATTCAATCTTTACAAACAGCAAAAGTTGTTGAAGATTCTAGTAACTAAGAATATTGATAGATCGTAAAATTTGAATAGACTTGTTAGTAAGTTTGATGGAGCCCTCCCTCTAAAGCGGGAGGGAATTTCATTGAATCTTAAACTTAATTTTTCGCAACAACTAAATAGCGAGTAGAAGGACAAGTATCATTTTCAGATTCTAATGGTTCTAAGGTTACTGCATCAAAGATATCTACCGATCCAAAATATTTTTTAAATAAATATCTAACCTTCCACAAAGATGGTAAATAACGAACATGCTTTCCTTCATAAGTTATTTGTAATTTTCCTTGCATTTTACTAACATTAATTATTTCACTTTGTTGTAAAGTGTTATGATTTTCTTCTAAAAGCAAGGGTTGTCTTAAAGAAATTACATTTTCAGAGGTAATCACATTAGGATACCAGCGAATGTGGTCTGAAGTAATAAAATCTCCGACAAAATATCCTCCTTTTTTAGTGACTTCAGCAGTTTTTTGTATTGCTTTTTCCATCATCAATTGAGGAAGATATTGAAATACATTTAAACTGGCAAAACTGAGATCAAAATTAATTTCTTCTCCTTGCATTTCTAGAATATTTTCTACTGCGGCGTTAATCTTTTTACTCGCAATCTTAACCATTGCTTCAGAAACATCTATTCCCAATAGATTACTTGATGGTACGGAATAGGTTTGCATAATATATTCTTCCATTATGCCAGTACCGCAACCTATAGAAAGGATTTTCAAAGTAGAAAAATCAAAATTGTAGGTATCACAAACAAATTTAATATATCGAGATGTAAATCCATCTAAACATTTTTTGCCAATGATTTCATCATAAAGTTCTGCATAAGTGTAAAAAGAATCCTCCTCATTATTTTCACGAGCTAATATTTCTGATTGAAGCTGCGCACCATGGATTAATTCATTTCGTAGAAGATTCCAATAATTGGTATTTGTCGTATGACCAGAACTGTCAATATGTTCCATTAATTCTCTTTTCAAGGAATACCAATTATCGTCATCAAAAAGATTTTCAGTCAATCTTTTTTCTAAGGTTTCCCAATCCCTTTCATGATTTTCTTGCTTTGCTTTACGGACTCTTCGTAAATACTCTATTGTATAATGTAGCCAAGATAAATAATCAGGAAGAGGACCGTTTTCTACAGAATTAATTTGTTTATCAGCTAAAGCAAAAAATACTCCTCCGTTGGTACGTTGAACAACCCCATCAGTAATGTTCCAAATTCTAGCATCTGCGGTTACAGATTCTTGAGCAAACCCTTCAGTATTAACTCCATAAACATGAAGACTTAAAAACCTTTCTTGGGAACGATTAGCCATTTGATGAACTAGCTGATGTCCCACTGCTATAATTTTTGGTGGTTGTATAACTTCCCGCGAAAGAGTATTGATAGAATCATCTTGAACTAAAAAAGTTGCATGTTCGGCAGCCCCAAATATTTGCACAACACCCCATTGAGTGTAACCATGATCGTGGATAGCTGATACGTCTCCTGGAGCCCAAGACATGACCATAATCTCAAAAAAATCAGCGGCAAAAACTAATTTCCGTCCATAACTATCAGCCTTAGAATGATTATAAGTTTCCCACGGATTTAAGTCCTCCATTTTCACCCCAGCTTCTAGGACAATTTTTTTAGCTAGACTAGGTTTCATGGAATGTTGATGGCGACGAATGCCGTCAATTATTTTCTCTAGAGATGGGGGTAAATTATTCTGTTGCTTGATAGTCATAGGAGATGCTTCCACTTTTTTATTCATCCAAATTTCATCATTCTTGATAATTCAGCTGATTACAAATACCCATGTTCGGCTAAGAACGTGGGTGTAATTTCATTTGCGGTAAGTCCAGATGAAATTGAATGATTTTCCTTGCCAAAATAAAGAAATTTTTCTACGTATTTACCGAGGATGTCACCTTCTAAATTTACCAAACTACCTGGAATTAAATCGCGAAGATTTGTTTCAGCATAAGTTACAGGAATCACCGCTACCTTAAACTGAGAAACTTCTGGCTGGTAATCAGCGACAGTAAGGCTGATTCCATTGATAGCAATACTACCTTTAGGTACTATATAGCGGTCAATTGTACTAGCTGCAGAGAATGTCATTTCCCAAGAACTAGCCGTTTGTTCGGCACGAATTAACTCACCTATACCGTCAACATGTCCCATGACAAAATGACCGCCTATTTTACTTCCAACCCTTAAAGAAGTTTCTAAATTAACGTAGCGCTGTTGAACTGCAACTTCTCCTAAAACTGTGCGGCGTAACGTTTCTGGAGAAGCAGTGGCAATAAAACCGTCTTTGGTGACATCTTCTACTGTCAAGCAAACCCCATCTACTGCTACGCTATCACCATAAGCTAAGTCTTGCATAATTGCCGACCATGAAGAGGGAGGGCAAGTAACTTGCCAAGAATCCCCCCCTAGGGGTCTCATCGTTCCTAATGCTTGAATTATTCCTGTAAACACGGCTTTTTTCTGCGACTAACTCTATATATTGCTTATTTCCAACTTAATTTAATTAGTAATTCTGCCATAATTTTTTAAAATTAGGTATAATTTCTAACTCTCAAATGTATCGGGTTATAAACACATTTACAGCAAATACAGGGCATACTGGGGTAAGTAGATTATTGTAGAACCAATAGAGTCAGACTTACGCTGGTGTTCACAACCATTTGGGAGTTTAATATAAGCAATTATAGAAAATAAAGACTTATGTTTGAGTTTTTTTCAACCTTGCTCGGGCAAGAGTATTATTTGTTACAAATTTTATCTAAGCGCTCAAAGAAATGTAGAGGCATAGCCGATGATTGAAATGAAAGTTGCTGGCATCGCGTTGGATGCAATTACTCGCAGTCCCATAGTACTTTTAAAAGATGCAACAGATCGCCGGGCTTTGCCAATTTATATTGGTCAAGAACAGGCGAGAGCAATTATGGCAGCACAGGAGAATCAAAAAGCTCCTAGACCTTTAACCCACGACCTGATTGTGAATATTTTCCAGGGTTGGGATATGGTTCTAGAGAAAGTGATTATCCACTCCCTGCAAAAAGAAACCTTCTATGCATCTTTAATTTTAAAGCAAGGTGACACACACAAAGAAATTGATGCTCGTCCTAGCGATGCGATCGCCATTGCATTGCGGACAAATTCACCAATTTGGGTGATGGAAGAAGTTGTCGCGGATGCTTCAATTCCGGTGGATAGAGATGCCGATGAAGCCGAAAGAGAAGCCTTCCGAGAATTCGTTTCTAACCTGCGCCCAGAAGATTTAATTAAGCGTTTTGGCGATGGTGCTAGTAATAGCTGATCGTAGTTATGAGTTAAGAGTTAAATTATTAACTATCGGCCAAGAGTAAACAAACTCTGTATATGAGTCTTAAGTTAAGAGGTAAAATACTTATTTCACATACAGTCTTTCCAACTCAAGACTCCGCTAGCTCCTAACTTTATAAAAGATGCAATACCGACGCTTCGGGAAAACAAATCTACATTTATCTGTGTTTTCCTTGGGAACAATGCGCTATCTGGCTTCACCTACAAATGCAAGACGAACTATTACACAAGCAGTAGCGCAAGGGATTAATCACATAGAAACTGCTAGTGGTTATGGTAAAAGTGAGGAGTATTTAGGTGAAGCGCTTAAAGCTGGGTTGTCTGTATCCCGGGATAAGTTGCATATTACCAGTAAAATCCCACCCACAGTTGATGCTGATTCTATGCGTCGGTGCATCGATAAATCTTTGAAAAAATTACAGCTAGATTATCTTGATTGTTTGGGTATTCACGGCTTAAATACATGGCAGCATCTTGAGTGGGTGCGCACGGAAAGTGGCTGTATGCAGGCAGTGCGAGAAGCTGTTGCCGATGGTAGAGTACGCCATGTTGGTTTTTCTACCCATGCACCCTTAGAAATAATTTTGACAGCAATTAATACAGATTTCTTTCAATTTGTCAATCTGCATTATTACTATTTTTTTCAGCGCAACCAGAAAGCGGTTGAGTTAGCAGCAGAAAAAGATATGGGGGTTTTTATCATTTCTCCTGCCGATAAAGGAGGAAGATTGTATACGCCGCCAGAAAAATTAACAGAATTAACTTATCCGTTTTCTCCCTTAGAATTAAATTATCGTTTTTTACTCAGTGATACTCGCGTTACAACATTGAGTGTAGGTGCTGCAACACCTGATGAATTAATTGAACCATTGAAAGTTGCCGATAATGATGGGGAATTAAAATCAGAAGAAATTGTGGTGTTTAATAGATTAGAAAATTATCAACATACAGTTTTAGATACTGAAAAATGCAGTCAGTGTTACGAATGTTTACCTTGTCCAGAAAATATTAATATTCCTGAAGTCTTGCGATTGAGAAATTTAGCGATCGCATACGATATGACAGATTACGGGAAATATCGTTACGGTATGTTTGAAAATGCCGGACATTGGTTTCCGGGAATGAAAGGTAGTCGCTGTACTGAATGTGGGGAATGTTTACCTAAATGTCCGGAAAAATTGGATATTCCCGCTTTATTGAAAGATACTCATGAGAGATTGAAAGGGAAAGAAAGGAGGAGGTTGTGGGAGTAAGGGGATTTTGGATTTTAGATTTTGCGGAAAGTTGGGGGTGTAGATTCTCTTCCCCCAAACTTTCCAAGACGGATTTTGGATTGTAGGGTGTGTTACGGCTTGAAAAATTCTGCTTGGAGGTTATGAATTAAATCATGCCGTAACGCACCATTTTATATTCTTAATATACAAAGGTTATGGGAGTAGGAATAGCCGAATTTAGAATTTAGAATTGAATTGTAGGGTGTGTGACGGTCAACCGCTTGCGTTCGTCAAAAGTCAAAAGTCCGGCATTCAAAAGTGTTACTCCATCGATAAATCGAGGGGCTTGAAACAAGGAAAATATTTTTATCTTTCCACGGATAAATCCGGGGGCTTGTATCCATTTTATTGTTTGGTCACGATAATTTATCATCTATAACCTGTAGGATTTGGAATTACCGTCACGCACCATAAACATAAAATATTCTTAACATACAAGGGTGTGTAGTTTAGGATAACAGGGCTTACGCAAGTGTCACAAGATCCTGGTTGGTGCGTGACATGAAAAGCTTATTATTGGGTTAAAAACGAAGCAAAGTGTCACAGCACCCTACGAGAAAAATATGCCAGTTGCGTAAGTCCTAGATAAATTTTGTGCGTAATTGTGAGAATTGAAGCGTCAGGCAATAATAAGGAATTATTAAGGATTATTTCAAGTCCATAACATTACCTTAAATCAGCAAGAACCAAATCAATTTATTACATCCTCATCTTTAACAACACAGAAGATGATTGAATTGTTTGACCGGGTAGTACTTACTGATGATGAGAAACTTGTATTAGAAGCGCTTCAAACGATAGAACCTGATATAGAAAGAATTGCTTATGTTAATCATAATGCAATCAGGAATTCTTTTGAATCGCGTAGTGGTTTTGTTGTACGTCTTTCTAACACCAATCAGCGGGTACCAATCGGTAGTATGGGAGATGGTGTATGGCGTATGTTGGGACTTGCTTTAGCAATTGTATCTGCTAAAGATGGAGTATTATTTGTAGATGAAATTGATACTGGACTCCACTTTACTACGATGTCTGATATATGGAAGTTAATTTGGGAAACAGCTAAAAGATTAAACGTACAGGTTTTTGCTACTACCCATAATAGTGACTGTTGGAGAAGTTTAGCGAGCATTGCGAGTGAAGAAGATGCAGCGGAAGATGGAATTTCAATTCAACGTATAGAGAAGGATAAAAACATAGCAGTATCTTTTAACGAACGTGAAATTATCATCGCAGCCGAAAGAGAAATTGAGGTGCGATGATTTCATGGTAAAAAAGAAGAAATATATTGCTAAAAAATTGATAGTAGAAGGGGAACAAGATAAACGAGTTATACCAGAATTTATTGAAGCAAAAGGTATTTCTTGGGGAGAAACAAGAGAAACGGCGATTGTTGATATTGAAGTTTATGGTGGCAATCAATTTATAGATTCAGATTTGATTGCTACTGAATTAAAAGCTTCTGGTTTGACTAATTT
>JBCCSG010000401.1:0-6370 GCA_039200565.1 Cyanobacteria bacterium P01_D01_bin.50 | reverse complement strand
GTAAAACGGACTATTTTCAAAATCTATTTGAGGATTGGGAGATTCAAAATTAAGACTGGGGGGAATTTTGCCATATTTTACTGCTAATGCTGCTTTAATTAATCCAGCGATTCCCGCAGCTGCATCTAAATGTCCGATATTGCTTTTAACTGAAGCTAAAGCACAAAAATTTATTTCTTTAGTATGTTGACGAAATATTTTATTTAATGCTGCAATTTCAATGGGGTCTCCTAATGCGGTTCCGGTTCCGTGGGTTTCAATATAACCAATGGTTTCGGGATTAATTCCAGCTTTTTCTAAAGTTGCTGCGATAACTTCTGCTTGTCCCGTAACGCTGGGAGCAGTTAAACCAACTTTTTGCGAGCCATCGTTGTTAATTGCCGAACCTTTAATAACTGCATAAATACAGTCACCATCAGCGATCGCATAACTGAGTTTTTTTAATACAACAATCCCCACACCATTACCAAAAACCGTTCCTTCTCCCCGAGCATCAAAAGAGCGACAATATCCATCGGGAGATAATACACCATCTGCTTGATAAATATAACCAGATTTACGGTCAGCACCAACAGAAACACCACCAGCCAAAGCCATATCACACTCACCATTGAGCAAACTTTGACAAGCAAGATGGACGCTGACTAAAGAAGTAGAACAGCCAGTTTGTACCCCGCAACTAGGTCCGGTAAGATTTAATTTATAAGATACTCTAGTGGGCATTAATCCCATCACATTACTGACAACAGCTTGGACATTATCAGTATTTGTTCTTAAATTTGAATTTGAAAAAAGGTTAATAATATAACTGTTAAGCGACGAACCACCATAAACACCAATTGCACCATCGTATTGTTGAGGATCGTATCCAGCCTGTTCCAAAGCTGACCAAGCACACTCTAAAAATACCCGATGCTGGGGATCCATAACTTCAGCTTCTCTGGGAGAATAACCGAAAAAACTAGCATCAAAACCGTCAAAATCGGGGAAACTAGAATAAGCTTTAACGTAATTAGGACGATTTAAAGTCTCTGCATCAACACCAGAATTCAAAAGCTCCTCATCAGATAAAAATTGAATCGAATTGACACCATTACAAAGATTTTGCCAAAACTCATCAATATTATTAGCTCCAGGAAAACGTCCAGCCATACCAACAATAGCTACACGCTCATTCTTGGATTGTTCTACAGCTTCAAGTTTACTTCTAGCTTCCTTTAAAGCAGATAAAATTCGTTCTTGAGTAAATTCAGTCTTCATCTTGATTTTCCCCCAGTAATTTCTCTAGCGCTAGTAATTCAGCTATAACCTCATCTTCCTCCTCAGAGGCAACAGAAACAGTAATATCATTTCCACTATCAACCGAACTCTGCGCTCCTTTGCGTTTACCTCCGCGCTCCTCTGCGTTAAAAACATATTCCTCCCTTCCTCCAAACACCTCCCCAACTAAATACTCAGCCAAATCCGCAATAGTTGGATATTCAAAAATCACCGTAGAAGGAATAGAAATTCCCAAACTGGTTTCTAAACGGTTTCTCAATTCCACAGTCATTAATGAATCCATGCCCAAATCAAAAAACCCTTGTTGTAAACCAGGTAATTGATTCGGGGGAAGTGCGAGAACTTTTGCGACTTCCGCTTGAAGATGTCCCATCACTATAGAAGCACGTTGTTCTATATTTGCTCTTTCTAATTGTTGTAATAATTGAGATTCTGGTTTGGGTAATTGTGATTTTGAATTGAGAAAGTCGATAAAAAATGGTGATGAAATATTTTGTTGTAAAAACTTGTCCCAATCAACTGGTATCACTCCAACCTGCGCAGAAGATTGAGCAAGTAATTTTTCAAAGATTTTCAATCCTTGCTCGTTAGTAATTTCACCTACACCACGTACCTGCATTTGTTCGCTGACACCACGTTTTGCAGCCGCTCCAATTTCCGACCAAACCCCCCAATTAATACTTAATCCCGGCAATCCTAGCGATTGACGATACTTAGCTAAAGTATCTAAAAATGTATTTGCTGCAACATGATTACCTTGTCCGGGAGAACCAAATAAAGAAGCAGCAGAAGAGAACATGATAAAAAAGTCTAGCGGTAAATCCTGGGTTAAAGTATGTAAATTCCAAGCTCCTAAAAATTTGGGATTGAGAACGCTAGTGAATCTTTCCCAAGTTAAATGTTGTAATACTCCATCATCCAATACACCAGCAGCATGAATTATTCCCCTGAGAGGAGGGAGGGAGGGAGTGGGGGATTTGATGTTTGATATTAATTTAGCAAGTTGGGATTTATTGGTGACATCGACTTGAGCAATCATTACTCTAGCGCTAGAGTTTTCTAAAGCTTGAATCCGTTGCTTAACTTCCTCATCAACATCACGACGACTGACTAAAACTAAATTTTTAGCACCCTTTT
This sequence comes from Cyanobacteria bacterium P01_D01_bin.50, assembly GCA_039200565.1. Lineage (GTDB taxonomy): Bacteria > Cyanobacteriota > Cyanobacteriia > Cyanobacteriales > Nostocaceae > Rivularia. The sequence goes on along the minus strand of JBCCSG010000401.1, from coordinate 3,952 downwards.
GTATTAACCAATCAGCAAATAATAAACCTAAATCTCCCAATCCACCTGTAATGAGATAGGTAGCGTTTTCTTCAAAATTAATAACTTCATCTCGATAAAGCTGCGCTTCATCTCCCCTCTCCCAAATTGGAAGAGGGGTTGGAGGTGTTGGGTTTTCTTCAAAATTCACAACTTCATCTCGATAAAGCTGCGCTTCATCTCCCCTCTCCCAAGTTGGAAGAGGGGCTGGGGAGCCAGTGCGTTGCGGAGGTTCCCTCCGTTGTAGCAACTGGCGTGGTGAGGTTTGTGAGGTTTGCGAAATTACAACCTTTCCGATATGCTTCGCTTGCTGCATATGACGGAAAGCCGATATTACATTTTGAATAGAAAACACTTTACGTGGTGAGGGTTTAAGTTTGTCATTTTCAAATAGCTGCATTAATTCTTGCAACATTGATTGAATTAAATCTGGCTGCTGTTGAGCAAGACTCATCAAATCAATTAAAGAATATTGTGCATTTGGCTTAACTTGTTTTACCTGTTCCAAACTCCAGACATCTCGTTTCCCAATTTCGAGGAAACAACCATCAGGTTTTAAAACAGCAAAACTTTGATCGATAAAATCTCCAGATAAGGAGTTAAGAACAATATCTACTCCTTTCCCTTGCGTTATCGCAATAGTTTCTTCAGCAAAGTCTAAAGTGCGGGAATTAAAAATATTTTCACGTTTAATTCCCATAGCTTCCAACTTCTCCCACTTCGAGGGGCTAGCAGTTGCAAATACTTCAGCACCCGCTTGTTGTGCGATTTGTACAGCAGCCATTCCAGTTCCCCCAGCAGCAGCATGAATTAAAATCCGCTTTCCTGTAGAGATTTTGGCGATTTTATTTAAAGCGTAATAAGCAGTCAAGAAATTTGCGGGAATAGTTGCTGCTTCTTCAAAGCTGAGATTTTGCGGTTTGAGAATAACCATCCTCGCATCAGTTGTCACAAACTGACTAAAACTACCCGGTGCTAAAGCAATTACCGCATCACCTGGTTGAAAATCTTTTACCTCATCTCCAACCGCAACAATTTCACCAGCACATTCCACCCCAAACCAATTACGCTCAAAAGGTAACAAACCCAAAGCATCAAGTACATCAATAAAATTCAAACCTGTTGCTATAACATGAATTTCTACCTCCGTAGCTTGGGGTTTTCTCCTTATACAAGGTTGTAATTCCAGATTTTCTAAAGTTCCCCGTTTTGATATACCCAATTGAAACGGTTGATTTTCTGAGATTTGTAATAAATTCTCTTCTAATAAACCTTTACCTTGGAAACGTACTAACCTGGGAACAAAACGCTGATTTTGACGAAAAGCAACTTGTTCTTCCTTACTCTTAGATAAAATTTCTCTAATCAACCCCGAAGCTTGTTCCCTTATCGGAATAGTTGGATCTAAATCGATACAGAAACCACCCATTCCCGGATGTTCCAAATTAATAACCTTTCCTAAACCCCACAAAGGAGACTGAATAACACCATAGGCTTTATCATCTCCAAGGTTAACTACCCCTTGAGTAACTAACCATAAAGATTGATTATTATCAATAGATTGCACCAAATGTAAAACACTAGCACAACCCAACTGGGAAGATAACTGTACTTGCTCATCAGTCATCTGGGAAATTGTTGGAATATCCAAACTCCACAAATGCACAACTTTTTCTACAGCAGCATTTTCCCTTACACTTTCCAATAACTGCTCAAAATCATTTTTAACTAAAGGATTAACTTGATAACGGAATTCATCCAACTGCTGATAATTAATTCCCCGAAAAACTAAAATACAATTACTTTCCAGTTGTCGAGCTAATTCTTCACCCAAACCATGATTATCAGCAAAAATCAACCACTGACTAGAATCTATCTTTTCATCAACTAATTTCTTGGTATTATTCTGAGCTACAATAACCCCTTGTGGTTGCGTATCAAACCCAGCAACAGATTCAAAACCACACTTTAATAAAAGCGATCGCCATTTTTCACCAGATATTAAAGGATAATTGTGACGTAAATCAGTATCTGTAAACCTCCACCAACCATCAGTCAAACCAAAAATCAAATCCAGCCATCGCTGTGGTTGAGTACCTTCGAGCAATACAAGTTGTCCCTTTGGTACTAATAACTGTTGTACGTGAGTCAAAGTTTGTTCTAAATCGCAAGTCGCATGTAGAACATTCGCTGCAATAATAATGTCATACTGCTGTAATTCCCAACCTTGATTGCTGGGGGATTGTTCAATATCTAAAGTTTGATAATCGACAAAATCATATTCAGAAAACTTCTGCTGTGCTTTATCAAGGAATAGCGGTGAAACATCGCTAAAAGTATATTCAGTAATATTTGAATTTAAAATTGGTAGTAAATAAGCGGTTGTTCCTCCGGTACCAGCACCAATTTCTAATATTTTTACTTTTCTATTTTGAGGTTTATTTTCTAATAACGATTCTACAACCTGCTTTATCAAAGAATTCATCAACTTAGCACCAGGTGAATCTTGATAAAGTTGAGTAGCAGTAGTTAAATCTCCTTGAGGAAAAAGTAATTGCAAGGGGTCAATTTTACCTTGCAATACTTGAGCCAAGCTAATTCCACAACGATGTAATAATGTTAATTCCGCATTTGAATTTGGGTATTGAGATAATAATTTTTGATATTCAATTTCAGGATTTACTATTTGGGGTTGTTTAATAACTTTAAATTGCTCTTCCTGCTGCTCTATGTAACCAGATTCCACCAGCATTTCTAAAAGACGTTGAGTTAATTGCTGATGTGATGGTACAATTTCCAGATTTTGAATTAATTCAGATATTGAAACAACTTGATTAGGAATGAATTGTAAATTTAAAGCATCAAAAGCATTTAAAACATAAGTAATACTCAATTCTTCAAGTTGCGGTAAAAATTCTTGATAAACTTGTAATTCAGGTTGTGCTAACGACTGTTCTAAATTTGGTAGTAAATTATCTCGTACTACTGAAGGAATTGGGAAATAATCGGGATAAACTTTTTCAATATCTCCTTGAACTCGCCATTCTACTTCATAAAGCCAATCTTCAAAAGATTCTGATTTGGATTGATTTTCATTTCTTTCAAAAATAGCTTGAGGATTAGTTTTTCTCAGTTGTAAACCTGATATCTTAACCAGAAGTTTCCTATCATCAGCAATTAATTCAACATCAGCTATCAACAACCCAGGAAAAGGATTTTGCTGGGGACGAATTTCTATCTTACTCCAGAAAGAATCATTAACATTACCATAGTGAGTTAAACTCTCGAAACCTATAGGTAAATAAATATCCGTAAACTCTTCCCAATTTAAAGCCGCTCCAATGACTTGAAAAGCAGCATCTAATAGTACAGGATGAAGTTTATAGCCATTATTTGTTAATTCTGGAGGTAATTTAATTTTTCCTAAAGCTTGATTTTCATTACCAAATAATTCGGTTACAGCTTGAAAACTTTCTCCATATTTAATACCGCGTTTTTCAAACTCTTGATAATAATTTGATGTAGAGATGCAAGACATTGCGTCTTTATCATACATTTGGGAGACGTTATGTATAACGTCTCTACATTGTTTTATTTTTCCTTTTGCGTGCAATACCCATTTTTCTGATGCTATGGGTAAACTTAAAATTTCAAATGTATATTCCTGCTCCTCCTGTTCCCCCAGAGGTATTACAACCACTTGAGTAGTTGTATCTAAATCATCAGATAATACCAACGGTTGGAGAATTTCAAGATTTTCTAAAACTAAATTATCTGTTTTTAATACAATACTTCCTGCAGAAGCAGCCATTTCTATATAACCAGCACCGGGAATAATCACTTTATCAAAAACTTGATGCTGTTGTAGATAAGCAGGATTATTTGAATTAATATAATTTTGAAAATAAATTGTATTTGAGCGGGATAAATCCAG
>JBCCSG010000400.1:0-6378 GCA_039200565.1 Cyanobacteria bacterium P01_D01_bin.50 | reverse complement strand
TGCTAAAACTAACCAAAAAGCCTCTATTATCTTACTCGAAGCCAGTCGCCAACTACTCACAAAGGTTCGTATTTCTGGCGGGGGGCGTTGTAATGTCACTCACGCTCTTTTCGAGCCGAAGGGTTTTATCCAAAATTATCCCAGAGGTTCAAAAGCTTTATTGGGTGCTTTTTCTCGTTTTCAAGCTCGAGATACTGTGAATTGGTTTGCATCTGTTGGAGTGCAGTTAAAAACTGAAGCTGATGGTAGGATATTTCCCATTACAGACAATTCGGAAACTATTGTAAATTGTCTAATCAAAACCGCTTCAAGTTATGGCGTACAAATTCGTACGGGTTCACCTGTAGTTTGGGTGGAGTCTCAAGATAAGGTAGCACAATCGCAAGAAAATAGTTCTCATATTACAACCGATGATGAGGATAAATCTAGAAACTTTGAGGTTTTACTCAAATCCGGAGAAATGCTGCAATGCGATAAACTATTGCTTGCAACTGGTAGCAACCCTATAGGTTACAGAATTGCCAAAAATAATGGTCATCAAGTTGAACCTACTGTTCCTTCTTTATTTACTTTCAATATTTTAGATAAAGAATTACGAGAATTAGCCGGTGTTAGCGTTAACCCGGTACAACTACGTTTATCAATACCGGGAAAACCCCAACTAGAACAAATTGGACCGTTACTAATTACTCATTGGGGTTTAAGTGGTCCTGCGGTGTTAAAACTTTCAGCTTGGGGTGCAAGAATATTCCACGAATCGCGCTACCAAGGAAATTTATCTGTTAATTGGCTGCCAGATGTAAATCAAGATGAAGTGCGAAAAGAATTACAACAGGTAAGGGTTGAGCATGGAAAAAGGGCGATCTCATTACATCGAGGATTCAAATTACCCCATCGCTTGTGGCAATATCTCATATCCCGCGCTGGTATTGATAGAGAAACTCGCTGGGCAGAATTACCCAAAAAAGCTTTAAATAAATTAGTGCAAGAATTAACTCAAGGAAAATACATTATTAGCGGTAAAGGAGTTTTCAAAGACGAATTTGTTACTTGCGGCGGAATTAAACTCAAAGAAGTTAATTTTAAAACAATGGAAAGCCGCTTAGTAAAAGGACTCTATTTTGCCGGAGAAATTCTCGATATCGACGGAGTTACCGGCGGCTTTAACTTCCAAAGTGCTTGGACAACTGCTTATTTAGCAGGTTTAGCAATGGGAGGGAATGAGGAATAGGTAGGGAGTTAGGAAATAATTTATTCTCCCCATCCCCCTATCTCCCCATCTCCCCATCTCCTAATAAGGCGGATACCCAAAATCATCTTCATCGGGGTAAACATAGGAACTAGAAACTCCTGCTACAGCCATTGGGCGGGTTTCGGTTTTTACTGGTTCCTTGGCGAAATCTTTGTATTCTTCAAAACTTTTAGAAATTAGTGCAGATTCTTGTGAGTCGGAAGGAATCAAATATTTAGTTAATGTGGAAACTGTGGGATGCTTGTAATCTACAGTTGCAGCAACTAAAACAGTATTTGTGGCAATTCCTCGCTCTTCACATTCAATGATTGGGGAGAAAATTCCGTGAGCGTGAAATAAAGGTCCTTTTGGGGTTGCGACTTGACGACGATATCCTGCATAGGCTCTTTCTAATTCGGTAACAAATCCACTAGTTGCTCTACCTTGCTGATATTCGCAATAAGCTTTGCTAAAACTCGCTCCTGCTGCACCATTTAAAGTTAATTGTAAAGGTAATTCATGTAAAAAATTCTGATCGTTCCCTACCAAAAAAATTAGATAGCGAGTAAAAGTTTTAAATTTAAGTTTGTCTGCTAAAAAAGCATCATAATTATCTCTGAGAGTTCCTAACTTTGCACCTGTTTCGCGGTCTTTTACCGATAAAGGTCCCCGACGTACTATAACTATATTTGGGATTGTACTAATAAGAACCGTTTCAACTCCCGAACTAAATTGATGTTCTACTTGCTGCCAATTGTCATCCGGTACAAAGCCAACAGCACGGGCATTTTCTAGCTTAATCGCTAAACCATAGGAAGTTACGCCATCGGTGCCATATCTGGGGTTTATCATTTGACACCAAGGGATAACGCGAGAAGGTGGTGCATTGAACTTCTCGTCCTCAAAGTCGAATTTTGCAGATGCTTTCATCGTATATGCGCGGTTGTCGATTTTGTAATGTTAAAGTTGATTCGGTTGAGTAGAAGTTGAGTGCGAGGAGTGAAATTAAAAGTTTTTAGGTAAATAAATACTATGATTCACCGCAACCGAGAATCAATTTAAGTGATGTATTTTTAGTCAATTATTATTTATTTATCATTATGAAGGGGGATTACGCATCTATCTGAAGCAGTTTTTAACAAGAACTTCATGTTTACCGTGGTGTTTGAATCTTAATTTCGTTATTAATAATTCTGAGTTAAAGAAAAAAATTGTAATTTAAATTACTAAATATATCTAATTTTTCCTATTGCGATCGTATCCACCGGGGAATGTAATTCTGATTATCAAAGTGCAAGTTCATAAAAATGGACTAATATTTTCATCTAAAAAAAATAGTCATATTATTAACTCTTAATTTTTGTAATTAAGTATTTACTTGCAGAAGTGTTATTTTATAAAAAAAATATGTTTAACATAGAAACTTTCTCTGCTGTCAGATAATGCTGACATTTATCAACCGTTAAGTAGTGAGGGGTTAGCAGTGCCCGTTTGGAATAAGACGAAGGTAGACGCGAAGCCGCAAGGATTAAGAGCCAAATTCTTTTAGAAGAAAAAGTTTTTCTACCCCCTCTTCCCCACGCTACTTCCTACAACGCGGCGGCAGTCCCCTCAACGGTGCGTGTTCCTCCGCACGGGGCTGCCTTGGGAACCATGGCGGAGCAGTGGCTCCTCTCCCCCTCCCTATCTTTACCCGGCGGTTTAGTCGAGTACTAGCCAATCTTTACGCTGTCACTTTCTGCCAGTCTAAAGATTGGATTAGGATTAACAAAAATTATATGTAAATTAAACCATTAGCACCATCGAGCGGCTTTTGGCGTGCATTAGACAGACAAGCGATTTACTAGTACTCTAGCAAACCAACTAAGCCTTGGTGAGGGTTCGCCTCGGGAGCAAGGGGAGCAGGGGAGGCAGGGGGAGAAAATTAACCCCGCAAAGTTGACGAAGGTGAAGTACTACGAAAAAAGTGCGCCATAGGTTTGAGAGCCAAATATTCCGTCAGATAAAAGTCTTTTATCTTTTTGAAACTGTTTAACTATTGCTTCGGTTTTTGGGCCAAAATCGCCATCAGCGACTAGTGTATATCCTTTCTCAGCCAGCTGACGCTGAACCTTTCTCACATCTTCACCTGTTGATCCGCGCCTTAAGACAATACCGTACTTCGGTCGTAGTTCTTCACGCACGCTGACAATTGATATTCTGGGTTTGGTATTGTCATGAATTAGTTTCGCTGCATCTAAGCTTTTGATACGTACGCATCCACTGGAATCGGGGTATTCCGGAACAGTTGGATAATAATGAAGGGCAATTCCACGGTAATCATCTTGAAAACGTGTCACCCATTTCGCTGCTGGGAATTCGCTAAAACTAGATTCGTGACGAATTACCGAGAAGTCACCTTTTGGAGTGCAATTTGTCCCGCTTTTTTGGCTAGTTGAAACATCATCACAATTGAAACTGCTAATACCTTCACCAGGAGTACAGTGAAAAGGACCTTTTTGTTTTGCTGCTGCATTTGCTCCCGTCCATTCAAGGGTTACTTCTTGCTTCCATAAGTCAACGATGACTTTTGAAATATACGTCTGTGTCATTAGATTATTATCGATAGTAGTTATATTGCTTGCATAATACTAAAAATTATTTTCAATTAAAAGTACCCGTTAGAGTGATTTTTTGTACCGATCATCTTCTATATAGTGAAAAGATTTGAAAACCATACCCTTGAAATATTTGTAGCCAATTACTCGGATCTATCATGCTCAATTAGCTACCTCTGAATCCGCGAAAATAACTCTTGATTCCGAAATCAATCAAAGAGAGGTAGTAGTAATCTCACAACAACCAATTATTTGAAAAAATCTTATGCAATTTGTATCTACTTATCCAGGCAATCTTTTAAAAAAAGGTACTAGCGATAGAGAGTCTGTTAAAAAGCTTCAAACAGAACTGAAGAAACAGGGATATCCTTGTGATGTTGATGGCATCTTTGGTAATCAAACACAAGAGCAGGTAAATAATTTTCAACGGAATGAGCCTCTCTTAGAAGCTGATGGTATAGTTGGACCTCTAACATGGCTAAAACTCTTTAAAGAAATTCCACCACACGAACCCTCCTTTGAAACCGTGAAGGTTTTGAAAAATATAAGTAGTCGAGAGGATATCTATCACCAACCGACTTATCAAGACAATGTAGGAACAGGAATTTTCTCAAACAATGGATGGGATCGACGTTCAGAGCGCGTTTATCCGGCTTTTGTATTGGGACCACGCAGACAAGTTGATTCTTTGGTGAGACAAATATATGCTCTTTTGCCAAACCAAGACACGGCATTTGTTATAACCGATCGACTTGTTCAATATCCTCATGAATATCTACCCTATATTTCAGATGCAAAGAGTGTTGTTCTGATTGGTTCATTTGTAGGAATTGGTACAACAGAAGAAAGCTTCAAGTATGCTGTTGAAAGACATAAGCGAGAGTTGTGGCAATTAGAGCAATCAATTAGACTTGCTCAAGCGATGAAATGCCCTATCCAATCGGTTGTTTTTGCAATGGGGGATTCCCCTCGTTCAGAGGCAACACAGGTGCGTACTCAACTACAAGCCAAATTTAATACTCTCCTTGAGAAATATAATCTCTCCCATCTAAAACAACCAATTACTTGGGGTGCTGATGAAAATGCATTAGTGGCATTCGCACAAACCCTTGCGCCGAAAAAAGTACTGATTCGCGTCTCTAATCCCCAGAGCAAACACCATTACGACGCAAAAAAAACTTCCCCTGAAGTTATTCTCGAAAAGTTAAAAGCAGTAGGGCTGACAAAAGTAAATTCAGGCTGGGATTTCGATCCAGATTTTGCCACAACCAATACTGACTGGGATTTTGAAGTCGCGATTTTAACGCGCCGTGCGGGGGAAAGTACTGATAACTATCAATCCAACGATTTAGAACAAGCTAAATTGGATGAGAAATTTTTGAGCCGCTATCGTTCCTATACCCCAGAGCAGCGTAATAAGTTAGTTATCATTGATGGCAGACGGTTCAATGGAGCGTGGGATTCTCGCTCTGCTCTAAAGAATTGCGATTTATTAGCATTTGGCTCTTGGGGAACCTTTGGAAATGTCGTCGGTGCAACATTAGCGATCGCAACAATTTTATCTGTTGCCCAAAACCCCCTCGCTCAAAGACAACTTTATCTCGAAGCAGTTGCCCACGATGTTTTTGCTAATGGCTATGCCGAAGCCCAAAAAGGAGAATTGAAAAAACGAGTAGATTTTTCAGGCATTGCGTACGATCATTATTACGGATACACAAAAGCTGAAGATACTTCTGTCGTCTTCTCAATTCTTAACGAATTTGTCAACGAGCGGATGAAACAACATTTTGCAGGCACAAATTGCCTCGGAGGTAAAAATCTGCGTTTTACTCCACAACTTTGGCGTACTTTTGAGAGTGAAGTTCATTTAGAGCCACCATTTGAAAATAAGATTGCTCTGTCTGGAGTATTTCGTGAAGATCTTGATTCAACAATTTTTCAACCAACTGCTTAGATGATCAGCTAATTAGTTAGTTAATGGCGATCGCCATGGCAAATACTTTCTAATCTGCCACTTCTGTGACAGATTAGAAGGTTTAAATTTGATTGCTAATTAATTTAAAAAGTAAGCAAAACGTAAACTTTGTATTAGAAGAAAAAGGGATGCAATAGTTATCAAAATACCCCAAAACCAATGCGGTAAAAGCAATACTTCGGCAATTTTAGCAGTATCAGAATTACCTTCACAATAACGAAAAACATAATTAAAATCGCGAAACGTACTTATACAAGCTTGTACTCCAAGAAACTGAGTTGTAAAAACTTGTATTTCTGGGGATGCTTCTAATCCAATTCCCAAAATGATAAAACCGAGTAGAGAAATTACTAAAATTCCAATCCAAGTTCGCACCCAAATGAGAACTGAAGCTAACATCAAACTGCCAAGAAGAACTAAAATATTCTGGGATATTTGCCAACTACGAGAAACCCAAATAAAACTAGCACCGATAATAGGAGGTCCCATGGGACCAGCAACAGAAATAAGTACTTTACCAATAGGTTTTGAAAATAGTGAATTGCTCCCTTCGTAACGCGCTAATCCACTTCCAT
>JBCCSG010000399.1:0-6383 GCA_039200565.1 Cyanobacteria bacterium P01_D01_bin.50 | reverse complement strand
TTCCCATAAGAATTTTTTTAGAAGAAAAAAATTCTTATGGGTGCCCGTCACACGGTGGACGAATTGAGTTGGGGTCGCTCATCCCCATCTCAATTCCAGCCAACTTCGGCTCTTCCGCTCAAACCTTCTTCCTTCGTTTAATTACATCTTTATCGGGACGTTGGGTAAATAGAAAAATATTTATTCCCGCAGCACCTGCTTTGGCTAACAGCTTCATCAAATCCATTTCAATTGAGTCTTTGTAGGTGCTGTCTGAAAGTAAATCAAAACATTCGTCTGTTACAGAAACTATACGAGGCATGGGAGAATCTGCAAACATTTGATTGTACTCTTTTATGTTTTCAACTCCCACACGTTTAAACTCTTCGTAGCGAAGTTCTTGCTCTGCTACCAAATAGTTGAAAATTTGTAGGGTATTAGCAGCATCTTCTGCAACGGGTGCGATGAGATGGGGAAATCCATTAAAGCAAGTCAGAGATACTAATTTGACATCACTTAGAGCAAGTTTGACCAAACTAGGAGGATAGCGCAATGCGGTTAGGAAGAACCATTGCTTTTTCAAATTGACTTTTTCCTCCACCAGTCATACCCCCTCCCAAAGTATGGTAAACATTTGAGTCGCAGAGTGAAATTTCAATATAGTTACCATCAACATCCACACCACCGGGGATAACTATTCGATTGGTATCAATCTCACTTGTTAAGTCAACGTAATTACTGAAATGAGCTATCTGTCGTTCAAGTCTGGGAATATCAAATACAACAGCACCCGGTACAACAGATATCATTGGTGGGTTGTCAAACCCCAATTCTTCTCCTAATTGTTGAACCAAGTCGTTACCAAGTCCTTGAACCTTCTTAAAACTAACTCATGCATTTCAATTTGATTTTGACACGTTTGAAAGTGGGACCAACTTTAGTATCTGTATAGCTACAGCTAACGCCAAAATCATTGAGGGTTTCGACTAAGGTGTCACCCACCTTATGATTAAATTTTTCTTCAACTTCAGCAACATTTTGTTCGGTATCACTAGTTAGATAAATATTGTTGGAGTTTACTGTACTGTTAGGTAAAGATAAAGATAGAATTTCTCCAGTTTTCTTAGCAACTAATTCGGCAGTTTTGTAGACCAATTGCTTGAGATAAATATTTTTTGTTGAAGAAGCAAGTTTAACTAACTCTTGATAGGATTTACTTTCTTGATATTGCTTGTAAAGTTCCAGAATGAAAGCATCTCTTTCATATTTACTGATGTATCGATTGATTAAAATATACTCTAATGCTAGCTTAGAGAAAGCTAAATCTTCCAAATTTAATTCTTCCGAGCAAACATCACTTATTTGGTCATAATCGGTACCGCTAATTACGGCTTGGTAAATAATTTCAAATAAGTAATTATGGTCGTAATTTCTAACTGGACGAATAATCTTACTACCAAAATCTGATTCTTGAAGGATATTTGCGACATATAGCTGTTGATCCAAATCAAATAATTGTTCTGCTTCTGCAAGAATATCTTGGTTAGATAATCCCTGTGATTTAAGAACGGTAACAGCTTGATGAATTTCGGCGTTAGTATAATTTGACATATTAACGAACAACCCTCCGAGACAATTGCTTTCGGTAATAGCGACTTAATTCGCTGATATTTTTTGGATTTTGGTCGTAAGAATTGCACGGAAATGAAGCCCAGATTTTACCTACCTTACAAGCAGCCTTAGCAAAATGACCTGACTCAATATCGGAGATAGCACCGTTGCGACGAATATATTCAATCGCCATCCTATCCTGAGATGCGGGAGAAAAATCTGGTAGTTTTAACTTTGGTTGTAAATCCCACCAAGATTTGTCGAGCATTTGATAAGCCTTCCTCTGCAGTAGAACAAATTCTCTTTCCATTAATTGGGGCACATTGTTTAATTAACGGATGAGTTGAAAAATTATCAAAAGTGCCGTTAAAAACTAACTTTCGATAACTTTCTGTTCCACTTGTGCCGGTTTCAGCCCAGCGGATAGTTGCTAAAAAAGCCTGCATTCGAGGTGAATAGTTAGATTTTACTTCGCGTTGTTGTAAATAGGGACGCGGGTTAACTGGCTTGTTATTTAGCCTCACCTCGAAATGTAAATGCGGTCCTGTAGACATTCCCGTGCTTCCTATCTTGCCAATTACTTGTCCCGGTACAACTCGTTCTCCTTTTCTTACAGAAAGCTTGCTCGCATGACCGTAAAGAGTTGATTTACCTGCACCATGATTGATAATCACAGCTTTTCCATAACCACCCTTCCAACCAGCAAACTCAACTAAACCTGCTTCAAATGCATAGATTGGAGTGCCTTTAGAAGCACCAAAGTCAATGCCAGTATGAAACTTACGCTCCCTAGTAATGGGGTGAATTCTCCAACCAAAACCACTTGTGATAGGTGAACCTTTTACTGTGGGAAAAGCTGTACTTTTGGAGTTGGTAAGCTTTTTGGTGTTTTTTGCTAATCTTTGGAGTAACCGAATTGGTTGTTGGGATTCTACCCATTCTGAAACTTGGGGAAGTGCGATACGCCTTCGCGTCGCCCTTCGGGCTATCGCCATACATAAAATCAAAGTAGCAAAAGCATATCCCCAGTTTCTATCAATAGAAAAACCCCTACCATCACTGTTGTTACTTTCAATTTCCAGTTTTATTCGCATTCTTACAACTAGAATTGGTAGAACTCAGTAACTTCTCAAAATTATTAAGAGGATTGTTGCAAATTGAGTTGGTTGATGTGGGTTTGGGTTGGGAAATAACCGCAGTGGAGATTGGGAAGTTAATTTTTTGAGTTACATCACCCAAGTTGTAAAACTTGAGATATCCCGGTTGGAGAATATCTAGTACCCACACCAATAAAGTCACCCCAAAGCAAATTCTAACCAACATTATTCCAATTGCCGAAATACAGGCATAGCAAACGAGGGTACTTCCTCTGGTACAACTTCAATCTTCTTCCCGGAAGCATAACCTGGTCCGGTATAACTACCATTGAGTAAAAAATTAACTAACATGACAAATAACCACAATCCAACAGCACCTACACCGATGGGAGACTTGATGCAATCACTAAGGAAATATGCAGGATACCAAATAAAACGCGCCTCCCAACTGGGGATGCAATCTGTGAGCTTTCCAGGTTTCTACATAGGGAATTTCAATTTGAGGAACTTTTGGTTTATAGCTCGTGTGTGAATTGACGTACCTTACTTCTACAGGTTGGGAATCAACTGATATTGGCACTCCTGGCTGCTGATTTACTAAACCTCCTTGCTGTTGGACTTGGTTTAACATTCCCTGTAAACGTGTGGTCGGAACAATCGCACCACCATCGGAATAGTCAATATCAACGTGATTGCGACGATTTCTGGACATATTTAACTCCTAATTTGCATTATTATTTGGATTGGAATCATCATCACCCCATAAATCTTCTTGTTGAAGTTGAGAATAAAATTCTTGTGGAGACAATGTTTCAGATTCGCTCGCTACATCTAAATCACCATGATTAGATAAGGAACGAGAGGGAAAGTGAATTAGGTTATTAGTCGAAACACCATTCAAATTCGGATTAACAGGTGGAGGTAATTGAACATTATTCGAGGTTGCGGGGGCTTCTATATTTACCGAATCGTCAATAATCTCATCACCTTCAATTGCGTTGTTGTAATCATAAATTCCCCAACCCAAAAAACTAGCAATTGCGGATTTGGACTAACATCTGATTCAAATCTACTACGGGTTGAGATTCCAAATTTTGCGCGTAATCAATTGCTTCAAGTTTCCCCAGTATCATTACAGCAGCCGCACCTGTAGGAATCTTTTCTTCTACCTTTGTGCCGTCGGTTTTGCGATAACCCCAGTAAAAGGTATCATTACCTGAAGCCGCTTCTAGTAAAACATCTAGGGAGTTGAATTTAACTATTTCTAATGCAGGCATATAATGCAAACGGTAAAAACCTGAATTTTCATCCCGCACTGCATCGCAGATATTTGACTTTTGAGTTGCTGACCCCATAACGCCGCTGACATTTGTCGCCAGCCGCTCAAATTTGGCGTACCTTCAACAGAAGAGTAACTGGAAAGATGATCGATGTTATAGTCAGTGCGAGTGAGTTTTTCTAGGTAGACTTCACGTACTTGGGAAACTTGCGTTTTAGCCTGCTGTACGGCAGAAATTTGATTCTTCCCTGGTATTTGCTGGTTCCATCCAACCATCAAAGCTACTGCACCAATTATAGAAATTGCTCCAACAGTGGAAAAAGCCGTCCACAACCCTATATTTATCTTTCTCTTCTTTCGAGTTGGCTTTTTATCTCGAACGGGTAAGGGAGTAAACATTAGAACTAATCATTTAAGTATTGTCAACAATCAAACTTAATTGCGGGTGTTTATTTAACTCTCGGGCAACTGCAATTCCCGTACCACCAATGACTATTCCAGTTAATAGTAGTAATGGATGTAGAGCAAGCGTTGCACCTACTCCTATAAATTGACCTACCATTCCAGAAACACCCAAATTCATTAACAATCCACCTGCGGTATTAACTAAAAAATCACATGCTGCTTTCATTTTTATTACTCTTCCAAATTAGAACTAGTGCCAAAATTAACCCAATTATTTCGCCAATCCCTACTCCAATGAGAATAGGTTGAATGCTCGATATTTCTTGCCTTTCTTGAGTTGGGGGAACTGCTACCCACGTTCCAATAACCGTTCCAGCCAAAACACTGAGAAAGTTTATACCAACTGCAACCGTTGCATTATTCCGTATTTGGAATAAACTTTCATCACGAAACTGGTAACAAATAGGTAGCATTTGATTTACTATTTCTTCGGAGATTGCTTTATTTTCTGCTGCGAGGACTTCAACTGTTGAGGCACGCGGTGTTGATGTATTCAGCACTAAGGGATGTGCTTCCTCCCCCCAGTTGACTTTCCCGAAAAAATCATTATCGATGCGCGAGTTAATCCGCTCCTGGGCTTGCGAGAATTCATTTAAATTATCTCCAGTTCCACTAAATATAAATTCCTCTAAAGCAAGAGTAGAAGATTCCAGTACTACTCGATGACGTAATTGTCCAAGCTGAATCCCTCTATCCGTATCCCCGTAAAGCATTCCCACGAAACTGTCTCCAGAAGCTTGTTCTGGATCTACACCAAATCTTTGCTTGATGTATTCGCGCTTGTTGAATTTGCGTCCATCCATTTCTTCTGAACTATTACGCATCTCAATCAAATGTCGAGCAGCTTCCTCCAAAGACATATTTTCTTTATTTGCAGCAGCTTTTAGATTAGATAGTTGAGATTCAACTTGTTCGCTAACCGTATTACCGCTTATTTCCAAATCCAATAGCTGGCAAATATTTCGCACAACTTCAGCCGAAACTTGTAGTTGTTGTGCTAGCTGATTGATATGTTTCATTACGCTCAATTCTCCTAATTACTGTTTGTACGATTGGGTTATTTTTTTCTGCTTCGGATATGTGCTTGGTTAAAAAATCATACAGAGTCATCTTGTTGACAAGACGTAAATAAGCATCTAAGCCACCAGCAGGAATTACCTGTTCTAAATATTCCTCAAAAGTTAATCTTCTGATTCTGATAGCTACATAAAAAATATCAGCTACTTCAACTGCTGCTGCGTCAAAATATCCTCCGCGCTTCTTAGGTTTCACGATTCCCGCGTATGGGAACCACTGCTGTAAGGCTGCAATTGATATTCCATATCTCTGAGAAAGCGTCTTCTGCGTGTAGATAACGTTTTCATATACCATACCTACTCAATTCCAACTAAATATGATTATCTATGCTCAAAAGGGCTAACTTAAGTACCACACTAGTATTTGTTAAATATTTTTTATTTAACAAATCCAATTACTTTCGTAATGGTTTAACTCGACTTAAGTTCATTTGAATTTATGCCCAATTCAATTAACAATTGTTAGGTTACATATTACATACGGGCAATGCAAGCAGGTTTATATATATGATGAGAAAATAAATATAAAAGTGACGTTTGAAAAAATAATTACTGAGATAGAAATATTTACTTAAGGATAATTTTATTTACGAATAAGCCTGATTAATTGGAGATATAAGCTTTAGATTATATAATCAAGCACTACGACTGCGTTTGTTTAAATTAGAATTAATATAGATGTTATGTACCCGCTCATTGTACGAACTGAGCGTCAAATATAGGTATTAATGAAAAATGACTATTACTCCATCGAAACTATTAACTTTTGAAGAATTTATAAACTGGTTGCCTCAAAATGGAGCAAAACGATACGAACTACACGATGGCATAATTGTAGAAATGGCTCAACCAACTGGTAAACATGAAAAAGTTACA
>JBCCSG010000398.1:0-6407 GCA_039200565.1 Cyanobacteria bacterium P01_D01_bin.50 | reverse complement strand
CTGTTGTAAAATAGACATAGATGTATATGGGGGACTAGTTTACTGGTCATAGATGCCTATAGAAACTATCTTTGGTAATCTCCAAGGTCTGAAACACAGCCAGCAAAAGCAATTACAGCGGCTGTATCACCAGCGCATACCGGGCGATAATTTTACAACTCCGGAATTCGCTCAACGGCTGGCGGCAATTAGTACTGAAATAAATCAGCCAGTGTGTGCCTATCTCAACCGTCGCGGACAAGTAATTCGGGTTGGGGTAGGCACTCCGCGCTCTACCCAAATTCCACTGACGGAACTGCCGCGTTACGGTGCGGAAAGACTAAGCGGTATTCGTTGTATTGCTACTCAGCTAAAGCCAGAACAACCGAATGATGGGGCTTTAACAGCTATGGCACTACAAAGATTAGATGCTTTGATTGTACTTAATATTACAGGAACGGGATTTCAACGCCGGGGTGGTGGTGCTGCTGGATATGTTAAGGAAGCTTATTTGGCACACTTGACACCCGATGCTGGCGCTCTAATTACTAATCCTACTTCTGATCTAGAAACCAGCGATTATACTTTTCCATGTTGGAGTGTTTCACCGCCGATGAGTCTGGATGTATTGAGCAAACAAGACTTTCTGGATTTGGTTGAAGGGCTTGAAGAAGAATTCCAACGGGAATTTGTTGCTAAGGAAGTAGATACCGATCAAGACCGCGTTGTAGTTGTTGGGGTTTTAACTCAAAAGACGATACCTCAACAATTCCAAGATACTATAACAGAATTGGGTCGATTAGTCGATACCGCTGGGGGAAAGGTTTTGCTGACTATGCGACAAAAGCGATCGCGAATTCATCCTCAAACCGTAGTTGGTGAAGGTAAAGTACAAGAAATTGCTTTAAGCGTTCAAACTTTGGGAGCGAATCTCGTAGTTTTTGACCGCGATTTATCGCCAGCGCAAGTCAGAAATTTAGAACTTCAAATAGGAGTTCGGGTTGTCGATCGCACTGAACTAATTTTGGATATCTTTGCTCAACGCGCTCGTTCTGGTGCTGGTAAACTGCAAGTAGAATTGGCCCAGCTAGAGTATATGTTACCGCGACTAACTGGTAGAGGTCAGGCGATGTCCCGACTTGGGGGTGGTATTGGTACGAGAGGCCCCGGTGAAACTAAACTGGAAACTGAACGTCGTGCAATTAGCAGGCGGATTACTCGCTTGCAAAAAGAAGTAAACCAATTGCAAGCGCATCGAGAGCGATTACGACAGCGACGGCAACATAGAGAAGTACCTACAATTGCGATCGTAGGTTACACTAATGCCGGTAAATCTACTTTACTTAATGCTTTAACTAATGCCTCAGTTTACACGGCAGACCAATTGTTTGCAACCCTCGATCCAACAACGCGACGCTTGGTAGTTCCCCATGCTGCAACTGAAGAAACTCAAGAAATCCTGGCTACAGATACAGTAGGGTTTATACACGAATTACCGGGGGCATTAATGGATGCTTTCCGCGCGACTTTAGAGGAAGTCACAGAAGCAGATGCATTAGTACATTTGGTCGATTTATCCCATAGTGCTTGGTTAAGTCATATTCGTTCAGTCAGAGATATTTTAGCGCAAATGCCCGTAACGCCAGGTCCTGCCCTAGTAGTTTTTAACAAAATTGACCAAGCCAATAGCGAAACTTTAGCAGACGCTAGGGAAGAATATCCAATGGCAGTGTTTATTTCTGCACAACAGCGCCTTGGCTTAGAAACTTTAAGAGAGCGTTTGGCACAGCTAATTCAATACGCTAACGCTTCTCGATAAATGCGAATAGTAACTTCAGCTTAAATAAACTCCAAATAAACCTACACTCCTGGGGAATTTATCTTCAGGAGAATTTTTAGCAGGAATGTTCCCACAGAAAAAGTACTGTTTTTACCTAGATTCTTTTCTCTCTTCAATTTGACTGCGGAAAACACGAGGTATTTTTTTGAAAATTATTTTATATTCAGTGCAAATACTGAGGTATACAGTATTTAAACTGAAATATGATTAAATTGTTACGCACCTGGATTCAAGCCAACAGAATCACTGTTTTTTTGTGCCTTTAGATGAGTCTACTATTGCTCCTGATAATAGACTCATTCGCACTTACTCCGTGAATGGAGGATAAGATAAGTCTAAAAAAACACTATTAGCTGTAATATAACAAGTGCTTTTTTAGACTAAAAAATAAAATTGCAATTATGATTATTTGTATTAAAAGTATCTTGAATTACTTATCAAGTATCTACAGCTAAATATAACGTTCTAAAATTAAGAATTGCTAAGTCAACATGAGGACGTTATGGCTGCCAAAGTCGAAATTTACACTTGGAGTACTTGCCCGTTTTGTATACGCGCTAAAAGTCTATTGAAGAGAAAGGGGGTTGACTTTATTGAATACAGCGTTGATGGAGATGAAGAAGAACGGGAAAAAATGGCTCATAGAGGGGATGGAAGACGTTCCGTACCGCAAATTTTCATCAATGATAACCATGTTGGTGGTTGTGATGATATTTATGCTCTAGAGTCTCAAGGTAAATTGGACGAGCTATTAGCTTAATGCCATAGAAAAGATGGCTGCTAGGAAGGAGATTGCTTGAGTTTACCACCCCGAGATCGAGGTATATTTTGCAGGGCAGGTAAATTGCTAAAGATAGCTTGCTTCTCCTTCTCCTCAACGTTTATTCGTTTATAAAGCCTGCCCCTGCACTTTGCGAAGATTTTAACCCATGCAAAAGGGGTGGGTTTTCTGTTGGATATTATGATTGTGGGATTTTAGATTTTAGAAGTCATCATCCGCTGCGGAGATCGATCTGTTTACCTTCGGGGGGATAATTTTAAATGAATCACCAAATCATTTGAAGGATAAATTGAGGTAATCCCGTGAAACTGGCTTTTATTATCGATCCCATAGAAAATTTAGACCCCTCTCACGACACCAGCGTTGCCATGATGGAAGCAGCCTGTATTTTAGGGCATGAAGTTTGGATAACCCAAGCTTGGGAGTTGAGTGTCGTAGATAGTACTGCTTGGGGGCATCTGCAACAAGTCGAAATCATTCCCCTCGAGTTGGTAGAGGGAGTCTACAAAGCTGCAAATCCCTGGTACAAATTAGGCGACAAAACTAACATTTGTTTCTCAACCATGGATGCTGTGTTCATGCGGACAGATCCACCAGTAAATGATGTTTATCTTTACGCTACTTATATTTTGGACTATATCGACCAAAGCAAAACATTGCTTATTAACAGTCCCAAAGGTATTCGAGATGCCAACGAAAAAATGTATGCTCTCCAGTTTACCGAAGCCATTCCAGAAACAATTGTTAGCGCCGACAAACATCTGATTCGGCAGTTTGTAGATGAAAAAGGTGCAGCAGTTCTTAAACCACTCGGAAATAAAGCAGGAGAAGGGATTTTATTTTTAGACAACAGCGATCGCAATTTTAATTCCATAGTGGAACTTAGTACCAACCTTGGTAGAGTCCCAGTTATGTTACAAACCTTTTTACCCGAAGCAAAACAAGGAGATAAACGAATTATTTTACTTGATGGCGAACCCGTGGGAGCACTTAACCGTCTTTCCGCCCCTGGAGAATTTCGTAACAATATGGCAGCTGGGGGTACAGTTGCTCAAACTGAAATTACTCCCAGAGAACTGGAAATTTGTACTCAATTAGCCAAAACTCTACAGCAAGACGGCTTAATCTTTGTGGGAATTGATGTCATCGGCGGTTATCTTACTGAAGTCAACGTTACTAGTCCTACGGGTATTCGCGAAATCGATAGGTTTAGTAATACAAACTTGGGTCAAAAGGTTATTCAATGGGTAGAACGGGCAACTCAAAACCTTTAGTAATAATTAAACCATTTTTTAGGTTTGTTACTTAAGTATTACACCCTGGTATAAACTAGCTTTTGTAAAACAATTGCAAATTAAAAAATGTGATTTTTAAGTCAAAAAATGCACAAAAAAAACAGTACAAAGACTTACAATTATCCCGAAGAATTATTCTAAAAAATTTAGGCATTACAGAATTTATCGCCAATATACATGTAGCGATTGCTGCTGTGATGAAATTAAATTTTTTCCGAACAACCGGACAGGTGTTTACGGCACTTGTCTCGCACTAAATTTGATGGAGACTTCAGAATCCAGTTTTCCGATGCCAAATCCAATCAAAGAGCAATTGTCGCTTATTGATTGCAGTAGCCTTCGCCATGGTGCATTTAGCGTCTTATTGCGAGATAAAAAGCCATAAACATTCTTCAGTTATTTGGATTACGACGTTTTTGGAGAAACGGAGGAATCTCTAATCCAGGTTTTTGTTTGGGTTCAGCTTGTTTCGGAGGATTCGTATTTGTTGGTGATGGTTGTGGCGTGATTGGTCGCCGTTGTTGTGCCGGGGGTGTAGCTACTCTATTGGTAGGGGTAGCACTTTGCTGTTGCTGGACTTGCATTTCACCTGTGAACCCGGTAGCAATCACGGTAATTCTGACTTCTCCTTCAAGCCTGTCGTCAATCACCGCTCCAAAAATAATATTGGCGTTGGGATCTACTACTTCGTAAATTGCTTCAGCCGCAGCGTTCACTTCGTGTAAAGTCAGGTCGCTACCACCAGTGATATTAAATACAACACCTCTAGCGCCCTCGATAGAACATTCCAGTAACGGCGAAGAAATTGCCGCGATCGCCGCTTCCCGAGAACGGGATTTACCAGAACCAATACCGATTCCCATCAAAGCAGAACCTGCATCTGCCATTACCGCTCGCACGTCGGCAAAGTCAACATTTACCAAACCAGGGATCGTGATGATATCGGATATGCCTTGTACACCTTGACGCAGAACATCATCCGCATAACGAAAAGCTTCTTGTACGGGTGTTTGCTCTGGAATAACTTCCAAAAGTTTGTTGTTGGGAATGATAATTAAAGTATCTACCCTAGTTTTTAAAGCTTCTACACCTTGCTCCGCTTGAGAGGTACGACGGCGACCTTCAAACACAAACGGACGAGTCACTACGCCAACCGTCAAGGCACCCATTTCCTTCGCGACTTCCGCTACTACCGAAGCTGCACCCGTACCAGTACCGCCTCCCATACCGGCAGTAATAAAGACTAAATCGGCTCCTTCTAAAGCCGTTGCAATTTCATCTCTCGATTCTTCTGCTGCTTTTTGACCAATTGCAGGATTACCACCAGCACCTAAACCTCGGGTAAGCTTTTGTCCGATTTGCAGACGACAAGGAGCCGCAGCCATCGTCAAAGCTTGCGCGTCAGTGTTAATTGACCAAAATTCGACTCCACTTAAATCTGAGGCAATCATGCGGTTAACAGCATTTCCACCACCACCACCAACGCCAATTACTTTAATATTGGCGACTCTACCAGGAACAATATCCCCAATCGGATTTTCTTCGGGAGGGTGGTTATTATTCTGCCCCAAGCTCAGCCCAGAATGACCAAAAGGATTATTGGTACTGATTCCTGCTAGCGAGATACCTTGCTGTCCGGGAGACTGCGAGTTTTTATAGGTAAGCCCTTGGTTATTATCAAGTGTCATTGGATTTACGTGCATTCAGATAAACGACTTTTGGGGGTGTTATTTACCCGCTCGCGTCAACTCTAGATAAACACCGCGCTAAATTGGTCGCGGCAATGTTATGGATGTGTTCTCACGTTTTCCAACCCTTGTGAGGAAAGTCCCGTGAAACTTTACTTAATTGGCAGCCGTTAAGATTCCACGACGGACAACTAATTCTAGAGAAGTATACTTAATATTTAATTAAAAAAAGAACTCTATAAGTTCAACGGACTTTGTTATTGTTACTTGTTCTTTCCTTCATGTATGTTTTCTAATTCCTCGGGGGTTGTTGTTAATGGATATTGGTCATCAATTTTACAACTAATAGTGTTTGCTGTTGATTGCTTATCACCATAAATACTGGTTTTATTTTATAAACATCGTAAACAATTGAACAATGTAAACACTTATAAAATTATTTGACAATGACATGAAAATTCTTTTAACAACATAGACTGTGAGTCATGAGTACAGAGATTAATTTTATGTGAAATAAATTTCATTCACTTAACTTCAAGACCATTATCTATGAATTGTAAAGATGCGCCTCCCCAAGCGTCTGATTTACTTCAACCCGATAGTTATTGTTGTTTGCCATTGGTAATTATTGCAAGTGATGATTGTTTGATTCGACTTTGGCATGTCGTCTCTGTGGCAACAAATAGTGGCTTATTGTCCCTTTATGGGTGTAGTTGTAAAACTACGGCGATCGTACGCCGGAAAATTTTGATGCTCCCATAGCTTAATTTAAGCTGTTGGAGCGATCGAAATAGAACAACTACGTAGAGAAAGGCGTTTCTCCT
>JBCCSG010000397.1:0-6412 GCA_039200565.1 Cyanobacteria bacterium P01_D01_bin.50 | reverse complement strand
TAAGCTTGAAGTGCTACAGAATCATTACGATGTTTAACTAAATGTTGTTTTAATTGCTTATCAGACATTTGAGTATATTTTGCAGAATTCATTAAAAGACTTCTCCATCAATAGTTACTTCAAATTCGATATCTTCTTCTTCGCCAGCTAATATATATAAATTTAACGTGCGTTGGTCTAAATAAATAAGGTGAATTGGCTGCAGCATAACGAAGGTTAACTGACAAGTTATTGTATACAGACATTTTAATTGTTCTTCTGTAGGCATTGTTCCAGTTAAATCTTCTTGTTGCCAAATTATCCTACAGATAGTAGTGATTAAATTTCAAGCCGCAGTGCTTACATTGATAAGATAGGAAATTGAGAAGAGGCTGCATAAAACGAAGGATCAAGGAGTAGTCAGCCCCCTAGAAGGGGAAGTCAATTTAGAATTTAGAATGCCCGAATTTAGAATTAAAATCCCCATAAATAAATAATAGTGCTTGTAATAAGGACTTTTTGTGCCTAGTGCTGAAGCCGAAGGGTGAATAATGGTGCATGTACAAAGTACCTCCCAAAAAATGGAACTAACCGGAGGCGGAGCGTCTCCGGCTCCGCACATTTAGAGGATTTTAAAATGTGTTTGTTAGGAGTAGTAATTAGTAATAAACCCTCAGATACTAATTTACATTCTGTTATATAGCGGGGATAAATTTTAGGTATACCTTCTAATCGTAATATTTTTATTTGTATTTAATTACTGGTTTAACATAAATACCGCAACATTCATTGGGATTTGTATTGATAAAACTGTACATTATAGCGAGATTTATAATAAGTAAAAAAAAGAGCTTGATATCTAATTCACGACAGTAAAATTACTATGGAAAAATTTAATTTCGACATTATCACAGTCAATTCTCGTGGAGAAAAAAACAAGACTCTTCGTGGTAAAGCTACTCAAGAAATAGAAAACTTAGGTAATGATGTCAAACTAGAAATGGTGCATATCCCTTCAGGGAGTTTCGTAATGGGAGCACCAGAAACGGAGAAAGGTAGTTTAATTCCTGAAAATCTGCAACACTCTGTAAAAGTTCCGGCTTTTTTTATGAGTAAATACCCAATCACTCAAGCACAATGGCGAAGAATAGCAATTCTACCTAAAATTAAACGCAATTTGGAACCTGAGCCATCTAATTTCAAAGGAGATGACCATCCTGTAGAACAAATATCCTGGTATGATGCAATTGAATTTTGCGATCGCCTATCAAAGTATACAGATAAGCAATATCGCTTACCTAGCGAAGCAGAATGGGAATATGGTTGTCGTGCTGGTACAAATACACCATTTCACTTTGGCGAAACTCTTTTGGCAGAATTAGCGAATTATAATGCCTCTCAAACCTATGGATATCACTTCTTAGAGGAAAGCCGCTCAAAAACTACCCCAGTAGGGCAATTTTCTCCTAATGCCTTTGGTTTATACGATATGCACGGTAATGTTTGGGAATGGTGTCTCGACACCTGGCATTCTAACTATGAGGGTGCTCCCGCAGATGGTAGTGCGTGGATTGGTAAAGATGATAATTGTCGAGTATTGCGTGGTGGCTCGTGGCAAAACTTTCCCCAGCAATGCCGCTCTGCATGCCGTAGAAGGTGCGAATCGTTCAATATCCTCCTTAACACTCAGGGTTTTCGGGTGGTGAGAAGTAAGAAGTAAGAAGTAAGAAGTAAGAAGTAAGAAGTAAGAAGTAAGAAGTAAGAAGTAAGAAGTTAGGATTTAGGAGTTGGGAGTTGGGAGTTGGGAGTTGGGAGTTAGGATTAATAGGTAATAACCAAATCTTTCTAAAAGGGTTTCTATAGTAAGTAATTAATCGGACTTGAGATGAAAAATTAAAGGCGAAACTAATATAGATATTCAGTAATGCTGTGTCTGACGACAATGTGAAATCATCACTTTATCGACATGATTCAAGAGATTTCCATCATCCATTTTTATTTGAAACAGTAATTACTTGGCAAAATATTCATCTTACTCCTATCACCCTTATCGATTACCTATAAAAATTTTCCCCTTTCTAATATCAAGTCTGGCTAACTACCTACTACATAACTCTATTGAAAAGATGGCGGTTATTATCTATTAATCATTACTCCTTACTCCTTACTCCATTACTCAGTTAGGTAATCTTCCACTAAGAAAGCAAAACGATTTCAGCTAAGATACCCTAGGGGCATCCATACGAATTTTTTAGAAGAAAAAATTTGGCGTTGCTTATTCAGTTTATGAAACTATGATTTCAAATTGCCCGAGACTTAGCAGTACTAAGTTTATACAATGGTTTCATGTCTAGTACAACATGTAGGTGAATACAATTCATAGCTTCACTCAGCAATGCCAAAAATTCTTATGGGAAACCTTGACACCGATTTTTTTAAACTTTAAATTTCTCGGTAATCCGTTTCATTGCTTCTTCTACATTTTCTCTGCTATTAAAAGCTGAGATACGGAAATAACCTTCACCGGCAGCACCAAAACCAGAACCTGGTGTACCTACTACATTGCAAGTATTAACTAATTTATCGAAGAAGTCCCAACTACTTAATCCATTGGGTGTTTTTACCCATACATAAGGTGCGTTTACTCCTCCGTAAACTTGTAATCCGGCAGTGGTGAGTTTTTCGCGGATAATTTTGGCGTTTTCTAAGTAGAAGCTGACAAGTTGTTTTACTTGTTCTTGTCCTTCTTTAGAATAAACTGCTTCTGCACCGCGCTGCACTATATAAGATACACCGTTAAATTTAGTAGATTGGCGACGATTCCATAGTTTCCAAAGTTCAACATCTGAACCGTCGGAAGCTTTGGCGGTGAGCGTTTTAGGTACTACTGTTAAGGCACAACGAGTTCCGGTAAATCCTGCATTTTTGGAAAAGGAACGGAATTCAATCGCACAATCTCTAGCGCCTTCTATTTCATAAATGGAGTGAGGAAGTGAGGAGTCGGTGATAAAGGCTTCGTAAGCTGCATCAAAGAAAATAATTGAGTTATTCGCTTTGGCGTAATCTACCCAAGCTTGCAATTCTGCTTTAGTTGCTGTGGCTCCGGTAGGATTGTTGGGGAAGCACAGGTAAATTAAATCAACTTTTTGGTCGGGAATGGTCGCGGTAAAATTATTTTCAGCAGTTATTGGTAAATATACTAAACCTTCATATTCACCGTTTTTATTTACATCTCCTGTATTACCTGTCATGACGTTGGTGTCAACATAAACAGGGTAAACGGGATCGGTGACAGCGATAGTATTATTTTTCCCAAATATTTCGAGGATATTACCCGTATCGCATTTAGAGCCGTCAGAAATGAAGATTTCTGAAGCATCAATTTTGCATCCCCGGGATTGGAAGTCATGATGTGCAATTTTTTCCCGCAACCAAGCATAACCTTGTTCGGGGCCATAACCTTTGAAAGTTTCTCGATTTCCCATTTCCTCAGTCGCTTGGACGATCGCCGTACGACAAGCTTGTGGTAATGGTTCGGTAACGTCACCAATACCCAATTTGATAATTTTAGCATCGGGATTAGCTTCTACGAAAGTATTTACTCTTCGGGCAATTTCGGGAAATAAGTAACCTGCTTTTAGCTTCAAATAATTGTCGTTAACAGTTGCCATAGTAAGTCGATGAGCGCATAGTTTATCAGCTTACTTTAAATTGGGGGATAAGTAGGTCGGGTTTAAAAATAGTGATTGGGAATAGTCAGTAGTCAATAGTGAGATCGATCGGGGCTTTTAACTAAATTTACGTACTTTAATGGGGGTAAATTTTCGGCCGACTTACTTAATCAAATACTCCGCATCACAATTTCTCCAGTAGGTTGCTTCACTGGCTGCAATGGCTCCACTGTAACCAAGGCTGAAGATACGCTTTCCATAGAAGAATTATCTACCGGAAGCTGTACCAATACTTTACCTTCTTCATTAACTTCAAAGTCGCCGCAATCGATTTTCTTACCTTCTGCTACTGCCCACAATCGATAAACTCTGTTTTCTGGTAACTGAGGTAAATTCTGTAAGGTTAATACGGCTTTCCCTGTCGGCGCGATCGCAAAACTTCCGAAGGCTTGAGAATTGACTTTTGTTCCTTCTAATGCTATCAAACTGAGATTCTGCTGGCGCAATAAGGCAATGGTATCTTGATAACTCGATATTTCTTGACTAATGGTACTTACTTTTTGCTGCAAGCGATAGTTGTATAATCCCAATCCCAACATTATTGAAGCGGCTATTGTTGCAGCAATGATTTGCCAAAGTTGTTTTTTATGACTTTGATTTGATGTAATCTGAGTGGTTGTTGAAATAGCCGCTGCTTCCAATATCTGGGAACTTAAAGCTGCTGAGGGTTCGGTTTCTGGTAAGGCAAAGGATAATAATGCTAAGGTTTCTTGCAAGTTATTGACTTCTGCGATCAATTCTGTATTCTGTTCCAGCAATTTATGAACTTCTACTACTTCTTCAGAAGTCAAGTCACCTAGGACATAACTTGCTAAAAGTTCTTGCAATTCTGGATTATCCCCCCAATTTACCATCTGTTTTCCACCAAGTCGTTCAATATTTGTCGCAGTTGAATTAAACCTTTACGTTTGTAGGTTTTAACTGTTCCCAAAGGCATTTTCAAGTCGAGAGAAATCTCTGATTGACTCAAACCGTCAAAATAAGCTTTCTCTAAAACCTGTCGGTGCTGGGTTGGTAATTTATTCAATGCTTCCTTGACGCGATCGCCAATTTCTTTAAAAGAAATTTTATCCATAAGGTTAGTCCGATTTTCTAAGGGAATGGTGCGACTCCATTTTTCAATTAGTTGCCGTTGCGATTTCATCTGACGATGACGGTCAATTGCTCTGGATCTTGTTAAAGTAGTTAGATATGCATTCATTGAACCGCGTTGGGGATTGTAAGAATGATTCCGCCACAACGTCATAAATATTTCTTGGGTTAAATCTTCTGCTTCTTGAGTATTTGCCAGCATCCGCAAGGCTAAACGATAGACGATATTACCATAACGGTCGTAAAAGATACCCAAGGCGAATAAATCCCCGCGTAACAAGGCTTTCCATACTTCTGCATCCGTCTGATTGGATAGCATTTTTTAGGTTTTGTTAATTGACTTTAAGTGCAAGATATGCATACTTTAATACTTAAGATTGAAAATTGGAAGCAATTTGTCGTATCTTTAAGGATGAATGCATTCGGTCTTCGCCAGGGGTGCTACGAATTGCCCCATCCTCTTATTACTTTCACAAGCGATTGCCGGGTGAAGGTAGGGAGGGAAAAAGGGGAGAGAAAATAACTTTGTCTTTTTATTATTAGCTCGGTATAGTTCTCTTGGTGGAATACTAAAAGTGGAAGCAATAAAATTGAGAATTCGTTAAATATACGAAACTCGGCTAAAAATGGATTCACTAAATTTGCTTGAAGATACAGTTATTCGGGATTGGTTGGTAACGGGTGATGGAAGTAGTAAAACTGTGGATATTGCACCAGTTACAGATTTATCAAACCATACCTATCGACTTTATCGGTTTTTGACTGATTTAGAAGATATATTGCGGAATTTCGACGATGACTTTAGCAGATTACAAGCAATTCGTCCTTTGGTGCGACGTTTATTAATTAGTTCGGAGTGGTTGCAATATGAGTTTATCAACCCGAATGCGGAAACCGGTTGGTCTGTAGTTACACTTTATGATGAACCTAATTATCCTTTAACGATCCAAACGGTAGCTTGGTATCCAGGGAAGGTTTCCCCAACTCACAATCATGCAACTTGGGGAGTAGTTGCACTTTTGGGGGGCCAAGAAAAAAATACTTTATGGAAGCAAGTTGACGATAACTCCACAATTGAAAAAGCGGGTGAGGTTATTATTAATCCAGGTGATATCATTAGTTTCACTGGAGATGCGATTCATCACGTAGAAGCTTTGGGAGATGAACCCACTATCAGCTTTAACTTGTATGGTGAAACCGATTACGAGCAGCGTTTTGAATTTGATGTAGAAAACGGAACTAAGAAGAATTTTTGAATCTGGGAGTTGGGAGTGAGTGGTGAGTGGTGAGTAGTGAGTGGTGAGTAGTTAAGAATTGTGAATCTCTACCGTTTAAAAAAGATTACCCAATGTTAGACATTGGTTATTCAAAACTCCACGGTGTAAGTTATCTCATTTCTTAGCGCGCGTTTGTGCTTGGTTCCCAAAGGTTCCTTGACCAAGAAATCCCAGTTAGAGATACTGTAATAGGAATGCCTATTTCTTATTTCAGTACGAGCTTTTAAATTTTTATTCAGTTGGTTCCACGCACTCCACACGTGTTTCCCTGGCTTCATGTCAAGGTAAGCGGTTATGGGGTGCGGTATATTTTCAGTTAATCTTTGGGCGCGT
>JBCCSG010000396.1:0-6420 GCA_039200565.1 Cyanobacteria bacterium P01_D01_bin.50 | reverse complement strand
GAAGCTTTTAGTCATTGTTCATCCATTATTTTCAGCAAATTTAACAAATCGTGGACTTCCGTCTGACCTTTTTACAGGCTTGCCAGTTTTGAATCGACTGTGGTTTACAAACCATATCAATTAAGCCTTGGTGTTTGGCGTTAATTTTAGTATATATGTACACGACTTGTTAAGCAAGAGATGAAAACTTACTTTAATTGCACAAGTTTAAGTAAGTTTAAAAAATAATTTCATGATTTAATCATGCTCTTCGAGAAAGCTGAGCCGCACGCCAGAGGTGTAAATGCCCTTCATACACCAACTCAATTCGGTGCATTCGGCATCTTTAAAAAAAACCCAGGCAGAGCAAGCGAGAAATTATAACCCTGTTCCCCCTGCTTACTCCACCAGGTTATGTTGGTGTAGGGGGACTTCTGAAAGTATGAATCGCAAAATATAAAAAGCTAAGTGGGTATGTAAAATTATTTGTGTCATAGTTCACTGCATGAAGCTATCCCCAACGCTTGCGATTAGTTAGTTTCGCTTTGCTGCACTCGTAATCACAATATACAAGTAATTTTGCTCAAGTACTTACAATCTAAATTTCAAAGTATATTCACGGAAGCTTTACCTAATTCTAGTTTTTCTAAATTAGTATGATTGCTTAGGTCGTTCTATTAATTAACTACTCGGTTATGTGACTCATTCGTATTATCTATTTATAGGAATTTTTGAAATAATTTTGTTTCGTAAATTATTTGTATATTCTCTTGATTTTAATTTAGATTTACTCCTTTACCATTTAAGCAAGTTAACTATGCGGGGTTAATGAAGACATTTTCTCCTCTCTCTGCCCTAACCAGGCAATGTTGGTGTGATGAATTACTAGTATGTATTTAATTAATTTAAAAATTTTGGGATAATCTTCTTTTTAAGACAGGTCAGAATATGTTATTTAATATTTTCAACAAACTTACAACATTTAGAAACTTACTCCCTTCCCGGCTTTACGATCGCCTATTAATATTAAAGGTTTTTCACGAGTTTGAGCAATTGAAACTAGTATTTTTGGGCAGAAAGGGAGTAGTTATGGTATTTCTTTCTAGACGGATAGACTTAGACGACGCTAGATGGTGGCGGATCTATAAAAGTGCCATCAGCCAAAGAACCATTAAATGCTTGATTGTGAACTAACTGGGCAATAATTTCAAAGTCGCTATTTTCTGTTGTTACTCCAAGTAATGTAGTTTGTGCATTAAGATCGTCATCGAAAAATGCAATCGTATCAACTGGCCCATTTACCTGGATTTGATCTACACCATTCTCAAAGTCCCAAATAATAGCACGATCGGCGAAACCAGTAAATTCAGTATTATTTGTTACGTCAATTAATGGATCACCAAAACCACCAGTATAAGAATTACCATCGGCGTTTCCAAGTACGAATGTATCACCATCTATACCAGCGTTATTATAGAGAAATCCGAAATTCGCTCCGATTGCTTCTGGTGAACCATTAGCATCTAGAGGTCCGTTTCCATCTATATCGAAGCTGAAAGTACCTATTAACATATCAACTTCACCGGGAGCTAAACCACCCCCATCTAGGGTGTCATTCCCAAGATTGCCAACTAGGATATCATTCCCCGTACCCCCTGAGATGCTATCGTTACCACCAAAGTCTAAGAACGATCCTATATTAGCAGAAATGTTATCGTAGCCTCCATCAATGTAGTCATCGCCACCAAGACCTTCTATGGTATCAGAGCCACCGCCACCAAATATGGTATTATTGCCATCGCCTCCAATAATATCGTCATCACCTTCTGGATTGATAGAAAAGTCTTCATCATCACTCGTGACTACAATAGGAGAGCCGAAGGGATTGCCGGGATTGGTAAATAGGTAAAAGTCTCCATAAATAAGGTCATTGCCTAAACCTGAGCCTATAATCTCATCGTTGCCGCTCTCACCTATGAGGGTATTGTCAATGGTTTGATCGTCACTGTTTTCATCCACGCTGGTATTATCAATGTTGTTGCCATCGAAGGTGTTATTACCGGAACCTGTTAATATTTCGTCGTCACCGGCACCACCAAATACAAAATCACTGCCGCTACCTGCATCAATAAAGTCATTCCCTCTACCCCCATCAATGGAGTCATTACCGAAGTCGCCTAATATGGTGTCATCATCATTGCCTGCTCTTATTTCATCATTACCAACACCGGCTAATATATTGTCTTTGCCATCACCCCCATTAATTAAGTCATTTCCACTACCACCTAATATCTCGTCATCTCCTGCACCACCGTCAAGGATATCATTACCGTTAAGTCCCCCATCAAGGAAATCATTTCCGGTGCCACCTGATATCTCGTCATTTCCTGCACCACCGTTAAGGATATCCTCGTCATCGCCTCCATTTAGGGTATCATCGCCTTCACCCCCTTCAAGGAAATCGTCACCGGCTCCTCCTTCCAGAGAGTCATTTCCTTTGCCACCATTAAAGACATCATCTGTGTCACTACCATTAAATATATTATCACCGTCATTACCGGCGAAAGTCGGAATATCGCCTATTATATCGTCTATATCTGGTATTAGGTCTGTGAAATCCGGTATATCAATGGGTGGTATATTAAAACCAGGGATGCCAAACGAAAACATATTATTTATCTCCTAAAATTTCAGATTTGATAGTTTCCAAAAAAATATTAGTCCTCTACAATTGGCGTCATGAAAAATAAGAATAGAACTATAGAAAGATTGTCAATAAATGTTAAGAAATATTTTAGGCAATCGCTAGAACTATTACTTAATGAAATTCATAACTTACGCAATTGTCACAAGACTAGGATGGTGCTGTAGACTCCGCAGTCTTATTGTTACGTTAAAAATCAGTCAAAGTGTCACAGGGTTACCGTCACAGTACCCGACTAAAAAATGTGCCAGTTGCCTAAGTCCTAAAGTTTTCAGACAAGTTTTTAATGAATTCAATTTCTACGAACGCCACCCGGATTTGACAAGGGTTGATGCTTCAGCTAAAATCCTTTATCAGCAATCATAATTTGTTCGCCAAAGACTTGATAGCTGTTCATAGTATCCTTTTCTATTCTTGCTTAGTGGGTAAATTAATCAAGATGAAGATAGGTGTAAGGGGGAGATAAAGTAGAAATTATTAAACCCCTTTTCTGTGGAGTTATTTTTAGGTGACAAATGGGATATTCTCCCGAGAATTGCTAACTTATCTTTTGGAATTCTGTTGTGGGTAGTTATTTTTTAATTACCCACATTTATATTATACATTTTTGCAGTTTAGCAATCAATTTTTCTGAGTATTTAATTGATGAGCATATCTAATATAAAGTGGCAGACAGGGTGAGATTTTATATTTAATTTGACTCATTTACCTTCATACTCTTTAAGCTGAAATTGGTGTATCATAGTCAGGATTTAATTCCAAAGCTCTTTGATAGTGAGTTTTTGCTTGTTCCAAATTACCTTTTTCTTCTAATACGACACCTAATTGATGGTGATAATCTGCAATATCTGGTTGTAAAGTAATTGCTTGTCGATAATACACCTCGGCAGTTTGTAAATCTCCTGCATTTTTCCGAGCCAGACCTAAATTAGAATTTAATTGTGCATAATGGATTTGCCGATCGCGGGAAAGTTGTCCTTGGGCATAAAGTGCATTTCCTAAATTGACATCTGCTTCAACGCAATTGGGCTGTATTTGTAAAGCTTTTTGATAGCAATTGATAGCTTCTTTCCATTTGCTTTGTTGTTGCAAAGCGTAACCCAGATTGTTATAAATTGAAACAGCATCTGGTCGTAGAGCGATCGCTTTTTTGTAAGCTTCTTCGGCTTCTGAAAAATCTCCCTGAAGTTGAGAAAAATTACCTAAACTAAACCAAATTTTGACTGAGTTTGGCTGTACTTGTACTCCTTTACTCAAACACTTTTTAGCTTGTGAAAATTTACCTAGCTGCTGCGCTACCATAGCTAAACCATATAATGCATCTGCATTCGCTGGCTGGATTGACAAAACTTGATGGTAAGCTTGCTCGGCTTGCTCTAGATGATTGGCTCTATGTTCACCGATTGCTAAGCGCAAAGTTTCAGTAATAGTAGAAGTTGGAGATTTCTTTTCTTTACCTACGGCTTTCAGTAAAAATTCCTCCAAAGCTCGGATTGGTTCCAAGTCTCCATAAAGTTTATGCTTGTTATCAGCTATTTTCTGGGATATAGTTTGCCGATATTGGGCATCTTTACCGAGATGCACGGCAATCTGCACGTAATCTTCTTTAGTTGCAGCGATTGTTTCTTCTGTTCCGATCATTTTTAAAAATGCCGTTGTCATTCGTTCCCGCATCAACTTTCCCGGATGAGTAACAACTGGAAGGTTATACCCTATGGCTTCTATGCTCGTGTTACCACCAGAACAACCAATATTATCTAGGTAGATGTCTGCTATGGCTGTAGTGCCGGCAAAACTAGAGGAATCCCAAGTATCAGGTAAAAATATGCAGTAATAGGTATAATCTAATTGAAATTTTTCAAAAGCCTTACTTAAGCGCTGACGAAAAACTTCATTTATCCATTCTTGTGAATTAGCAAGAAATACAAATTTAGCACTATTTAACTGCTTCGCAATCCGAGGAAAAATATCATCATGTTGCGGTAAATACTTAAATAAGGATTGGCAACACCAAAACATAATTTCACTTTCTTTTATGCCTATATCCTTCTTGGTGATGGATTTTGCTGGCACTGGAAAAGGTGTATAATGAAAACCAAGATTGGGTAATTTAACTAGTTTCTCTGTATAATGTTCTTGTCCATCTTCTGGTTCCATTAATTCGCTACTCAAGAAGTAATCAATTGTCGGTAAACCACTTGTTACGTAATGTCCCAAACAACCAATTTGAATCGGGGCAAGCTTTAAACAACCCAATGCAATAGTTACTGGGTCCATCATTAATTCTGTAAAAATTAGGATGTCTAATTTATCTTGCTTAATGATTTCACACCATTGTGTAAATGGTAGGGGACCTTGGGTGAATTTATCAAATGCTTTGGCTGCTCTTCGAGTCTCTGGATCTGGTTTGCTCAGAGTATGGTAGCCAAATAGCTCAAACTCGCCTCTATCCAAGTTTTCTACCCAGCCGCTACAAGGAATTTTCCAGATTGAATGCCTGCTAAAAAATCCGGAAACAAAACCAATGCGAATTTTCTCTGTAGCAGCAAATGCAGGAATATCAATGGGTTGGCTCCATTGAGGATAAAGACTTGCCATTAGCTGACAAGCCATCGATCCATATATTTGTTGCAATTCTCGGTCATTTAAAGCCTGATAGCCCAGATAAAAAGGTTTTAGGTTACCGACTGCCTCAGCACCATTGGCTTGCTCTTCCAAACTGGCTGTTTTGTAATAATTAGATAATTTTATTAACTGTTGCTGATAATTGTTTCGCCTAAGTTGAATTTCTTCAACACTAGAATATATTGCCGGTAGCTGACTCATGCAAAGACCAAATTTTGCTAAAGCATAGTCAGGTTTAATTTTCAAAGCTTGTTGGTAGGACTCTAAACATGCCTCTAAATGACCCAGATTTCTGAGTGCTTTTCCTAAATTATAGTAAGCCAAAATCAAGTTAGGATTAATTTTTAGGGCTTGCCGATAGGATTCTACTGCTGCTTCTAATTTCCCTTGGTTTTGGAAAATATTTCCTAGTTTATTATGAATTTGATGCAGGTCAGGTTGTACCTTTAAAACTTGTTGATAAAGATTAATAGCTTCTTCTATTTTTCCTTGTTTTTGGAGGATTTCTCCATATTCTAGGGCTATGATTTGATATAATTCTTTTAAATCGGCTTTTCTTCCTTTTTTTCTCAAATTATTAGTTTGAGTTTGTAATATTCTTAGTGCTTGCTTACATATACATTCAGCTTTATTCAAGCTGTTTGATTTACGCTTTTGCGCTGCTGCTTGAACCAGAGATTTAATTTTAAATTTAACATTCATGGATATTTATTAAAAATGCAACTTCAAAGAGTTTATTTATGTATGTAAAAGTTATGTATCAAATGTTGCATTATTTTGGCTTCTAAGAGAGTTTTCCAACAAATTAACTATAAAACAAAATTTGGAACCTTTATAGAGTCTTTGCGTTCAATGTCTCTAATATATTCTATTTAGAAAAAATCTTTTTTAATTAGCCAATATAATTAGCAGAGGAAGCATATAGGTGGATATAGGAAGTGGCATCCAAAGGATGCCAATCCACATTTTAATCTTAATAAGTGCCTCAAATGAGGCACCTATTAATCTAATTACATATCTACAGCAGCAGTTAAAGCACCGCTCTGGAAGCTACCCTTGTCTTGAACTACGTTGTTGGATAGTTCAGCTTGAGCGAGGCTACCGTCACCGAT
>JBCCSG010000395.1:0-6428 GCA_039200565.1 Cyanobacteria bacterium P01_D01_bin.50 | reverse complement strand
TCGAAGCCAGGAACAATATGAGCGGTAATTAGCAATGACACTGCAGTGCCAAGCCAGGTTAATAGAAAATGCATCATTTGTTTTGTATAAGAAAATTATTGATTTGTTTGGGGTAATTCACAATATACTTTTTAGTATTTATTTATGCATGAAAGTAGTAGTTATCGTTTTCCAAGTAATGGCATCTAATGATACCTCTTTTTAAGGTATATATATTATCCTATTGCAGGTTGTAGTTGTGACTGAAATTTGATGCAGTATTTAATTTAGCCTTGCTTCATGGCAATATGAATTCTTATGTGGATAAGTTAAATTTTTCTTATTTATAAAGTTTTTGGTTATATAGCGAACAAATTTTATACAATAATTTATTTGGGAGTTTAGTATATTTAAGACAGTTGAGCAACATAAAACATATGGATCGGTTTTGTGAAACTCCACACTGACTTTCTCCGTTAACAGCAAGGAAATAAGAATTATTTGAGTGAAGGCTAATATTCTAGATATTGCTTTTTAATCCTGAAAACTACATACTTCTCTTGTATCAAATTTTGAATCATTGTGTATTATTAATCGAGTGCTACCAAGAGATTGCGGTTGCTCATGAGCGAAAATGACCAAACTCGAAAAATTTTGCTTCTCTGTGCAAATCCCAGAGGAAGTAGTCTACTGCGTTTAGATGAGGAAATGCGGGAGATTAAGGAGGGGTTGAAACGGGCTAAGAAGCGTGAGGAATATTCAATATCAGTTGCAGAAGCTGTACGCTACAGGGATATTCATAGATCAATTTTGGAATATGAACCACAGATTATTCATTTTTGCGGCCATGGTTTTGGTGAAGATGGTTTGGCTTTTGAAGATGAATCTGGTCAAATCAAGTTAGTTGATGCTGATGCTTGTAGTGGATTATTCCAATTATTTAAGGAGCAAGTTGAGTGTGTTGTACTCAATGCTTGTTATTCGCAATTTCAAGCTGTGGAGATATCCCGGTATATTGATTACGTGGTAGGGATGAGTAAAGAAATCGGGGATAAAGCAGCTATTGAGTTTGCCGTGGGTTTTTACGATGCTCTTGGAGCGGGGAAAGATTATAAGTTTGCTTATAAATTAGGTTGTAATTCGATTCGGGTAGCGGGGATTCCGGAGCAATATACACCCCAATTGATTGCACGAGATAATTTAGAATCTGGTTCGGTATCTGAGTTTTCTTTTAAATCGTCTTCAAAAAAATTGGCAGGTCAAGGCAGGACGGACGTATATATTAAACGTTCGACCATTGAAGAAAAATGTTATAAAACTATTGTACACCCTGGTGCGCTAATTCGTATCAAAGCAGCGCAAAAAATGGGAAAAACTTTACTTTTGGAGAAAATACTCGACTATTCCAGAGAGCAGGGTTATCGAACAGCGAAATTAGATTTAAAACTGGCCGATATAAATATTCTTGCGGATTTAAAAACATTTTTACAATGGTTGTGTGCCGATGTTTCTGACAGTCTGGATTTGGAAACCCAATTTGATAAGTATTGGAAGGATATTTACGGGTTGAATAAGAATTGTACTCGTTATTTTCAAAAATACTTATTATCTGCTAGCGATAAACCTTTAGTATTGGCAATCGACAATTTTGAGCGACTATTTGAATATCCTGGTATTTTCCCTCAATTCTGCTTGCTGTTGCGGGGTTGGTATGAATCAGCGAAACAAGGGGACAGAATTGGTCAAATTTGGCAGAAACTGCGGTTGGTGGTGGTTCATTCGACTGAAGCTTATCCTTCCTTGGATATCAATCATTCACCGTTTAATGTTGGCATAGCAATTGATTTACCTGAGTTTAACCTCGAACAGGTACAAATTCTTGCGAAGCAGTATGATAACGGTGAGTTGGGAGAGAAAGATTTAAGTAAGTTAATGGAGTTGGTAGGGGGACATCCTTATTTAATTGAAAGAGCGATCGCTAATCTCACAACTGGTGAAATAACTCTAGAGCAACTTTTAAATCTGGCTTCTACCGAGCAAGGAATCTTTAGCAACCATCTGCGGGAACAATTATGGAATTTGCAGCATAATCCTTTGTTGGAATCAGCTTATAAAAAAGTGGTGAGAGCAAATGAAGCAGTACGACTTGATGCGGAAGTTGGGTTTAAGTTACATAGTATGGGATTGGTGAAACTTTCAGGGAATGATTGTGTTCCTAGTTATGATTTATATCGTCGGTATTTTTCAGAGCGTTTGGTTGGACAAGGGAATAGTGAGTAGTGAGTAGTGAGTAGTGAGTAGCAACAAGACTTTGTAGACGCCAAACAGCTTCTCAAAGAGAAACCAGTTTAAATTCTGTAAATAATTGAGTTTATTTGTGCGAACTTAATTTACTGAATATCAAATATATAAATATTTATGCTTACTCTATGAAACCTCTTTCCTCAGCGTCTTCTGCGTTTTTGCGGTTTTTTTATAAGAAATGTGAGAGGCTGAAAACTCTCGCCTTATAGGCGGGAGATGAAAGCTCCTTGAGCACGTTTACGTGCCGTCAATATTTTTATCGGGTTGTTAATTTATGCTGTGAATGATAGCATAAGGATATAGTTGGTAAGGTCAAGCCATGCGAGTTTTAGAATTTAAGTTGTACGGGAAAGACGGGCAATTTAGTTCTGTTGACGAAGCAATAAGAACAAGTCAATTTGTTCGCAATAAATGCCTTAGGTATTGGATTGACAACCCAGGCAAGAACATTAATAAATATGCACTAAATAAGTATTGTGCTGTCATAGCCGCTGAATTTCCATTTGCGAATAAATTAAACTCGATGGCTCGACAATCTGCGGCTGAACGTGCATGGTCAGCGATTAGTAGTTTTTACGACAACTGCAAGAAGAAGATTAAAGGTAAAAAAGCGGAAAACGCGGTCTTGGGGTTTCCCCAAGTGGAGCGATTTTCCAAGACAGGCTATCCAAAGTTCAAGAAAAATACTCGTTCGGTTGAGTATAAATCTAGCGGTTGGAAACTTTCTGAAGATAGAAAGTATTTAACCATAACGGATAAGCAAGGAATTGGAACTCTTAAATTAAAAGGAACCTATGACTTGCATTTTTACAATATCAAGCAGATTAAGCGAGTTCGTTTGGTGCGTCGCGCTGATGGATATTATGCTCAGTTTGCTGTTGATGTTGATGTTAAGATTGAATCTCAACCAACAGGAAAAGCCATCGGGCTAGACTTAGGATTGAAGTATTTCATTGCTGACAACAATGGTAATGTTGAACCTTCACCCAAGTTTTACCGCAAATCTGAGAGACAGCTAAATCGGGCTAATCGCAAGAAATCCAAGAAGTACGTAAAAGGTAAAAAGCCACAGTCAAACAACTACCATAAAGCTAGAAACAGATATGCTCGAAAACATTTAAGAGTAAGTAGGCAACGAGAAGAATATTGCAAGAAATTGGCGTATTCCGTGATCCAATCTAACGATTTGGTCGCCTATGAAGACTTAAAAGTTAAGAACATGGTACGTAATCGAAGGCTAGCTAAGTCTATTAGTGATGCTGGTTGGTCAACTTTTCGTCAATGGTTAGAGTATTTTGGTTTAAAGTACGGCAAGATAACTATTGCTGTACCACCGCACAACACAAGTCAAGACTGTTCTAATTGCGGCGAGAAAGTTGAAAAGTCTTTGTCAACAAGAACTCACGTTTGTCCTCATTGTGGGTTCACTGAAGACAGAGATGTTAATGCCAGCATCAACATACTAAGAAGAGGACTAAGTACGGTAGGGCATACCGGATCTTACGCTTGTGGAGATTTGCCCTCTTGGGCAGTTGGTGTAAACCTGCTGTCTAACGGCGAGTCGGTGAAGCAAGAATCTGCCGTCTTATAGGCGGCGGAGTGTCAATATGGTTGACCAATATATCTTCTCTGGAAGTTTACCAGAAAATGCCAGCACTTATGTGACGCGAGATGCCGATCGCGAATTGTACGATGGATTGCGATCGCAAAAGTTTTGTTATGTATTAAATTCTCGTCAAAGCGGTAAATCGAGTTTACGAGTGCAAACGATGCGTCGTTTGAGGGAA
Source organism: Cyanobacteria bacterium P01_D01_bin.50 (assembly GCA_039200565.1). Lineage (GTDB taxonomy): Bacteria > Cyanobacteriota > Cyanobacteriia > Cyanobacteriales > Nostocaceae > Rivularia. Next base: position 2,358 of record JBCCSG010000395.1, on the reverse strand, counting down.
AATGGTGTGGAATGTGCTGCGATCGATCTTTCTGCGGGGGGTATTCAAAATGTTCCACCAGAGCAATGGTATGCGGATTTGATTGATTCGCTGATTGATATTTTTGATTTGGATATTGATTTTGGGGATTGGTGGGAAGAAAATCAATTAAATTCTCTGGTTACCAGATTTCGCAAGTTTCTGGAAGAAGTACTACTTGTGGAAGTTAAGGAAGATATTGTAATTTTCATTGATGAAATTGATAGCGTTTTAAGTCTTAATTTTCCCACGGATGATTTTTTCGCTTTTATTCGTTCTTGTTATAACCAGCGAGTTGATAACCCAGAATATAGACGTTTGACATTTTGTTTGTTGGGAGTCGCTTCACCAAGCAATTTAATTCAAGAGAAACAACGCACTCCGTTTAATATTGGTACAGCAATTTCTCTCAAGGGATTTCAATTACAGGAGATTGAACCGTTAGAACAAGGTTTGAGGGGAAAATTTAGTGATTCCCAAGCTGTTATAGAAGAAATTTTAAATTGGACGGGAGGACAACCGTTTCTGACGCAAAAGCTCTGTCAGTTGATGGTAGAACAATCCGAGAAAGAAAATCCTTGTACTGTTGAGGAAGTTGTTAAATCAAAAATTATTGAAAATTGGGAATCTCAAGATGAACCGGAACATCTAAGAACTATTAGAGCGAGGATTTTAAGAAATGAGGAACGTGCTGGGTATTTATTGGAGTTGTATCAGCAAATTAGGTGTTCCGAGGAGCAATGTGAGATTACAGCAGATAATACGATTGAACAAAGTGAATTACTGCTTTCGGGATTAGTTTCGAGACGAGAAGGGAAGTTGAGGGTTTATAACGCTATATATAAAGAAATTTTTAATCAAAATTGGATTGAAAATGAATTAAAGAATTTGCGTCCATATTCGGAAAATTTTAAATTTTGGGTTGCTTCTGGATATAAGGATGAATCTCGACTTCTGGGGGGAAAGGCTTTAAAAGGTGCTGAGGAATGGGCAAGAGATAAGAATTTAAGTTATCAAGATAAACAATTTTTAGCTGCTAGTAGAGAGAAGGAAATTCAGGAGAAAATTGCTGTTGAGGAACGAGAAGCGCAGTTGGAAAGGGAGAGGAAGGATAAAGAAGCTGTAGAAAAGAGAAATCTAGTATTGAGTGAAGCGAATCGGAAAGCTAAGCGGCGGATTCGGAATGGGACTGTTGTTTTAAGTTTGGCTTTATTGGGAGCAGTAATTTCAGTATTAGCGGCTTGGAATCAGGTTAATAAAGCGAACACAAAACATCAAAAAATTAAGGTAGAAGTTGAAAATGTTCAAAAGCTATCTCAACTAGCGGGAGATTTACTAAACGGAAATCTAACATCTGAGTCAGATCAAGCTTTAAGACAGGCTGGTTTATCCTTTACAATCAAAAACCACAACCTCAAACAAGCAATTTTATTGGCTTCCATGTCGCAAGCATATCAGAAGCTCAAAAAGCCAGATAAAGCTAAAAAAAATATTGAAGAAAGCCTGGAATATCTAAATAAAACTAATAGTAACTTGGATAAAATATTTCAAATTGAAGTATTTGTTCGGAAAACTCAAGGAGATTTATTTACCGAACAAAATCAAAAGCAAGAAGAAGCAATAGAGGCTTATGGAAAAGCATTTGAGATACTAAAAAATCATCCAAACAAAATTAATACTTTTAAAAATAATCAAATTATTACAGCGAAAGATATTGAATTATTCCATCGAAAATTCATTGAGATAATCTCCGAAAATGCTAGAGAGGAAGAATTAAAAAATCAAGTGGAGGAATCTCTTAACCAACATTTATATGCGAAATTTGAATATCATTTGAAGGGCAAAAATTGGCAAGCAGCTGATAAACAAACATTTCAACTCATGCTTAATATTGCTAATAGAGAAAGAGAAAATTTTCTCATAGGACAAGACTTTGAAAAAATTTCCTGTAATGACCTGAAAAAAATTAACAACGCTTGGTTACAGAATTCAAATGGACATTTTGGCTTTAGCGTGCAAAAGCAGATTTGGAAAGATGCAGGAAATCGACTGGGTATTACTGAACTGAATGATGAGGATAGAAAAATCTATCAGCATCTTGCTTCTCTCGTCGGGTGGTATGATAGCAAAAAAAGAATGTACCTTCCTTACACTCAAATTATCGAACAAGTTGATAACAATTTTCAAAAAGTACCCAAGGGTATATTACCTATAGGGGGTAGATACGCGTATCACTGGTTATCGAATGGGTTAGGATTAGGGAATTTCGATTTTTGGATAAATGATAGATTTTTTTCTCGCTTAGCAAATTGCAACTTATAAGATATAAGTTTTCCAGTT
>JBCCSG010000394.1:0-6471 GCA_039200565.1 Cyanobacteria bacterium P01_D01_bin.50 | reverse complement strand
GTCATCTTTATTAGATATCAATATTCGCGATCGCAATTCTACAAAACCCTTTGTTGCAGTCAGTATTATTCCTACGGGGGTTCGTGCTGAAATCGGTGGTTTCGCTGGAGATGCAACTCCGAGTACTAATCTTTTAGCTTCAGCTTGCGACTATTTAGTAACGAATCCTAATGCAGTAACAGCATCAGATATCTATTTTGCTAAGGACAATGTTCTTTATCTCGAAGGTAATCTGATTTGTCAGTTGCTGTTGGGTAATATTGGGGTAATTCCAGAAAAGCGAAAGAATATTGCAGCAATTATTGAGAAGCCCAAAGATGAAAGATTTTTAAACAATGTTCTCAATGCTCTTAATGGCTTAAGGGCTGTGGGAGGAATTAATATTGACCCTGTAATCGTAACGGGTGGAGCAGTTGAAACTAAATGCACCTATTCCCAATATGGTAATGCTTCGGGGGAATTGAGCGGAATAGATGAATTGATGGAAGCTTTAGATGTAGTGGAGAAATCAACTGCTTCTTCAGTAGCTTTAATGACTACTTTGCAAGTAGAAGATAAAGTGCGTCAAGCCTACTACCGAGGGGAGTCTATTGCTAATCCTTGGGGTGGTGCCGAAGCAATTATGACTCATATGACTACTAACTTCTATCCCTTTACTGCTGCCCATGCTCCTTTATTATTGGAGTGGGAGCATACAGGATTTGGTAAACTGGTAGATCCCAGAGATGGTGCAGAATTAATTTCTAGTGCTTATGTGTGTTCTCCTTTGAATGGTTTAATAAACTCTCCCCGTCCGGTGAGATTTGATACTCCTATAGCAGCAGGGGAAACTCGGATATCTGTAGAGAATATTTCGGCGGTAGTGATGCCAGAAACAACTGTGGGTAATATTCCTTTCTTCGCTTCTTTAGATCAAGGTGTTCCTGTAATTTTAGTCAAAGACAATACCACTAATTACGATATTACTCCTGAAAGATTGCAAATCGAGACTCAAGCTAGAAAAATTTATCGTGTTAACAGCTATATGGAAGCTTCGGGATTACTGCTAGCTTTACGTAATGGTATTATGCCAGAAAGTACAACTCGTCCGATGCCTCAATTGAAGCCAATTTTTCTGTAAACGATGAATCAACCATCTTCTGCTTATAAGCTCATCGCATCATATAATAAAGATGTTCGAGTTGGTCTTTATACCCCTGCACATCAAGGAATTTCTGGCGATAAGCCCAACGGGCATACGCTTCGCGAACGCCATTTGGAAGATATCTATCAATACGATGTACCGTTTTTAACTCGCCCTTGCACTGAAAGTATAGAAAAACATTTTTCACAGTTATACGGTACAAAACATACTTTTTGGCTAACTGGGGGTGGTACTCAAGGAGTTTTAACGGCTTGTGCTTTATTCGGTACTCAATATAAACGAGTTGCTATTGCTCTCAATAGTCATATTTCTGTAGTTAACGGCATTATCTTAGCAGGGTTGGAGCCATATTTTATTGCTTCTGAATCTTTGATGCCAAATACAGATGAAGTAATTTCTGCTTTAGAAACCAGTGGTGTATCGGCTTTGTTGCTAACTCATCCGAGTTATGAAGGGGTAACTATCGATTTAGCTAAGATAGCCGATTATTGTCGTCAGCGCGATATAGCTTTAGTAGTAGATGAAGCCCACGGAAGTCATTTTCCCTTTCTAAATGAGCAATGGCAATCCGCAATTACTTTTAATGCTGACATCGTAACTCATAGCTTGCACAAGTATACGGGAAGTTTAGTACAAACTGCTTTATTGCATTTACCTTCCAACTCTCGGTTTACAGTTGAGCAAGTTATGGGAGTAATGGGTTTATTTGAAACCACTACCCGCAGTAATTTGTTAATGCTGAGTATTGAAGATGCTATTAGCAAGGGGTATTCAGAGGAAGGTAAAGCCTTATTTTGGCAAGCAATTGAAGAGTGCGATCGCCTTCGTTCTCAATTAGATAATTACGGTGATGTTTTAAGTTACGATACCCAAGTTGGCGACCCTCTGAAAATATATTTAAAGAGCAACCGAGTTACGGGGGCGGAATTAGCAGAATTATTGTATGAGAGAGGAATTGATGGGGAATTTGCAGACGAAGAGGGATTGTTATTAATTTTCTCTTTTAACCACAAACGGGAAGATTTTCAGTTTATAAGAGAAACCATTATAGAAATTGTGCCGATTCTAACCGAAATTGCAACAAAAAAGGGTTTACCAAAAAGTGACTTTTGCCGTCTTCCTCAAATGAAAATTTTACCTAAGGATGCTTTTTTTTGTAAGAAAGAACATTTATTTATTCACCAAGCAATAGGAAGAATAAGTAGTTGTTGCATTAAGAAAGTGCCTCCTGGGATTCCAATTTTGATACCGGGGGAAGTAATTACTCAATGGCATCTGCAATGTTTATCGGCTGATATTGTTGTTGAAGTAGTCAAATAATGATTAAAGATGTTATTTAAACAAGTTAAAAATATTTCAGAAGCAAAAACTTGGCTAATTTGGATTTACGAACGATAAAATTAGGGTAGGTGAAAATGAATTTAATGACATGGAATATGCAAGGTGCGGGTACTAGTAGCGACCCTAAAGCGAAGTGGAAAAAATTAGCTGACTGGTTATTATCACAACCAAATAGTTCGCGACCAAATATTGTTGCTTTGCAAGAGTGTGGTGTTGTACCGGATAAATTACCTGGGACATATGTTTTTGACCGCGATATCTCTGGGTCTGGATGGGTTGTTAAGCTATACAGATGGACGGCACAAAATGCTACGGGGACGGAGAATCAAGTTTACTATGTGAGTTATTCAGAGTTGGATAAAGGAGCTAATAGAGTCAATCTGGCAATTGTAACAGAAGCTAACCCTACTAATGCCATAACTATTTGGTCGAATCTAATAAAGCGATATAAGGGTTTAACCCTCTTCTAAGAAACATTTCTGTTTCTTAGAAGAGGGTTAAATTCAGGTGTTGCTTAATCATGGGATTAAAATGATAGGCAACTATGTTCTTATTATAAGTTAACCCTATACGATAATAAAAACTTAAAAGTTGTTCTTTATACTCTAGTTCAGAAAAATTATTAGCATTCGCTATTTGGAAGATATTTCTCAAAACGACACAGGTAGTAAATAATTAAATCCAAAAAACAATGTTAGCAGTCAACAAATCTTCTGCAACGATTAAGTCAGAATTAATTAACAATATAAACCAAAAATTAATTGTCTTAGTTAATCAATTTAGGCGATTACAAGATGTAACGGGTAGTGTTGTTAATAATTTAGAAACAGCAAAGAGTTTACTAAAACAAATACAACCAATTGCGAGTAATATATACAATCAGCTTAATCTATCCGAACTTCAGCAAGCATTTGAAGCCGATGTGCAAAAATGGAAGAATCAAGGGTTGGATTCTCCACCGGATTTTACGAATACTCAAGTTGCTTCCAAAATGGTTGAAGATGGAGAACCAATCTTTTTTATTGGTCCATTAATGGCGATTAATGGTGTTCCACCTACAGGATTTTTCTTTGAATGTTTTTTAGCAGTAAGGGAAGAGCCAGAACTATTTCGTAATCCGGAAACCTTTGAACCGTTCGAGCGCGAATTTCCCCACCCCAAAAAAGCTTTATTCTCGGCTCGTTTATTAGCTGCTTCTACAGGGTTTCTTCAAGGAAATTGTTTGGCATTTTTTCCAGAAAATATTGCAACAAGTCAAAAGTTAGAATCGCAGCAGTTTGCTTTGTTCTTTTTAAATAAGTTTCAGCCGATTTATCTTCAAGAAACTATACCTAGAGTTAAACAAATATTTGGAAAGAGAGATTGGAGTTCGGTGAAATTATCCTCGGAAGATTGTTATGCCGCTGGCAGTATTTGGGGTTACGTTCACGAGTATTTTCATCATATAGGCCCGCGTCCTCTATTTGAAAATCTACCTTTAAAGTTGAAATGGTATACGGGTTTATTAGAAGAACTCAAATGCGATTGTCGAGTTGCTTATACCGCTTATCACGCTAATACAATTCCTTTTGACACAGAAATCTTAGAATTTATTCTTTTTGAGCGAATTTTACGCTATACCTTTCAACCGAATGCTACGAGAAACTTTGATGCGGGAACGGGCTTTTTGCTTCTGCAATGGTTACTTCAAGATAATGCGATTCAACCCAGTACAAACGGTCGATTAGAAATCGATTTGGAAGCCTGTGTTAATTCAATGTGGAATTATGCCAATACAGTCGAACAAGAAGTTGAAAGTATTGAGGATGATGAAGCTTATTTAGATGCAGCTAAAGCATTTGTGCGGAGATTTTTACCTAAAGGAGAAAAAGGACAGTTTTTTGCAGTTCCCGAGATTTTTAAGCAGCTGATTAATATCACCCCTGAAGATAAATTAATCAACTTTGAAAATTTACTTTGAAATATTAACTTTGTGTGTTAATCCCTAATTTAATGGAGATATCATGAAACTCACTACTAAACCAATAATCACCACCGAACAAATTCAGCAATATGATGAACTTGGCTTCATCTTTCTTCCCGAACTATTTTCAAAAGCAGAAGCAGCTGCTATGCAAAGGGAATTTTCCGCTAGTTTGGAAAATGAGAACATAGAAAAGGTTTTTGAGCAAGACGGTAAAACAGTACGCTCTTTAGTTGGCGTTCACTTGCACAATGATTTTTATCGAGATTTTGTTAGACATCCGAAAATATTGTTAGCAGTGCAACAGCTTTTAGGCACTGATGCTTATGTGCTTCGCACTCACATGGTTTGCAAGCGAGCTTTTCAAGGAGACGCTTGGCCGTGGCATCAAGATGCTTATATTTGTTATCAAGAAGGAATCCCTGCTTCTAATGTTGTCAAAGTGATTATTTTTCTAGATGAAGTCAACGAGTTCAATTCTCCAATGAACGTTATTCCTGGTTCTCATAAACAAGGTTCTCTCGATCCAGAAATTTGTGCATCAGTTCCCAAAACCGTTACTGAAAATGCCGACAGTGATAGCGACTGGAAAGAATCATTTGGAGTTGACTTACTTTATCGAGTTCCTCAAGACATTGTGAAGAGTGCTGTTGAGCAAGGAGGAATAATCGCACCAAAAGGAGCAGCAGGTTCGGTAGTTTTATTCAATGTCAATATTTTTCATGGTTCAACTCCCAATATTTCTCCGTTCGAGCGTCGCAATTTGCATACAACATATGTCAGTGTAAACAAAACTCCTAGTCCCCAAAGTCTAAGTTCGGAAGTCTTTTTAACTGGTCGAGATTATAAACCAACTCAACCTTTGAGCGAATCACAAGCAATGAATTTGTTTAGTTAATCTCACCAAATCATAATGAGTGAAGTCGATTCGGTTTTAGAAAATGATTGGCACGCTGTCGCTTGCTCAAAAGATTGTCCTCCTGGGAAATTGCAATCTGTTCGTCTTTTAGGTAAGAATTTAGTATTATGGCGGGGTCATACTCCTAATTCTTCCATCGTTGCCCAAGATGATTTTTGTCCCCATCGAGGTACTGCTCTTTCTTTGGGAAAGATTGTTAATGATTATCTACAATGCGGATTTCATGGTTGGCAGTTTGACTGCAATGGAAAATGCCTTAAAGTTCCTGCATCTGCTAAAAATAAATTACCCAAAGCTGTAGTAAAAACCTATGCTTGCCAAGAACATATGGGCTTAGTGTGGGTATGTCTTGGTAATCCCACCCAAGATGTTTGGATATTTCCCGAATGGCATAATTCTGACTACCGAAAAATTTATTACGGATACGGTTCGCAAGTTCTTCATTCAAGTGGCTTCCGCTTGATGGAAAACACTTTTGACTTATCCCATTTTTCTTTTGTCCATGAAAATATTTTGGGTATTCCCAGCCAAGCAACTATAGATAACTATCAAGTTAGTGTAAATACAGATGGCGTTGTTGCAAGCAATCTACGCTTTTGGCAGCCTAGCCCCGATGGTGGCAAAACTGGCAGTATCGTCAATTACGAACAACATATTTATCGCCCCTTGACTCTTTATACTGTAAAAGAATTTGATAACAAAAGGTTAACTATCTTTTTTACAGTAACTCCTGTAGAAGAGACAAGCTGTATCGCTAGGGGATGGGTAGCGATTAATTATGAAGAACAAACAACTGAAGCTGAAATACTAAAATTTGCCCAGCAACTTTATGAACAAGATCGTCCTTTTGTAGAATCTCAACGTCCTTTGAAATTACCGATTGGAATATCGGATGATACAAAGGCTTCTTTTCCCAGAGAAATATCGGTATCGAGCGATCGCCTTTCAGTAGCTTACCGTCGCTGGTTAAAACAAAAAGGTGTTCGTTTCGGGGTATGTTAAACAAAAATTGATTAACTTAACTTAAATTAAATTAAATAATGAATAATAGACATATAGCCCTGTGGAGTTGTCCAAGAAGTCGCTCTACTGCTCTGAGCCGTG
>JBCCSG010000393.1:0-6580 GCA_039200565.1 Cyanobacteria bacterium P01_D01_bin.50 | reverse complement strand
TGCGGTTTATCAACAGTACCAATAGAAGCCGTAGGGCAAGATAATAAAGCTTGAAGTGCAGCTAATCTTTCCTCTTCATTAATTGGTTGGTGATATACCGCTGACATTCCTGCTTCACGAGTAAATACCTTACTATTCATCCAACGACAAGTATCGCAGTCAATGCAAGAAGTATCAACATAAAAATCGCCCCTAACATTTTCAGTTCGACGCAGATTTAAAGTAGCCATATAAAGCCCGTTTTTATCTAGTTTGAGGTAGAGGTAATTAACCTTATATGACTACGTTAGCAGCTATTACTCAAAATAATTTGCCATTATATTAAGTCTATATTACAATCGTAATACAAAATAGTTATATGAATAAAGAAAAATGTTATTGCAAAACTATAAACATTCAATTCCATATTTGTACTAGCTAATGAAACCCAGTTATACAGGTACATTTGAAGCGCATATCACAGTCAAAGCTGATAATTTAACTGTACGGGAAAAATTTAACTTACTTTGTCAAAATTTAAACCTTAAATGCGTTGTTATTGAACTACCAGAAGGTGTAACTCCTTCTCAACCCATGACGGCATCTTATCATCATGGTGGGTTAAAAAATGTACTACAAGAAATCAATGCGATCGCTAAAATTATAAGTAAGCGAGATTTTGAAATTACTCGTATCAAGATTGAAGCGATGGTGAGCAATAGAGATATTCCAATCTCGGATATAGAAGCGCAGAAATTACCTAAAAGTAATTATTTTGAGTTTCACGTCAAAGTAATTTTGTCAGAATATAAGAATTTAGAAATGCTGAGAAAATATTGTTTGCAGCACGATGCTCATCTATCTGCAAATGCCTTTAAAAAACTTGTTGACGGAAAACAGCAAAGATTTATCACCATGCGAGTATACGGAGTGGGATATAAATCTGCTCAAAAACGCTTTGATAATTTACTTACGCTACTTAAAGCTAAAGGATTCCAACTGTCTCAACAACAGCGAGAATATACAGTTTATGACAGTAATTTAAGTTTAGATACTGGATGGATAAGGAGTTAGGAGTAATGAGTAATAAGTTAGGAGTAATGAGTAATAAGTAATCAGTAAGTAATTTTGATTTTTGAATTTTGAATTCTCCCCATCTCTCTAAAAATGAAAGAATTAAAAAAGCATTTATTAGAAATAGCTCATAATACAAATCGTGACTCGGAAGAGGTTTTAACTTACCACCTACTTGAAGGCATTTTGCGGCGAGTTTCTCATTCTAGTTATAGAGATGAATTAGTACTGCGCGGTGGAATGCTGACGCGACTTTGGGTTTCACCGGGACGAAGAATTGCTGAAGACGTTGATTTTTTGGGTTTGTATCCATTTAGTATTGAAAAGACGGAAGAGAAATTCATAAATATATTTATAAATAGTAATAATAATACAGATTTTGCAGATGGAGTAAAATTTGAAATTGAATCTTTTCAAGTAATAGGAATTTGGCTAGAAACAGAATTTCCAGGAGTGCGAATTAATATAAATGCTGCGATAGAAGACTATCAAAAAAATATTCAAATAGACGTTGGATTTGGGGATCCATTAGTTCCACCAGCACAATGGATTGATTATCCAATGTTAGCTACAGAAAATGTAAAATTACAAGCAGCAACACCAGAAACCATGTTTGGCTGGAAACTTCATGGTTTAGTAGAACAAGGATTCAAGCGTTGGAGACCTAAAGATTTATATGATTTAATGCTGTTTACCTCATATGTAAAATTAGATGAAACAGCAGTTAGAAAGGCTATTTCTACAGCTTTTAGCAGTCGCAATACAACATTAGAAGAAATTTATTATGTTTTATCGACACCAGAGTGGTGGGATAGAAGTAAAAATCGCAGTAAATGGAAATGGTATCTTCGTCGCAAATCAGAACAAATTATGTCAGAAGATTTTCTTACAATTGTGGCGATAGTGACACAAAGGTGGGCAAATACGGTGAAAGAAATTATGGATTATACAGATATAAAACTTACGTAACCGTCATAATACTCTGGTTGATAGTGACAATTTAATTCCTAGATTCAAAAAGGCTAAAGCCATAAGAACAAAAAATATCCTCAGTCCATTTTAATGGACTTATGCTTTTAGCCTGGGACTATAAGTCCCAGGTGGATTTGCATTTTGTTACACAATAAAACCGGGTTTGTTTTATTAACCCGGTTTCTAAAATTTAAATTCAAGCGTCTCTCAACCAACCAATAAATGTAACTTATCGCCAAAAAAACTGACAACACGATGAGTGATGGGCAGACTATCAATAACCATACCCAAACACAACAACATCATGTAAGAAATGGAATAGAGAAACATACCTTTAGCCAAAGTACGATCGTCTGGATTTTGTAATAATTGCCACGCTTTACGAATAAATACCGCTCCCAAAAACAAAGCAATAATAGCGTAGATAATTCCCACAGAATGTAAAGGGTAAACAAGTAAAAGTGTTGCTGTTACAGTTACGAGACTGTACCACCAAATTTGACGAACCGTCGCTTTTCCACCCGCAACAACAGGTAGCATTGGTACCCCTACCTTTGCGTAATCATCCTTAATCATCAATGCAAGAGACCAAAAGTGTGGCGGAGTCCAAACAAAGACAATACCAAATATTAACCATGCTGTTGGACTCAAAGTACCAGTAACTGCAGCCCAACCAACTAAAGCTGGAATTGCTCCGGCAGCTCCACCTATGACGATATTTTGAGTGCTGTTGCGTTTCAGCCAGTGGGTGTAGATTAACAAGTAAAAAACAATCCCAGACATTGCTAAGGAAGCAGCAAGCAAATTAGCAAATAGACTAAGTAGCGCAAAAGAAGCTACAGCTAAAACAATGGCAAAAATTAAAGCATCGCGGGGTTGTACTTTACCAGAAGGAATGGGGCGATGGCGGGTACGCTCCATATCGTAATCAATATCGCGATCGTAAATACAATTAATTGTTTGAGCGCTAGCAGCCGCTAAAGTACCACCAGTAAGAGTTACTAACAAGAGTATGGGATTTACTTGTCCGGATGCAGCTATCCACATACTTCCAGCAGTGGTAATTAGCAGCAAAGGAATAATGCGAGGCTTAGTTAGTCGGTAGTAGCTTTGAATAACATCTAGAAATGTAGAGTGGTGGCGAGAGACATTTGTCTCGATCATCTTGGTAATGGTTCCTTATTTTTTAACAACTTATATACTGTTATTGCCTTGAGGGCTGTTAGCGTCGAACAATCAGTTATCAGCTATTAGTTATTAATTCACAACTAACAGCTAACAACTAACAACTAACAACTAACTATGTTGTTTGTTCACTTGTAGCAGATGAGTTCAACACTTGGTTGTAATTTGAAATACTACGAGTGTCCATCCAATCCCGTATTGAAAGAACTGTATAAACTACTAAAACACCTAGTAAAGTAGCACCAATTGCTTGATGAGTAACTGTTAGAGGTTCTACTTGTAGGTGTAAGCGGAAGGTCGCAAATCCTAAAATAATCTGTAAAATTAGTAACCCACCTGCATAATTTGCTAGCTTTCGTAAAGCTGGATGTAGTGATGGTCTGCGCCATGACATAAATACCAAAGCCAATGTTGCCAAAGTTGGCGGTACCAAGCCAAAAATATGAGTATACATGACGCTACAAAGTTGATATCCCCCAAAGCATTGATGTAATGCCCAACGGGAACCAACTAATGCACCTAATAAGCTTTGTAAATAAACCAACAGCATAGCAGTGAAAGATATTGCCGGTAATTTACCAACAGCCCCTGTAGCTTTGTAAGGAGAGAGTGCCGTACCGATAACCAGCAATGTCATGAAAAAGAACAATGCAGTTCCTAAATGAGCCGTAACGATATCAAACCGCAAAAGCTGAGTAACGGTGAGTCCTCCTAAAATGCCCTGAAAGACAATTAAAAATAGGGCAAATATAGAAGCCCAGGGTAGCCATTTAGGTACATTTTGCCGATTCCACCAAGACATTCCCACTAGAACTATGGCACTAACACCAATCAATGATGCATCCAACCGGTGAAACCATTCTAGAAAAACTTGGAAATTCATTTGTTTAGTCGGCACAATTTCCCCATAACAGAGAGGCCAATCTGGACAAGCAAGTCCGGCATTCATCACGCGGGTAGCGCTGCCTATTGCCATCAAAATCAAAGTAGCGATCGCCATTTTCCACACGAGGCGGCGAATTCTATCTTTTGGTGATTGTTGCTGCGTCGTCGCAACTTGGTTTTGTTGTTCTAAAACAAATTGGCTCATCAACTTTACCTTTTCTTATGCTCGATAATCCGAGCTATAAAATTTGCATAACTCAAACACGTAACAACTTTTTCCCTAACCTAGCGTAAATCTCTAGGTAGGATACTAAGCCTCTTACTTATACTCTGGATCGAGACTCTGGGATATAGCCAAAAGCTTTAGAGATTTTTCAGGTTGTGGTAGCTCGAAGGGGGGGAGGGAGATGGGGGAGAGGGGGAAGAGAAGCCAGTGCGTTGCCGAGCCCCCCTCGGTTGTAGCAACTGGCGTGGGGGAGATGGGGAAGAAAATTTTTAACTCCTAATTCCTAGCCACCAAGCACTAACCACTAACCACCAACCACTAACCACTAACTACTAACCACTACAAATTAGCCAATAACCGCAAAGATTAGCCTAAGAAATAATAAAAATTTCTACTTCTTACACTCAATGCCCATAGCCTGGACTAACTTAGTATGTGAGTAGTTCTAAATAATTTAGTAAAGCCGTTAACTATTATCAACCGTGAATATTCCAAGTACAATCTGGACGTTACTAATTGGTATCCTGCTGACACTAGCCAGTTTCTGGTTGGGTCAAAATCATGGTCTACTGCCTACGGCTGCTTCAGATGAGGCTTTTCTGGTGGATGGTTTGTTCAATACGATGATCACCATTTCTGCCGGTATATTTCTCATCGTTGAAGGAGTTTTAATTTTTAGTGCTATCAAATACCGCCGTCGTAAGGGAGATAATACAGATGGCGAACCAATTCATGGCAATGTACCGCTAGAAATTCTCTGGACAGCAATTCCAGCTATCATTGTCATCGGTCTATCTGTTTATAGTTTTGAAGTATACAACTCAATAGGCGGGTTTAATCCCCATGGCGCTGATGAATCCCCAATTGCATCTCAAACCACATCAATGCCTGGGGCAGCTATTGCAGCAACTTTGGATAATACTTCTGTTAATAATAATGCTGCCGGTATTGGTGCTACTTCTGGAAATGACGCAGCAGTTCCAGATTTGCTCGTAAAGGTTACTGGCTTGCAGTATGCTTTTCTTTTTAACTATCCCGAAAGTGGCGTTTATTCTGGCGAATTGCACGTTCCCATTGGTAAAGAAGTTTTGCTTGATATGGCAGCAAATGATGTAATTCATGCTTTCTGGGTACCAGAATTTCGTCTTAAGCAAGATTTAATTCCTGGTAGACAAACAGAAATTCGCTTTACACCCCAAAAAGCAGGTGATTATAAACTAATTTGCGCCGAACTTTGTGGCCCCTACCACGGTGCAATGAATACGACAGTTGTTGTTCAAACACCACAAGAGTTTGATCACTGGATTAAAGAACAGCAAATTGCTAGCGAATATTCATTCAATCAAGCAGTTGCTGTAAACCCCGCAGAATTATCAGCGGATGAATTTCTTGCTCCCTACACCAGCCAGATGGGAATTTCATCAGAAATGTTACACCAAATTCACAATCACAAGTAGTTAGTGGTTAGTGGTTAGTGGTTGGTGGCTATGAGTTAGGAGTTGTAGAGACGTAGCAGTGCTACGTCTGTTATTGAGTTAGGAGTTAGAAGTTAGGAGTTAGGAGTTAGTGGTTAATAAACAACCATCAACCATCAACCATCAACTATCAAATATCAAACAATAAATAATTTTTATGGCACAAACACAGTTGGAACAATCAGCCCATAAATCGGCTGAGACTTCACATAATCGTCAGAGAAAATGGTGGGAGTATTTTACTTTTAATACCGATCACAAAGTAATTGGGATTCAGTACCTGGTTACTACATTTGTTTTTTACTGTATCGGCGGTGTAATGGCGGATTTGGTTCGTACGGAATTGCGAACTCCTGCGTCTGACTTTGTCAACCCCGAACTTTACAATGGTTTGTTTACGCTGCACGCCACGATCATGATTTTTCTGTGGATTGTGCCAGCAGGTGCAGGTTTTGCTAATTATCTGATCCCCTTAATGATTGGGGCTGAAGATATGGCATTTCCTAAACTAAATGCCCTCGCTTTTTGGATTGTTCCTCCTTCTGGAGTATTGCTAATTACCAGTTTGGCTCTTGGCGATGCACCGGATGCGGGTTGGACTTCTTACCCTCCTTTAAGTTTAGTCACCGGGCAAGTGGGTGAAGCAATTTGGATTGCTAGTATCCTGCTGCTGGGTACTTCATCAATTTTAGGTGCCATCAATTTCCTGGTAACTATACTGAAAATGCGCGCTCCTGGTATCGGTTTTCATCAATTGCCGTTGTTTTGCTGGGCAATGATGGCT
>JBCCSG010000392.1:0-6580 GCA_039200565.1 Cyanobacteria bacterium P01_D01_bin.50 | reverse complement strand
CGCAGACAAAGATATTGCTACAACCGAATCAGCAGTAAGAGTATTAGTTATACACACTCAAGAAGATTGGCAAATTGCTCGCGAATGCTCGAAATTATTATAGAGGGCATGGAGTCGAAAATGGGGCATGGGGAAGGTGAAAAATGTAAAATAAATCTCTATATGCAGACATATAGCTCTAGATATTTACATTTATCCTATTCACAACTAAATTCTAACTCTTAATTCCGGTGGTACTAACTCCTAACTCCTATCATGGTATTTTCCATGCCCGGCTTCCCCATTACCAACAACCAATGCCCACCACTATGGATAGGGCGAGCATTGTCTCCTCCACCCATATTACAGGTGGCGTTACCTATTGATTAGGATGCTGTTTGAGCATTCACAGTATCTAAATCCCAGGTGTAATAACCGAGTTTATTCGGAACTCTGGCAAACCTGCCAATCCGATAGCCTCGGGAAAGTTCACCTAATACCATACTCCTAATCTTCATTTCTCTAATTTCTTCCTCATCAAGCGCTCCATAAATTTGTTCAATTATTTCACTCACAGAATAGATTTTTCCCGAATTTTTTTCCAAAAACGAAGAAATAGCATCAATCAGAAACTGACCTTCATACTGAGGCAACATTGGTATTTTTTTTGTCCTCTGAGGTATCAATGGCTTCCTAGTTTTAGATTTTGCTTTTTTAGATTTCTGTTTGCTACCGGGTGGTGTTACCAAACTTAAATCCAAGGTATAACAACCAGGCTCGTCGGGAACCGAAGCCCAGTACATCTGTTCTTTGCCGTGAGTAAGGGAAGAATGTACTCTACCTTTGACAACTTTAAATGCAGTTGACTCTAAATCTCCATAAAGCGAACGCACCACGAAATCAATATGACAAACTTTACCTGTATTTTCTTCCAAAAGCTGCTTAATACCTTCTATTCGGGAAATATGCCGAAATTGGGGCAACATCGGGATATCGGAGCCGCTTTTCGGATTATATTTACCCTTGGCTGATGTTGCTTTTTTCAGGGTAGAAGACTGGCTAGTTTCGTCAACTTCATTTTCTGGGTTACTATGCTTTTCAACTGATGGAGTTTCGTCATTTGCTTCAAGCTCAGACTCCTCGTCTTCGCTATACTCTTTAACTCGATTTTCCTCTTGTTGAGTACCAATGCTATTGAATTGAGATTTATCTGCTTCTGCTGATAGACGGGAGGATGCTTGCGTAATCGCTGTAATATCAAGTATCTCCAGTCCAGGAAAGCCTTTACCGTTGATTACAGCCGAAGAATTAGACAGCAAAGCTTCAACATGAGCAAGTTGAATTCTGGCAGTGGTAATTTTATGCTCGTACTCTTGTACTAGCCTGCCATAATATTCTCTTAAACCTAATAATGGTTCAAGTAAAGCAGATGGTGGTGTTTCTATTTTTTGCTGCGACTCTGGTTTCATAACGTTCTGATTCAACTAAGTTCAGCCTCACCTTTATAATTCATTACTCTTGGTTTGGCTTTTCTAGACCGAGAGTTGGACTTCCTATAAGACGGTTGAGGTGGACGACATTCTTCGCAATAAAGCGGACGCGGACCATAAGTTTCCCGTTCTGTAGGCTTGTTGCAATCCTTACATACAAATGAGAATACTCTCGTATGAATCATGCGCTTATGCGCCCGGACGGTATATTCCCTAACGTTTATCGTCTTACTTGCCATGATTACAAATTTTCAAATCTTGTCCCAATATAGTCATTTAAACAAAAAGAAGTGCTCGCGAACCATAGACTATTTCTACTAATCCACACACATTAATATTTCTGTTCGCGGTTTTGGTTCTCCGGGAAAGATAGTGAGTGAATGCATTAGTCTATTCTCTACGAAACTACATATGACTAAAGTAGTCATAGGTTCAAAGTCTAGTGTGGAAATCCAGACTTAAAAGTACTGGGAGGAAACACAAATGCATTTGATGCAATGTCTCTATAAAAAGACCTGGTTTTTATTGGTATAATCCCGCCAACCAGAAAACCTCTTATAGTCTCCCCGAATACCAGTATCACAATATCCCTTCTTACCACGTTCGAGTAGAGGAATTTGTAAATAGTTCTAACAGGGAAAGCATGGCTATCGGTACTTACACGGCTCGGCGGCTCTAATCTTAAGCGGCCCCTTAGTCTGCTGCTGCTGCCCGCTCGCGAGATCGCGAAACAATGACAATAGCTCTTTACAGACCAATAACTCGGCTCTCCTCAACAAACGGGACAATGGTAATCCACAGTTAACAAAAGCCTGAGAGACAAAGCAGTTGCGGCCAATAGCGAACGAGCAATGATTCAAAACCCTCTGTAGTTTTGAGTTTAGTCAGACTAAACTCAAAACTACAATAAGTCAACAATCTGAACCTGTTACTTTTGTAAAGTATGAGGGAACTATGAGGTAGTAATGCAATACCTTTTAGTTATCCCAGCTGTATGTTCGCTCTATTTCCTCAAGCCATTACCTCGTTAAGTGTAGCCTGTTTATGCTTATTTGCAGTTAGTTTGTTACAATTTCCGCAAATGCAAAAATTACTCTGGGGCAAACCAACTATTTCTGTAGAAGCCTTAGAACAAGAAATCGAAGCCGAAGAAGTCCGTCTCAAATTTCTCAAAAAAATTCCTACATTTGGCTATGATAACTTAATTGCAAATTGGATT
Organism: Cyanobacteria bacterium P01_D01_bin.50; assembly: GCA_039200565.1. Lineage (GTDB taxonomy): Bacteria > Cyanobacteriota > Cyanobacteriia > Cyanobacteriales > Nostocaceae > Rivularia. Next base: position 3,892 of record JBCCSG010000392.1, on the reverse strand, counting down.
TATCTAAATTTTTTACAATATTTTGGAGATGATGAAATTCGCGCCTTAACAGGTTATGGGTTAAGTCCTCAATACTTTGAAGTAATTTTAAAGCGGGATCCTAGGTTTGTAAATGCCTATCTGGCACTTTCTACAAGTAGTTCTATGTATGCTGCCATGCCCGAAAAGTCCGTAAACATAATGAAGACTGGATTAAAGTCCCTTAATCCTTGGGTTCCGAAAAATTCTTACTTTATATGGCGTTACAAAGGAATTGATGAATTATTATTTCTCGGCGATTCTCAAGCTGCTAGAAAATCTTTTCAGAATGCAAGCCAATGGGCTAAGGAACATTCAGATTCCCAAAGTCAGCTAGTAGCATCTATTTCCGGCAAAACCGCAGAGTTTCTCGAAAGCAATCACAATAGCAAACAAGCTCAAATCTCTGCTTGGGCTATGGTTTTAAGTCACCGAACTGACAAAAAAACCCGTGCAAGAGCCATTCGTGAAATTGAAGCTTTAGGCGGAACAATCATTTCTACCCCTCAAGGTAACAAAATTCAATTGCCTCAGGAAGAGTTAATGGATTAAAAAGTTAATTAGGAATTATTACTTTCTCGATTCCTTTATTACTGAAGTGTTAGTGGGGAATAAGGAAGAAATAAACACGTCTCCCAATTTTTAGTAACGAAGCGGCGGTGTTGTTCATCTGTTAGCCTACATTCCTTGATAGACTACTAGTACCGCTTGCGTTCGTCAAAAGTCAAAAGTATTATACGATCGAAATTTCAAACTTTTAAAGCAGGTACCTTATTTACGCCATGCTCTACTAGTAGTTCTTTTCATCAGTTTTAAAGGCTTTATTTTTCTCAAAATTATTTTATCCCCCTGCTCCCCCTCCTTAACCGTCAATTTTAATGGGACAGGACACTAGTACAATATGGCTTTCACAGCTTATTTAATCATTTTCAGGACTTAGTTACCTTTTACATAACTCGGGCGGTACCATACCCTCTGCCGTCTTATTATTACGTCAAAAATTAGTCAAAGTGTCACGGGCTTTCCATTAAAAATTTTTCTTCTAAAAAAATTAAACACTACCATTACCAGTACCCGACAAAATAATGTGTCAGTTGCAGCCATTTATAATTTTGTTTCCACTAATAATTTCTTCTCCTTACTCTTTTATGCCCCATTGAAGCTTATCAGGCGGCTTGGAAGAAGTTTATTTTCTAAAAATGCCGCTTCATACTATCAGTTAGTTTGTTTTAAAATCTAACCCTCCATTTGTTTCAAATTGTAACTACTTTCCCTTCTCTTGGAGCCTCTCCTTTCTCGAAACTCCGAATTTTTAACTCAAATTATTTTTTCCGCGATCGAGATAAAATATTTTGCTTAATAGAAAACTTAAATATTTCAAAATGTTAAGTTTTGTAAAAATGATAGATTAAAAACTAGAAAGAATATTTTTACATAGTTAGACTACAGAAACAGCATATGTACTGCTATTAATTAAAAGTCAGCGCTCTCCGTATTGCTAAATGATTCCAGTACAAGTAACATTAAAAAACTTTCTTAGTTATCAAGACGCAAATTTAGATTTTAGCGGATTGCATACGGCGTGCATTTGTGGTTCTAATGGCGCTGGTAAATCTTCCCTTTTGGAAGCTATCACCTGGGTAGTTTGGGGTGAAAGTAGAGCGGCTTCAGAAGATGATGTAATTCATACTGGAGCTAAGGATGTTCGAGTTGATTTTACTTTTGAAGCCAACGGACAAACTTACAGGATAATTCGTACCCGTCGTCGAGGTTCGAGTAGTGCTTTGGAATTTCAAATTGAAACACCTCAAGGGTTTAAATCTCTTACGGCTAAAGGTTTAAGGGCCACTCAAGATGAAATAATTAATCATATTAAGCTCGATTACGATACTTTTATAAATTCTGCTTACCTACGTCAAGGTCGTGCTGATGAGTTTATGCTCAAACGTCCGAGCGAGCGTAAAGAGATTTTAGCTGAATTATTAAAGTTAAATCAATATGATGAGTTAGAAGAAAGAGCCAAGGAATTATCGCGTCAATTAAAAGCACGGAAAGAGGAATTAGAGCGCAGTTTGCAGTCAATGAAAACTCAACTGCAACAACGAGAAAGTATCGCTCAACAAAGAACTGAGTTAGAAATCGAACTTAACGAACTACAAAAATTACAGGCTTTTGAAAACATTCAGTTACAAAGTTTGCAAGTTGTCGAACATCAACGAAAAGGTTGGGAAGAACAACTTCATTTTGTTCGGCAACAATATAACAATGGAACGAAAGATAGCAAACGTCTTGAGGGCGAAGCATCGAGTTTGAAAGCTCAACTTGAATCATTGGAAGAAGTTTTCATTCAAGAGGTACAAATTAAAGCTGGATACGCTCATTATCAAACTCTGCAATCTCAAGAAGAAGCAATGGGTACTTTGTTTGCAGAATACACTCGCGCTCAGCAGCATCGCCAACAAAAACAACAACAGTTGAACAAGTATATTCAAGGAATTGAGAGACAATTACAACAAGCTCAAGCACAATTGGAAGCCTTAGAGCAACAAGAAGAAGATATTCAGCAGACTCTGAATAATACAGGTGAGGTAGAAACAGCACTGGAAAAACTAAAACTAGCACGTCAGCATTTAAGTAATTTGGATAAATTGCAAATGCAAGTTTCTCCAATGTTGCAGCAACGCCAACAATTACAAACTGAACTCCATCGCACTCAAGCAGGGATAGTAGCTCGAATAGAACAGTTGCAAACCACTCAAAGACAGTTACAATGTCAATCTCGCCGTCAACCGCAACTTCAGCAAGCGGTTATGGAAGTAGAGACGAAGATTGAAAAATTAGATAAAGATAAGATTTATTTGCAACGAGTACAGGAAAAAGGGCAAGAAAGACGGCACTTTATGGAGCGCTTACAGGCTCAGCAACGCGAATATGAAAGGCTTTTGGGGGAATTAGAGCAAAAACTACAAATGTTACAAAACCCCGATGCTGTTTGTCCTTTATGCGAGCGCCCTTTGGACGAACATCACTGGAATCGAGTAGTAGATAAAACTCAGGTTGAACACAAAGATACCCAAGGGCGATTGTGGGTATTTCGCGACCAAATGGCAGTTTCTGAGCGAGAAATTCAGGTTCTGAGGCAGGAATATCGTAGTGTAAGCAGTAAATTAGCACCATTAGAAGCTTTACGGGAGCAAAAGGGAGAATTAGCCGCACAATTACAGGCAACAAGCGAAGTTGACCAACAAATACAGCAAATAGCTATTGAAAAAGATAGATTAGAAAGAACTTTACAACTAAGTGATTACGCCCCTCAGAAACAAAAAGAGTTACAAGAATTAGAAGAGTATTTACAACAGCTTAATTACAATGAGCAAAACCATGCCCTTGCTCGTAGCGAAGTAGAAAAATGGCGTTGGGCAGAAATTAAACAGGGACAAATTAAAGATGCACGCAAGCGACAAGGGCATTTAGCAGCGAAAAAACCCCAAATTCAAGGATTAATTACTCAATTAGAAAATCAAATCAAACATGAACTTGTTGATTCCGAAATTGCTAGAGAAATCCAGGATTTAGAAAATCAAATTACTTCGATGGGTTACGACAACGCTTGTCATAATCAAATCCGTATAGATGTAAGACAAGCCCAGTCTTGGCATTTGCGCCATCAGCAACTACTTTGTGCCAAGCAAGAATATCCCGAAATCAAAAGGCGATCGCACGATGTAGAATCAGCCTTAAAAGCAAGATTGACTGAGTTACAACAATTAGCTGCTCAAATTGAGTGCATCGTAGCGCAATTAGAACAAACTGCCAATCCCAAAGCTCAAATTCAAACTTTAGAACAAGAATTAGCAAACCGTCGTCGCCAACT
>JBCCSG010000391.1:0-6609 GCA_039200565.1 Cyanobacteria bacterium P01_D01_bin.50 | reverse complement strand
ATGTAGGGAATGCTTGCAAGTACTGGAATATTGGTTTGCACAATATCTTTGGGGCTGAGTAAGGGGTTACGATTTTCCACAAACAGCACAGCAGCAGCACTACCGAAACCACAAGCTAGTAATGCCCCAAGTACCATTAATCTTAACTTAGGACCCGCTGGTTTAGTATCGACAATCGGCCTAGCTAGAACTTGAACGCTGGGATAAGCACTGAAAGCACTGAGTTTAGCTTGTTCGGCTTGTGCAACGACTCCGTTGTAAACCCCTTCGGCTATATCATATTTTCTTTGCAATTCGAGTAATTTTGCTTGTTTTTCGGGCAAAGAATTTAATCGAAGTCTCAATTTCTTAATCTGAAGTCCCAATTGCTCCACTTTTGAGAGCATCCCTACTGCTTGGCTTTCCGCCAAAATCATTTGTTCGGATAGACTCGCAGTATTTTCGCCGATTGCTTTATCAACAATCCTTCCATTCGCTGTGGAATCAGCCATGTATTTTTTGAGTTGATTGCCCAAAACTAAGCGCTGATATTGTAAGTTCTGTACTTCAGGATGGTTCGTTGTTAATTTACCTCGCGCTTCTATCAATGCAACTTCAACTTCGCTCAATTTATCCCGAGTTAATTGATATTCCTTGTTTTCTTTGAGTCTTACAGAATTTACCGCCACTGCCGGAGTCAATGCTACACGAGTCGATAGCATTCTCACTCTAGCTTCAGCCGCTTTTGCTTGAGCACTTGCTTGGGCTTGTTGTGTATCCAAAGTATTGATAGATGAAATAATCTCTTTTGTCTGCTCCTCCGAGTTGACTAAATTTGATTTTTGCTTGAATGCACTTAAAGATTTTTGTGCTAGTAGCAACTTGTTTAAAGCTTGCTTAACTTCCCTTTCCATAAACTGCGATCGCTGTTGTGCTTCATCAAGCCGTAATTCCTGTAAGCGATCGCGAAAGGCTGCAATTATGGCAGTTGCTCGCTGTTTGGCTAATTGGGGACTAGAACCTTCTACCTTGAGGGATATCACTGTCGATTCCTTCTCGGGAGAAACTTCAAAGAGCTTTTTGTACTTACTCAATCGAGAAAACTCTTCTTTTTCCGGATCTTTTTCCCATACTGACTCGATGACATGATCGCTTGTAGCAATGGAAGATAGTATATTCAACGGGTTAATCTGTTGAGAAAAAACTACACCCCCGTCTCTAAAACTACCCAATTTACCTAAATCTGCATCACTATCACTAGTGACATTAGGTAATATCAACTGTGATTGGCTATTCCAAACCTTGGGGGTTATCTTGATGTTAACCGCAGTTATCCCTAGCACCAAAACATTCCAAGCCAAGAGCAGTTTCCAATGCCGCATTGCTATTTTGGCAATTCTATTCATATCAACAGCTGGCTCCAAATCTTGTTTTTGAATTATAATGTGGTTAGCTTTGCCGAAATTTTTCAATCCATTCTCTATCTTAAGCTGGATATATCTGCATTAGATGCTCGGCTAATTTTGGTTCGTCGAATATTTGTCCTTTGAAACTAGGTGGCGGGCATTTCACTGCTAGCTTTAGATGTTCCAAACTAGTGCAGTAAGGTATTCCTAATTTCTCTACATCCCGAGCAAACCATAATTGATGATCGTCTATATGCTCTTTATAACGAGCTAAACGCGGTAGCAAAACAAAACAAGCCCCCTGATTTGCTAATCCTCGCGTTGAACCTTGCCCTGCATGGGATATTATTAACCGAGACTTTTCTACTTTTTTCTTTAACAAGCTTGTCTCGACTATTGGTGCAGTTACCACGTGCATGTATTTCGCCAGCGCAGATACATCAGTTATCCCATGCTGCACAAAAACACTTTCTGAAATTACCCCAGTTTCTAAAAGACTGTCTAACCAACCAATAGCTCTATCAAAAGAAAAGGGTATAGTTCCGAGTGTAACAGTAATCATTTTTTTTCAATAGCGAACTGTGTACCAAGGTTAGAGCTTCTAAGCATACCCTTTAAAAATTGCTTTTGGGTACTTTTGGCACAAATTAGGCCACTGTACATAAAATTCATCGCTCAATTTATAAACCAATTTTCCTGATAAACTCAGTTCTTCCGAGCGAGAGATACTTTCGACATACACAAACCGCTTACCAAACAATTTAGCAGCAAACGCAAAACCAACCGCAATACTAGCCCCTGTTGAAATCACTATGTCCGGTTGTTCTGAATAGACTATATTCAAAACCCGAGGAATATTCTGCCAAAATGCCAAAATGTCTCTAGGAGCCTGATAAGGCAACCACATAACTTTTTCTTCATTCTCTATTGACTTTGTATCTTTTTTCCAGTCAGTCACCCATACCCGTTCATGATTTGACCAAAAAGACTCCAGTCTCCTCATAGTCGCGAAATGACCACCAGAAGTACATACCAGCAGTAGTTTCATAGACTTTTCACCCCTCTGATAGTTGACACACAAACACACTTAACTATGGCTTTATCCAATTGGACGACTTCAGGCGTGCAACGTCAATGAAAAAACTTTGCATTCATGAAGGGAACACACCACCAGGGGCAGTGAAATTCGCTTCATCCCAGGTACCAAACTGTTTAAAGCATTGTTTAAATACTCAATTGTTGGACTTACTCCTCCTGGACTTACCATTTAATGCAATTAGATGCTTATCCCGAATAACTTAAAGTAAGTCGATTCTTCTCTCTGGGACATCTATACGATTCATTCGATAAGTATAGGGAAATTTCCTAGAGAGAACTTATTACTTACGGATGATTCCAAGCATAACTTATGAACCAAATACTTGCTTGATGATTTTTGATAAATCCTGACATATCAGTCCATATACTTAATCATTCATAGAAAAATCCATATTAACCGCATCACTCACTTTACCCACAACCAAAAACACCATTTGTATTAGTGAAAAAACTCTTCTTTACACAACTTTAATATTAAGAGTAACCTAGTTTATACTTAATTAGGTTTACTTCATGAAATCTTTAAATAAAATTGTGAAGTTTTGATATAAGTGTATAAAACAAAACCGTAGTTGAAAGATAAATTTTATACTATTAATCCGAGATACATTCATTTTTCGTAGAAAATATGTATAAAAAAATATATGTATGTAAATTGAAGGGATGCTTTGAGGTATCTAACTTATTTGTATATTTTTTTACTTACAGCCGTATCTGAAAAAAAGCTTAAATAAAGACGATAGCCCATGTATGAAAGGTACGGTTATCTCTAGTGGGTTTCCCTCCATAGGTTAGTGTCTAAGCATAGTCAGAGACGATAAATTTAAGATGTAGCCTGTAAACAAAGTAAAAGTGCCAATCATCTGCTATTCAGTAACGGCTAGGGCATGTTTTGAAACCCCCAAAATCCTCAGGCTAAAGCCTGGGGCTATAGAAACCAAGTCCACCTAATGGTGAGCTTAAAACCTTAATTTTTCGTAGTCCACGTAAGCGAACTTAGTACGTGTAGCGCACTATTTAGGGTGACGGTGAGGCAGGAAAACAAACCCTAGTGAAAGCTAAATAGAAAAGTAGATTTTTTCATAAAATTGGCATCAATCATAACTAATATCGTTTTTCAAGCGACCATATCATGGGTAAAAAACTACAAAGTCTTATCAAACCGCTTTACAAATCCCTCTTAGTTGCATTCTTGATCTTGACATTGGTATTTAGTCAAGCACAAGGAGCGCTAGCAGCTCGCAGTGGCGGTAGAATTGGTGGCGGTTCATTTAGGATGCCTTCAAGCCGTACTTATTCATCTCCTCGTACCTACGCTCCTGGAGGTGGATACGCTCCTTATCCTAGAGGTGGATTTGGCTTTCCTTTTTTGTTTCCTTTCTGGGGTATAGGTGGAGGATTCGGCGGTTTATTTGGTATTTTAATTTTCTTTGCTTTAGCTAACTTTATGTTGCAAACTTTCCGCCAACTTGCCAGTGGTGGAGCCGAAGAAGTAGGCTACAGCAGCAACCCTGCAATTTCAGTAACTCGCTTACAAGTTGGCTTATTGGCTCAAGCCCGCGAATTGCAAACCGAACTAAATCGCCTTGCCGAAACAGCCGATACTGAGTCATCCCAAGGTAGAGCGCAAGTATTACAAGAAGCGAGTCTTGCTTTACTGCGCCATCCAGAATATTGGGTTTACGCAGGAGGCAGTACGAATCAAGCGCGTTTAAATTCCGCAGAAGCAGAATTTAACCGTTTAACAATAGCCGAGCGCAGTAAATTCTCAGAAGAAACATTATCTAACGTCAACAATCAGTTAAAAGCGGCTTTAGCTTCCGGGGGTGAACTAGACAATCCTACTAGTGTAATTTCTCAAGGTCCGGGAGAATATATAGTTGTGACCTTAATCGCAGCAACATTAGGTAAAACAGAAATTCCGAGTATCAACAACTCCGACGATTTACGTCAAGCACTCAGCCAATTTGGTAGTATCTCCAGCGATAAACTGCTTGCATTCGAGATTTTATGGACTCCCCAAGCAGAAGGCGACACCTTGACTAGCGATGATTTGTTAGCAGAGTATGCCGATTTGAAATTAGTTTAAGATTACCATGGAGTATTGACAATTAAAAACTCGCTCCCAACCCCCAACTCCCAACTCCTAACCCCTAACTCCTAACTCCCAACTCCTAACTCCTAACCCCTAACTTAATTAACTCCCTTGCTTAACCGGAATCTCAATTGTAAATTCCGTGCCTTCACCCGGTGTAGAAGAACATTTCAACTCTCCGTGGTGCCTATCTACAACAACTTGATAGCTTACTGCTAATCCCAAACCAGTCCCTTTACCGACTGGTTTTGTTGTAAAAAAGGGGTTGAAAATTTTTGCGCGTACTTCTTCTGTCATACCCAAACCGTTATCAGCTATATGAATAGCTATCCGCTGGTAATTTAGTATTTTGGTAGAAATATTAATTATGGGAGCTAAAAATGGGTTATCTCCAGCAATGTTTAACTTTTCTTCTAACACATCAATGGCGTTTACAAGTAAATTCATAAATACTTGATTGAGTTGCCCTGCATAGCATTCTATTAAGGGTAATGCACCGTAATCTTTAATAACCTGAATTTCGCAACGTTCTGACTGAGCTTTCAGGCGACTTTGGAGAATCATTAAACTACTTTCGATACCTTCATGGATATCAACTTTCTTGTAATCTGCTTCATCCAAACGGGAGAAAGTACGCAGCGATTTGACAATCTCTCGAATGCGTTCGGAACCTGTTTGCATAGAAGAGAGGATATTTGGTAAGTCTTCCTGTAAGAATTCTAATTCAATATTTTCGATTTCCTCTTCGATCGCTGCTGTAGGATTTGGATATTCTTCTTGATAAAGTTCTACTAGATGTAATAAATCTTGGAGGTAATCTTTAGTATAGTCAAGATTGCCATGAATAAAGTTAACTGGGTTATTTATTTCGTGAGCTATACCTGCTACTAATTGTCCTAAACTGGACATTTTTTCTCTTTGTATAAGTTGAGTTTGAGTATATTGTAGTTCTTTAAGAGTATCCTCTAATTCTTGAGTTCGTTCTTGAACTTGTATCTCTAAATTTTGGCTATAAAATTCCAATTTATCTCTAGCAACAGCTTGCTCTTTTAATAACTCTTTCACTCGTTTAATTAACTGATTGAGAGAATTTACTAATATACCAACTTCATCATTTGTAGTTATAGGTACTTGTAAATTAAAATTTGATTTACGAGTAGTTTCTTCAGCAAAGTCTGTTAAATTTTTAATTGGATTCGTAATTGTTTTAGTAGTGTAGTAAGCTAAGATAATCGCCAAAGCAATAGATATAAAATTTGTACCCAGAACAATTAAACGGCGGACTTGCTGTGCGTTAGCTAAAGCTTCATCAGCTTCTTCATCATCTTCTTCAGCAGCTTCTGCTAATTCACTTAATTCATCTGAAATAGAATCAAGTTTGAGCGCCAAAAAACTATTAGTAAAATTCAACAGTAATTTTTGAGCAGCTTGGATTTGTTCTGGTGATTTTAAATTCGGCGGATCTATTTGTTCGATTAATTCATCAACCTCTTTAAAGTAAGCTTGTTGAATTCCCTCATAGGTATTCAACAATTTAGTTATTTTTTCAGAATATTCTGGAGCTTCTGCAATTAATTCCTTATTGAAAGATTTCAGTTCATCCCAGCTTTCTTGAGCATCTGACTTGTGTTTGAGAAAATGGGTGTATTCTGTTTGTAAATTTTCCGGTTTTTCCAATAACGGAATAAATTGCTGTTGGTGAATGCGAGCTTGTAAAATTGCAGATTTTAGCTCATTGAACAATTCCACCTCTTCATCTACAAATCGTTCCTCTTGAGCAGCTCGATGTTGATAGAGATCTCCAATAAAAGTTCCCGTGACTGTACCCAATACGCCAACACCAATAGCTACAGCATAGCCAAAGCCGATTTTTTGTCCGACACTAAAACTGCGAAACCAAGGAAGATGTATTGATAAACCCTCAAATAAAGCATTAGAAGCATTACCGGAGTTATATTTATTTTCCGGAGGATTATTCATAGATATGTATATAAAAGCTGCTAGTTATAGCTTTCCCAAATTTAAATAGAT
>JBCCSG010000390.1:0-6619 GCA_039200565.1 Cyanobacteria bacterium P01_D01_bin.50 | reverse complement strand
GGTATTTATTCTATTTCGAGCAATCCTATCTAACGCACCCTTTATAACGGTATCGTCAAATCGCCAAAATCTTGCACCACCTATATCTGCAATCCTTGGACTAAATTGATAGCCCAAAACCCAGAACAAGCCAAATACCACGTCACTATAACCAGCGGTGTCAGTGATTATTTCAATCGGTCTAAGAGACGTTATTTGTTCGAGTAAACCTTCCAGTAAGAATAAAGAATCTCGTAGAGTACCTGGTATAACAATACCGTGGAAGCCGGTGAATTGGTCGCTGGTAAAGTTGTAATAAGTAACACCTTTACCGACTCCAAAATACTTGCTGTTTGGTGCAGCATTAATAGTTCTTACAGGTACGCTAAAACGTAGCCCATCTGCGGAAGCTACCTCACCTCCTCCCCACATTTGCGCCAAAGCAATACGGGTTTGAGCATCCACTAATCTGGCATTAGCACGGATAATGGTTTCAGCACGGATATAATTCTGCTGTACCCAGGATAATCGTCCGCGAGTTAATGCAGGGACTTCTGGGCGCATCAATGGTTCCAATCCAATATTACAAGCTTCTGCAATTAAAACCGCGCAAATGCTGATATGTAAGTCTTTTACGCGACTTCCAGTTTGACTTATATGGGTAAATTCTTTTGTAAAACTGGTTTTAGCATCAATTTCCAATAATAATTCTGGTAAATCAATGCGGGGTAACATTGCCTTAACTTGTCTTTTTAGGGTAATTAAACTAGGTGGTTCTGGGAGCTTGTCCAAACCTGTTAGTACCAATTGTTCTTTCCCATCCTTAATTTCAATGCGTACAGCTGCATTGTCTTTAAAATTAGCGGACGCACGGTGGTATGCTTCATTTAATTGAGAAAATAAGACTTGTTTGGTTTTATCAAAAGTTGGTTCTAAGTCTAAAATGCGACATACGGCTGCGCGTTGGGTTGCCCAAGCCTCGTCAGACAGAAGTTTAGCGCGTGGATTGCAGTAACGCTGGCTCTTAACTACAAAAACATCGCGGCGACGTAGCGCTGACCGCAAACATTGCAGTACGCAGAAAGTGTAGGCTTTGCGGTCAAGAAGGCCTTCCGAATTGACTACCAACCTTGTCCATGACTTGGTAACAACTTTTAATGGTGCGGCGCTCATGTCTGGTTTTCTAGAACCTTCTATGGAGCGCAAAAAAGCTAGTGCCTCTATTATAGGGACCGCATTCTCCATTCCATGAAATTCAATTTTGGAGAGCAGAGTAGGTAACATTTGACGTACATACCGCCATCGAGACAGTATTGTGTCCAACATTTCATCTGAACTCGGACGAGCCAGCATTTTTACACGGGCTACTGATTCTACTAATTGCTATGCAGCTGACTCGTTTGTAAGCTTCTTCCCTTAAATCTATATCTTCTGTATCGGTATCAAGGATAACTTCTGCTGCTTCTACTAACCGCAATGCAGCCGCATCCAAGTCTTTTAGAGTTCGTAGTCGTTCTTGTTCTCCCTCACGCTTTGACTTCGTCAATAAGCCACGAATAAATAAGTTTAGCAAGTCAATGACATCATCAGTAGCTGTATACTCAAGTTCATGTGTAAATGCTAAAAGCGTGGCGATTCTTTTAGCCTCAGGCCGGACTGGAAATCGCAACTGCTCTCGATGCAGCCGCATTGCGTGCTAAAAATTTGATACGAGTTTGAGGGAGCTTTGATAGGTCAATATTTCCAACACCAACTGCGCGTATTTCTTCTAAGCGATTTATCGCTGCAACAAGCGATTTAGCATTGACACGGGTAGGAGAGCGACGCAAACGGTCAAGTGTAGAATAACGTTGCTCGGCTGGTATCAGTAATAGCTTTTCTAAAGCAACTGTTTGTTTTTTGTTAGGGAGTTTAGATAAAACGTTGAATAAACGTTCTTGCGCTCGTTCCCTGACAGATGCAACCAAACGCGCAAGAACACTTACACCAGGTAAAAGAATTTTTCGTTCTACCAGACGTGCGGTGGTCAGGTCAAATAAAAGACTTTGAGATTCCGTACTAATAATTGACCTTTGATATAGCCACCGTACTAATCTCCAATGAAATGGTTGGGAGTGAAAATCTTTGTATCCGTAGCTTTGTTTAATTAATGCGGTATGCTTCCAACGAGTTTCTGAGTTACGGTAACGCTCTAATATGCTTGTATCGTTTATACCCAACTGTTTAGCTAGGAAGATAATCACAACTGTGGGCACGTCAGTGGGGTCAGTCAAAAAAGTACCAATAAAGCGCACGGTACATAACTGCAAAGCTAAACCCAAACGGTTATGGTCGCCTCGTCTATCTTTAATTAACTTGAAGTCAACATTATCTAAATAAAAGTACTTTGCCAGTTGTTCGGGCGATGGTTCTCCCACATAACGACCATATCTTTTTTCTTGTTCCGCACTTAAAAATTCAACTGGCATTTATGTATAGGCGTAGATATAGCGAAGCTGTCACCAGGGGCAAGATAGGCTGAAAATACTGTCAATAAAGGGTTTTGTGTAAAGGATTTATTTTTTAGTTTTATTGTTTTTGACATCCGTTTTATACGCACAACCACAAACTGGACAAAATCGATGTCTTAACGACAACACCAATTCACCGCAATTCACGCAGTTCGCTCGAATTGGTGTACCGCACAAATAACAAAACTTGGCTTTTACGTTACTCCACATAGGGTCAATCGCTGTTCCAGGATTCCAACACTGGGGACAAAACTTGATACCTTGTCCAGAATCAACAACACCCCCCTTACTTACAGATTCAAGATAGGACGTTGGTACACCGAGCGCGACTGCTAAACCTTGAAGCGTCCTGCGATTAATTTTGGTGGTCAGCCCCCGCTCAATCTTGCCTACAGACCGAGAATGAATCCCAGCAGCATCCGCTAACTCAAACTGAGTCATTCTCAAATGTTTACGGATTCTTACTATGTAGTCAGCAAGGGATTCTTGGGGTTGGGGATTTTTAAAAGTGTCCATAAAAAGCTGTAACTCGATGATAAAAAGATATATAATTTATTCAGAAAAAACCTTGTCATAAATACATATTTTTAAGTGAAATCGGCTGTAACTTTAGCCACCGTAACGACCGAATTTTTAGAACGTCCTGGTCTAGCAACTAGTACTAGAAAAACCTATGAACTTACTTTATTGTCCTTACTTCAAAAGTATGGAAGTTGGTCAATAGAAATTATCAGTAAGCAAACATTAGTTGAGTATTTAAATAGTCTTAATCATTTAAAGTACACGACACATCACAAGCATCAAGCAATACTACAAAGTTTGCTTAACTTTGCAGTTGAACAAGGGTATATAAAATCCAACCCTATACGTGGACTAAAACAACGTCTTCCGGAGCGAGAAAAAGGGGAACATAAAACCGATGATATAATAAGATATTTAACACCAGAACAGTTAAATATACTATATTCCGCAGTCAAAGATGACTCACGTCTCAACGCAATAATTCATTTATTACATCGTTCAGGATGTAGAATAGGAGAGCTTTTAGCTCTAAATTTAGATTCGCTAGATATCAAGAACCAAAAATTTCAGGTGTTAGGTAAAGGGAACAAGCAACGTTGGTGTTATTACAGTGATGATGCAGCTTTAATACTTGCTAAATACTTAAAATATTCACGGCATCAAAACATAAATGCTCTGTTTACGGCACAACACCCAGTCACCTTAAAAGTAAGTAGAATTAGCTATCATACATTGCATGAATATTGGCGGGGGATAACTAATATATATCCGCAGCTTCAAGGAGTCCGTATTCATGATTTACGACATACATTTGCTACAGAACGAGTTGGATTAATCAGTATTGAAGAATTACGTTCCTTAATGGGACATGAAAGCATTCAAACAACTTTACGTTACGCCAAAGTCACCTCGCAAAAAGCTGAATCATCCGCACGTCATGCATTCAATGTTCTTATGGGCGTTAAACCAAAAAGCTGATTAAATGACAATTATATAAAATTCTCGTTGACAGGGTTTTTTATCTAAAAGCGGCATTTTCAACAAAAATAACAATGTGTACCACAAAGTTGATAAAATACTCTTTGCTTGAAGAGTGAGACTTAATGAAAAAAACTTGGTTGCCAGAAGAGTTAGTAGAAAATTGGACGCTGCTCCCAGACGAATTATCGTTATTAACCCAAAAAAATCAAGAAAATCGATTAGGTTTCGCTATATTGCTCAAGTTTTTTCAAATTTATGCCAGATTTCCTCTCAATCAACATGAAATTTCTCAAGATGTTGTTGATTATATTGCCAAGCTTTTGGATATTTCTCCAGAAAAATATTCTTACTATGATTGGCAAGGACGCTCCATAAAATATCATCGCGCTCAAATAAGAGAATTTTTTGGCTTCAGAAAAACTAAAGTTAGCGATGCTAAAGAATTGAATAATTGGCTAGTCGAGCAAGCATTAATTTACGAATTAAAATTTGAACAATTGAAATTTGCAGCCGTTGCAAGACTACGAGAAAAGAAACTTGAACCACCAACAAGCTTAAGATTAGAACGTATCATTCGCTCTGCACTTCGCAATTTTGAATCTAAATTTTTTAATGAAATAACTTTACAGTTATCTAGCCAATCGAAAGAGCAGATAGATATTTTGTTGAGCGATAAAGCGTCTTCTCAAGAATTAAATGAAGTAAATCAATCAAATAAAACTCAAGCTGAGAATACCACCGAGGGTGAAGAAATAAACACTGACCCCGAAATATTAACCTGGGCTGAATTGAAAACAGACCCAGGTCGAACTGGTGTAGAAAGTTTTCAAAAAGAAGTTGCTAAATTAAAGATTTTTAGAGAATTAGAATTACCAGCAGATTTATTTAAGAAAATACCAAACAAGGTTCTTCAAATTTATAAAAGTAGAGTAGCTATTGAACACCCTCGTGATTTACGTCGTCATCCAGATAATGTTCGCTATAGTCTTTTTGCGGCTTTTTGTTGGCTTAGAAGTCAAGAAGTTACGGACAATTTAGTTGAATTAATTATACAAATTGTACATCGTGTAAATGCAAAGGCTGAAAAACGTGTAGATAAAGAACTAATAACGGATTTTAAACGGGTTCATGGGAAGAATAATTTATTATATGAAATAGCTTCTGCTTCTTTAGATAACCCGGATGGTAAAGTCAAAGATGTGATTTTTCCTGTTGTGAATGAATCGACTCTCAAGAATCTAGTAAAAGAATATAAATCAACGGGGAATGCCTATCGAGAGAGGGTTTACACGGTTATGCGTTCCTCTTATGCTGGATATTATCGTCGAATTTTACCTTTGATTTTAAATCAATTGGAGTTCCGTTCTAATAATGAAGTTCATCGTCCAGTTATTCAAGCAATACATTTACTTAACAAGTATGCTGATAGAAAACAGAATTACTATGATGCTGGAGAAGATATACCGATTGAAGGTGTATTGCGTAGTGGTTGGCAAGAAATTATATTAGAAAATAATCCAGACGGCGAAATTAAGGTTAACCGCATAAATTATGAATTAAGTGTACTTCAAGCTTTAAGAGAGAAGCTTAGATGTAAAGAAATATGGGTTGTGGGAGCCAATCGTTATAGGAACCCTGAAGAAGATTTACCTGCTGATTTTGATGCACAAAGATTAGACTACTTTCATGCTTTAAAACAACCATCAGATGTAGAAGTATTTATTGCTAATTTACAGCGACAAATGGATGAAGCATTAACTTTATTAGATAAAGGAATACCTAAAAATAAATTTGTCAAAATCAGAAAAAAGGGTAAGGGTAGAATTTCTGTTTCTCCTCTAATTCCTCAAAATGAGCCTGTAAATTTGGCGCGATTAAAAACAGAAATTAAACGACGTTGGAATATGACTAGTCTTTTAGATATTCTTAAAGAGACTGACTTACGAGTTAATTTTAAGGAACATTTTAAAAGTGTATCAACGCGCGAAGTTTTAGCAGGACATACTCTACAGAAACGTTTGTTACTTTGTTTATATGGTTTAGGAACAAATACAGGATTAAAGCGTTTATCTGATGAAATAAAAGGTGATAATTATCAAGAGTTACTTCATGTAAAACGTCATTTTATTCATAAAGACCAATTACGTAACGCTATTGGCTGTGTTGCAAATGCAATTTTTGATGCCAGAATATCTGCTATTTGGGGAGAAGGTTCAACCGCTTGTGCGAGTGATTCCAAAAAGTTTGGTGCTTGGGACCAAAATTTGATGACTGAGTGGCACATCCGCTACGGTGGAAGGGGTGTAATGATTTATTGGCACGTCGAGAAGAATTCGGTTTGTATTTATTCGCAGTTAAAGACCTGTTCTTCTTCTGAGGTGGCAGCAATGATAGAAGGTTTATTGCGCCATTGCACCGATATGAAAGTTGAGAAGAATTATGTGGATAGTCACGGACAAAACGAAGTAGCTTTTGCTTTCTGCCATTTATATCAATTCCGGTTGCACCGGAATGATAAACTTCTTGTTTTTGGCCACCAGTGAAAATATGTAATTCCTTTTATCAAAGAAGGTTGCTTGAGAATAACTTGGCAACGTTGAAATAATACTTCCTCTAACTCATCAAGG
>JBCCSG010000389.1:0-6634 GCA_039200565.1 Cyanobacteria bacterium P01_D01_bin.50 | reverse complement strand
TTGAAAATAGTAATAGGGAATAGTAATACCATTTCTTCATAAAGATGCGCCGAATTTAGCCAACCTTTGTTGGCTTTGTAGAGGTAGCTCCAGCCTTCCAGGCACAGAGCGATTAAGCGCAGCCTCATACAGAATTGGTATAAATAGGAATAAGTCGAAGGTAGACACGCTTTCCCAAAAACCCAATTTACATTCTGTAATACCGCTTGGTTTATTTGTACCGACTTACTTACTTATTCCAAATCATATTTAATCTTTTGGCATTCACAAATTCAGAAAAAATCTAGACAAATAATAACGTGAAATATCCAACTAAGTAGGTTGGCGTTGAAAATAGTAATTAAAACAAGTGAATAGTGAATAGTGAATAGTGAGTAGTAATAAGGCAAAGGAGGCAGTTTACCCAAGCTGTAATATAGTTGGGTAAATAAGAGGGCGACTTACTTAGTACAGTGCGGCGTAAATAAAGTACCCATTGTCGATTCAAGAATGAAATCCGTGGGAAGCTAGTATTCCACCACAATAAATATGATGGGTGAAGAAAGGGAGGGGGGAGAGGGGGAAGAAGAGATTTTTATACTGCTCGTTTACTCATCAAAATTAATGTGATGGAGTACTAGTGTTCTGTCCCCAGCCGTTTTGACGGGTTCGTTTTCTTTCAAACGTCAGGAGACTTCCGCATTGCTACGTCTCTACACCCATCATAATTAATGGAACAGACTACTAGTGCTAAACACTACTAATTTTGATGGGTATTCCCCAGTCGTCTTCAGACGACTTTTGCTATTCCAGGCGGGTATGCAAGAAAACCTATCATATTTTATGGGACAAACTACTAGTGTTCTGTCCCATAAGTTCTGATGGGCATAAAAAAATGATTTTTTTTCTACCCCCTCTTCCCCATCTACCCCCTCTACCCCCTCCCTAAGTTCACCCATCAAGATTAATGGGACAAACTACTGGGTGAAAAGTTAGATCGAGAAAAGATCGCGGGTAGTAAATCTATCCGATTAGTTAGAAGTCGTGTAGCTGCAGTTGCAACCAAGCTACTTTTTAACGAATTGATAAAAACGCTATGCAATGACAGTGGTCTAGAGTGAACATAATAATAATCAACCTTGATAAATAGAGTTTATAGAAATTTAAGACAATGGAACAAAATCACAAATCAACGGTTGTCATCACGGGTGCTTCCTCCGGTGTTGGCTTATACGCAGCGAAAGCCTTGGCGAAGAAAGGATGGCACGTAGTAATGGCTTGTCGCAATCTGGAAAAAACTCAAAGAGTAGCTAACGAGGTGGGAATGTCATCCGACAGCTACACCATCATGGATCTCGATTTGGCTTCTTTAAATAGCGTGCGTCAGTTTGTCAATACTTTTCGGGAAAGTGGTAAATCTCTCGATGCATTGGTATGTAACGCTGCGGTGTATTTACCGTTATCGAAGGAGCCAATGCGAAGCGAAGACGGATATGAATTAAGTGTTGCCACAAATCACCTCGGACATTTTCTATTGTGCAACTTAATGTTGGAAGACTTGCAAAAGTCATCTGCTTCCCAAGCTAGATTAGTAATTTTAGGAACAGTAACGGCGAATCCCAAAGAATTGGGAGGAAAGATTCCCATTCCCGCACCTCCAGATTTAGGAGATTTAAAAGGCTTTGAAGAAGGTTTCAAAGCGCCGATTTCCATGATTAACGGTAAGAAATTTAAATCGGGTAAGGCTTATAAAGATAGTAAGCTGTGCAACGTCTTAACCATGCGGGAATTACACAGACGCTATCACGAATCAACGGGAATTGTATTTAGTTCCCTGTATCCTGGATGCGTTGCACAAACAGCTTTATTCCGCAATCACTATTCCCTATTCCAGAAGATATTCCCTTTATTTCAGAAGAATATTACCGGCGGATATGTATCGGAAGAATTGGCAGGTGAAAGAGTTGCAGCAGTAGTTGCAGAGCCAGAATATAATAAATCCGGTTCTTATTATAGTTGGGGAAATCGTCAGAAGGAAGGTAGAAAATCTTTCGAGCAGGAAGTTTCTAATGAAGCCTTGGATGATGATAAAGCACAACGTTTGTGGGAATTGAGCGCCAAGTTAGTAGGAATTGCTCCGGAGCAAGCAGCACCAACTGCTGCTGCGAGTGCCGTGTGAAATTTGATGTTATATTCCCAGGCTTTGGCTTGGGAATGTATTTGATTCATTTATAAAATGATTTATAGTGATTTTAAACTAGCTCAAGTTATCCAAGATTTTGGATTAACCATTCATGAAGGTTCCAGAATATTTGCTGATTTTCCCGAAGAGAAATGTAGCGATTTACTTACAACCATTCTTAAAGAAAATATAGATTTAGCAGTTGCAATTAATACAGAAAAAGCGCGTTCGGAAATGATAATTAGTCCAATATTACTTGAAGTTAGGCGTAAACTTGATAACAAAATTAGTTTATTTTCAGGAGTAGATTTTAATGTCGATAATACAAGAGGATTAAATGGCTTCTGTGATTTTCTCATCAGTCTTTCTCAAGAACAGCTTTTCATCCGCGCACCTGCAATTACTCTAGTCGAAACAAAGAATGAAAATTTAAAATCAGCATTAGGTCAATGTATTGCTGAAATGATTGCAGCACAACTATTTAATGAAATGCAAGGAAATACAATTAAAAGTATTTATGGTGTAATATCTATTGGAACTATTTGGCAATTTTTAAAATTAGAAGATAATCATATTTATATTGATTTAAGTGAATATTATATTCAAGATATTGAAAAAATTTTAGGGATACTAACTAATGCACTCAGACAAAATTAACTGTTCACTGTTCACTATTCACTGTTAACTCTTCACTGTCAAACCTTCTCCTTAGCTGAAGGAATCCCCAATTTATCCAAAGTCGCATCAATATCTTTTAAAACCTGAAAATCTTCTTGTGGTAAAACGCGATCGCTGTGCTTTTCTAAAAATGAAAAAGCTTGTCTAAATTGATTTGGTGTTGCTTTTATTGGCGCATCAAAATGACAGGGAATAATCTGATTAAAATCCCAATTTGCAATTCTATCAGCCCAATTAATAGTTTCTTCCGGTGCTCGATTGAGAATCAACGTTTGTAAAATTGGCGCTACAAATAATCTACCATCACCCCGCAGTATCTCAAAGCATCGCTGCCAATTTGCTTTCCATTCAAAAGGATATAAGCCGAAATAAGCCTTCTGAGAATGTTCTGAAGCTTTGAAAGCTTCCCGGAATACTTCCCCCCATTTTGGTACATCTAACACGCTAGGACGAAAATATAACGCAAACAACGCGATACGTTGCCATCCCTTGCAGCGGTTTGCTGGATTGTCTGCCATGATATCGGTTGCTTTATCCCTAGCATGGAAAAGTAAAGGGTATGAATCTAATTGAATAATTGCAGGGGGTTGTTCGGGAACAGAAATGATTGAATCCGTAACCAAAAGAGTTTTGGATGATTTATGTAACATTGCAACTTCCGCAAATCTACCCGCACCAAGTTCGATAGGACCGAGAATTTCGTAGTCAAATTGATTCGCGAAAGGTGTTTTGCTGCTGTCGAATGGAAGTACTTGGGTACGTCTTGCAGGTATACCCAACCAACTCAGGGGAAGATTTACCGGAAAACTCCACTGTTTCGGTGTGACAAATATCTGTGAATTAGGGAAACATCTGGCGAAAGGACCAACAAATACTTTATGTTCTAAACCGGAAATAGTCGGCAATATTATATACTTTACTTCCCCATGTTCCGCTACTAATTCCTCAACAAGACGAACACATTCTGGGGTTGGTGCAACTGGCGCATAAACAAGCAAGCCGCCTTCATTTAACTTCACAACCGTCATGCGAATGGGGACAACAACATAAAAAATGCCTTGAAGTTGGTCAAAAGTCCAAATTGTATCTTTAACTACTTCCTTACGGATTGTTCGCCGCTTACCGAATGGATAAATTGGCAAAGTAAACCAGAAGCGCCATGAATAGTCTTGGGAATTATTTGGTTGTCCTAACATTTCGGGCATTTTCATTCAATTTGAAGAAGGGGAGAGGGGGAGAGGGAGAGGGGGAAGACTAAATGATTCCTAACTCCTCACTGTTCACTGTTCATTCCTTAATATATATCTTGTCCTGAGAATGTAGAATTTAGCAAATCGTGATTTCAATTAACTTTTTTTCAAGAAACTTTATTATCTCACAAACATTTATTTAATTAAATATTTTATACTGCTCTTAACTAGAAATTTCCACAAGCAATTAACAGTACGATTTATGAGACATTCAACTTAAGGTTTATAACCGGATGTATTTCTCTTGATTCCATAACAGACTATTATTTGTAGGAATATTAAATGATAAAAATAGTTCAAATAGTTGAATATTGTTTAAGTATATTTATGTTTTAAGTTGTGATTTTTCCGATACAATGTATAGAAATCGGCATTCAAAGCACAGGTATATAACGGCAGAGTAATCCATGCGTAGTCAATTATTTGATATTAACATTGAGAATTATCACGTTTTATTGACACCACAAGAAGTTAAATCCAAATTTCCTCTAACACCGGCAGCACAAGCAAATGTTTTGAAATATAGACAACAGCTAAAAGACATATTCGACTTTCGAGATAGAAGAAAATTTATTGTAATTGGTCCTTGCTCGATTCATAACACAAAACTAGCTTTAGAGTATTCTCAAAGACTGAAAAAGCTTCAAGAGCAAGTTGGAGATAAACTACTGTTAATTATGAGGGTTTACTTTGAAAAACCTCGAACAACAGTAGGATGGAAAGGTTTAATTAACGATCCAGATATGGATGATTCTTTCCATATCGAAAAAGGCATCTTAATTGCAAGGGAACTGTTGTTAAAAATTAACGAATTAGGATTGCCAGCAGGCACAGAAGCTCTCGACCCTATCATACCTCAATACATCAGTGAATTAATCTCTTGGTCGGCGATCGGTGCACGCACTGCCGAGTCACAAACCCACCGCGAAATGTCCAGCGGGCTTTCCATGCCTGTAGGTTTTAAAAATGGTACGGATGGTAAAATTCAAGTTGCCTTAAATGCCTTACATTCAGCAAAAAATCCCCATCATTTTCTAGGGTTAAATCAACAAGGACAGGTTAGTATTGTTCAAACTAATGGAAATAATTACGGTCATATAATTTTACGTGGTGGTGGTGGTAAACCCAACTACGATCGCGAAAATGTAAAATCGGCAGAAGAGCAGTTGAAAAAAGCAGATTTACCACCAAGAATTGTAGTTGATTGCAGTCACGGTAATTCTAATAAAGACTATAAATTGCAAGGAGGCGTTTTAGAAAATGTAGTGCAACAAATTACAGATGGAAACACATCTATCCTAGGGATGATGTTGGAATCTAATTTAAATGAAGGCAATCAAAAGATTCCAACTAATTTAGAAGAGTTAAAATATGGAGTTTCCGTAACGGATGGTTGTATAGGTTGGGAAGAAACGGAAAGAATTATTTTGTCTGCTTATTCTAAGTTGTAATATCACGTTTAGCTGAAATTTTGAGGTTTGTAGTTGCGCTTTAGCGCTAAAGCGCAACTACAAACCTAAGAAATCATTTCCTGAATAAACCCAGGTAAAGCAAACGCCGCTTGATGAATATCTGCATTGTAGTACCGCAAATTATGCTGTTTGACAAACTGCGCTGCTACTGCGTAATCTAAATTATCAATTGGATGCACTCCTTGTTTAGAGCAATAAGTCAAACTCCACATTCCCGTGGGATACATGGGAATAAACACTAAATAACAATGCACCGAATCAACGCCAAACACTTGTTTGAGACATTGATTTAAATCGACAAAAGCCTTTTGGTGAAATATTGGCGATTCGCTTTGTACCGTTACCACCCCACCAGGGGACAGAGTACGATACACATCTTGATAAAATGATTTTGTAAACAATCCTTCCGAAGGACCTACAGGATCGGAAGAATCAATTATTATTAAATCATAAGTATTATCTTCGGCATTTTTAACAAATTTAATACCGTCATCTATAAGTAAATTTAACTTTGGATGCTCCAAGGCAGAAGAAATAGTTGGTAAAAATTGCTTGGAAGCACGCACCACCGCTTCATCAATTTCCACCATAGTTATTCGCTCGATTCCATCATGGCGAACTAATTCGCGAATTGTACCGCCATCACCGGCTCCAATTACTAACACATCTTTGATACTGGGATTAGTCAACATTGGTACGTGAGCAATCATCTCGTGATAAGCCGCTTCATCAGCTTCGGTACACATCACCATGCGATCGATAGTCAGCATTTTTCCCCTTTCATGAGTATCAAATACTTCTACAGTTTGAAAGGGTGATATTTCATGGAAAAGCCTTTCTCCTTTTAAACGAATGGAAATAGCAAAATTTTCATTGCTATCTGTAACCCATTCGGTAGAATTGGTGTTTTTTAGTTGTTCTAAGTGCATTGTGATGCGTGGAAGATTGCGAATGTACCAGGCAATAAGTATATGATTTTAGGGTACTTGATTCAAGGGTTTGCATAGAGTAGGAATCCGGTGTGATTTTTTTCAGCGCAGCGTTGCGTAGCCATAAATATTTGTGTAGGCAAG
>JBCCSG010000388.1:0-6688 GCA_039200565.1 Cyanobacteria bacterium P01_D01_bin.50 | reverse complement strand
TTCCCCCAGAGGCTTGTTACCCACCGAAGCAAAAAACCGTTCAGCATAACGACGATACCCATCAACCGTGTTGGTGCTTTTACCGTGCAACCAGAGATCGATGAGTTCAGTATTACTTATAGTGTTTGTATTCAACATTGCTGATTCTTATGTTGAACTTATAACCATTAAACATTACTGCGGGGACGATTGTAATGTAAGTTCGCGCATAAGATGAAATTGTCGCGCATAAAATGAAAAAAATTCGCGCATAAAATGAAAACGAATGGCTGTAACCCTTGTTTTTCCGTAGCACTAGCGTAGAAATGACATCTGGAGTATTGTAGAAATTTTCAACTTATGCGCGAATTGTGCCAGATTTTTTCAACTTATGCGCGACAAAATTTCACTTTATGCGCGACAAGATGAGCCAGAATCCCTATGATTCCGTGCGGAAATTTTCAACTTATCTGCGAACCCACAGTAATTATTTAACTGGATGATAAAGTCCATCTTTTTCGTTAAAACACCACGAATATTTACCTCTATCTCGGTTTTTACTCCACTCCGAAAATTCTTCTTGGGTTAAAGTTGTACGTTTTTCTTGTAGCGTGGGAGTATTAACGTTAAGTCGCAGCGCCAGTTTTTGTTCGTCCAGGGCTTCTATTTGAGGTGGTTTACCGCTTTGGTTGTAGGGATTGCCCGAATTTTTGTATCGTCTGTAATTATTTGATACGCTGCCATTGCGTTGAATGGTAATTAACGCTCCTTCTAACTGCGCTACCCGGTTGCTGATGGCTTCTAGTTTTTCTTCAATTTTGGTTACTCGTTCTGAAGTTTGAGAATTAGCAGCGGGGCTATTAGTTTGAATTGTTTTAGCTCGTCCGTTGATGCTATGAGCTAGGTAATACAAATCTTGCTCTATTTGCTGCAAGCGGATTTCTGTACTTACTTCTGTACCGGGAGCGTCTCCTAAAATGTGATGTAGTCCTCGGATTACCAAATCTGTCGCCGTGGTGTTGCGTTCTTTTGCTGCTTCTCGAAGTGCGTCGGCTAAAGGTTTGGGGAGTTTGAAGTTAATTGATTCGCGTTCCACTCGCATTGTTTCTACACCCTGGTATATACAGTCTTGTAAGTAGAATACAGTTTTTCCGACAACGCGGGCTTGTGACGTGATTTTTCTTTAAGCAACGATATTTATTGAAAGTAATGGTATTAGACACCTTTTTCTGTAAAAAAAATTAATAGTAAGTTTCTTAAACAACCTTCTCCCTCTTGAAAATATTTGCATCATGATAATCAAAGTAATCAGCATCTAATATCGGGGTAGTTCATCCATCATGGCTAGAAAATCATCAGGTTTTAAAGAACTGCTTGCAGAAAAAAAAGCATCCCAAGACAAGTTTCGTATGGTGGAAAGAATCAAGCGACAGTCACAGTCGGGTGATTATGGGGAAATGATTAAAGATGTAATCATCAATCCAGAGGGACATGAAAAAATGTCCGATATTTTAAACGAATTTATTGAGCCTTACTTAGGAGCGGTAAATAACATTTCCGACTATAAGTCTTTAGTAATGATGAGTGTAATTGCTTGGAATGCATCGCTATTACCTATAGATAAGCAAGAGGAAGTGCTAGAATCAATGACTTCTGAATTATTCGCTAACGCTCCAGCAGAAGTTGAGAACGATATGCGCTCAATAATCAATGAATTAATTACCCGCAAAAATAAATATTTCTCTTCTATTAAACGGTTTATCTTCGATTATACTGCCAGAGATACTGGTAAAGATTATCACTTATCGGTCGTTTCCTCTTTAATCGATAATGAAAATAAAAATTAAGCAGTAACTTGTATTAACCACTGCTCTAATTATTACTTGGTATGTAGGGTAATTCGTCCTCGTCTTCCTCGTCGTCTTCATAGTCTTCATCTTCTTCATCTTCATTAGACCATGTAATTTTCAATACCTCTAGGGCAACTTTTAAACGCTCTTTATAAGCTGGATTAAAATCAGTATCTTTTGAAGTTAACGCCAACTCGACAAAATTGGCAGATGCCTTCGCAGCTTTATATAGTGCGTCTAGGGCTTCGTTAAATAATTTTGAATCTGACATGGTATTTCTGATATAAGAATGTTGAATAAACTAAAAGCAACACTTTTACTATTATCCGAATGCGGCTTTCATAGCAAATGGTAAGACGAATAACATTCTTGTTAAACTCTTTCATGAATTATTAAATTATCTATGAGATTAGAAAAACAACGTACTAAAAAATTATTTTCATTTCTTTTTTCGTCTGCGTTCTTCTACGAAGTGGGGCTTCTAGCTGGTTGCACCAACGTAACTACAAGCCAATATGAAGCTACAGCACTTACTACTTATACCTGGCAAGTAGAATATGCGAATAATCTGAATTCGGAACCATCACCACGAAAGTAAGAATTTGCTACAACTTCCCTACTCAATCGTAATGGTTTGAAACCATCGGGAGCAGTTACAGGACCTGACGATCAAGGTTTGTGGTGGCCTGCATTACCACCGCTCACGACAGTTGATGAGGTAGAAGAACGCCAAGGCTCTGAGCAAGAAGCAAGCAGACCCGAATTATTAAAATCTGTAAAGTACGAATTTATTTACTCAGAAGGTACGCAACAAAGGACGTTACCTACTTTCTTACGATGTTTACAGACAAGTAGTAAAAGCTTATCCAGAGCGCATACCCTTAGAACTGACTTTGGGAGTAGGGGATAATTCTGTTGAATAGTGATCAATTAGTAATTGAAAAGATTGCAATGTAACGCATTCCCCACGCATAGAATGCGTTACGTTGCAATTCGTCTAAAACTTCGGTTAAACCGCTACTCAATATTTTCTAAAGTAATATTCTTAGTATTTTTCAGAACAAAAGTATTATTTTCCTTAATTAAATCACCTTGGCAAGTGATTATTAACCGTTCTTGATAAGCCTTAATCGCCAAAATATAATCTTGGTTTTTTAACTCGGTTTTAATTTTTCTGAGTTTATCAACTACTACACCCACCAGAGTAACTTCACCATCCAAATGTTCTTTCAAAGGTGCATCAATTTGCATTACAACACCTTGAACGTTAACGTTATGAACGATGGTAATAAGTGAGCTTAGTATATCAAGTTGGGAGCGATTCTCGGCTTTTTCTAAAACTTCCATGACTTCATACATACGACGAGGGTAGTCATCAAAGCTGGGGTCTAAGGGTAAATAAATCTTTAATTTATCTTCTGCAAAAGTATCTCTAGTCCATCCAGAAACTTCCGAAGGGTACGCGAGTTTTTTCGTGCCATCCTTTGGATTTTAAATAACTTTCAACTTGGCATGGTTCTAGAGATTTAAGTATTTCAATATCGCTAACAATTGCTTTCATAATTTACCCCTCGTTTCTATTTGTTCCATAATGTTTTTAATAGCACTGACCGTAAATAGTTGTTGGCGTGGTAAATAAACTGTAATGCTTTCTGTGTTTTGCGTTTCCGGTTGTCCTTTTAATGATAGCCAATATCCACATCGACGTAAGCCGCCATTCTGTTTCTGATTGATTAACCCATTCTGAGGGGTTATCGGGAAGCAAAATAATGACTAAGATTTTAGGAACTAGGGTTTTTGATTTTCTCAGTTCGTTGTAGTTTTTAAGTTTAAGTGGATACCTGATAAATTCATTATCTATTACAGCAGTTGAAGTAGCTTTTACTTGCACTTCTAAACGTGGTGGATATAAAGAATATTCCTTTTCTTCACCAGAAATAATAATATCTATTCCACCTATATCCAGCGGTCGAGTTGCTATCTGAAATGAATAACCCGCTGCCGATACAATGGCGTATATATATGCATAACTAAATTCTTCTTTTTGGATATTAATGTCCATTCAATTAGTTGGCGTTGAATTTATTACAAATTCTATTAGATGAAATAATAAATATTATCTCATTATTTGATAAACTTATATATTTCAATGTAAATAATATTGTTTTACAGTCAATAACAAATCTATTTGTTTAGAGTTTAGATTGTGGTTCAAATAAGTCTCAAATAACTACAGAACCTCTTCTGAGGCTAATTTCTACTAAGCTTGGTAGTGAAATACTGGAAATGTTTCCCTCACGGAAATTTCACTCCAAGCGCCCCTCGGAACTGGTGATGAGCGCCCAGGAGTTACAGCAGTGAAAGTCACAAGTACTAAAAAATTCCTATGAATGTGCAATTCTCCCGTTTCAGCAGGCACAATCTCCCGTTAATAAAATGATAAATATTAATTATTAAGTTTTGAGGTAAATAAAAATGATCGCCTCCACTTCCCACTACTTCTCAAACACCAACTCTTCCAAAAGCGTATTATTAATCCGCTTCACTTTCTCCCCAGAAGC
The DNA here is from genome assembly GCA_039200565.1 of Cyanobacteria bacterium P01_D01_bin.50. Classification (GTDB taxonomy): domain Bacteria; phylum Cyanobacteriota; class Cyanobacteriia; order Cyanobacteriales; family Nostocaceae; genus Rivularia. Next base: position 2,298 of record JBCCSG010000388.1, on the reverse strand, counting down.
TTCATTCACATCAAACGCTTCCTGCATCAGCGACTTTACCTTCTGTGGTACAGTTATTTTGTTTTTTTAGTTTTTAGTTATCATATATTGACATTTATTTAGAAAAAAATGTCAATAAAAGTATTTTCAGCTTCAAATAATTTTTTACACCGCCATGCTATCGGCTAAGCCAATTAACTTTAAAAGAATAATATTTTACTCATGATTAATAATTATTACGTAGTAAGATAATATACAGTATTTCCTTGATGTCAAGCAAGTATCAATCAGTTATATTGATCGAAGGAAGTTTAAGACAAATAGCCACAGCCTAAATCTATGGACATTTCAATATTTATTGATATATCAATAAATTGCTCAGCACAAAAATTAGCTAGTGGTGTAGCTAACTTGTATGACAGTTCTTGATGTTATTGTTAGTAAATCTTATACATAAAAATAACCAGCTAAATGAGCGTGTTGATTTAGCATTCTTCGGCTTTTTCAGTTAAACGATAAGTGATATCCCTACAACTTCTGTACTGCCCGTGGTGAAGGGCTAGATTCAGTATTTTTCTGCTGCTTTTTGAGCAATAAATTTACCCTACGACTCATAACCATACTTATACCGCCTGCGGAAAACAGTCTTCGTTCTCGTGAGACTGAACAACCCAAACTGCAAGCGCATTAAAAACCTCTGCTTTTTCTTGAGGAGATGCAGCTATAATTTGCGATCTCAAACTGGCTTTGGGCTTAATGCCTAGTACGCGAGAAACGTACCATTCTTTAGCCTCATCGGGAATAACTGCAAATATTAAAAGAAATTTGGTCATGCCTAAATCGGCTTTACCTCGACGGAATCTAGAAAGCGTAACCTCAGAAATCCCTGCTGCCTCAGCTAGTTCTTTCGCTGAAATATCGAAGCGGTTCATCATCTCATCGAACAGCTGCTGATGCGTTTCAGTTTTTTGTGTAACGAATTCTTGCATTTTTTGCTGTCGTCTTAATTAGAGTAAAATTTAATGATTAAATTATCCTTTAAGGAACTAAAGGGGGCAAGGGAATTAAAGAAATCTTTAACCGCTTTTATATCCATATTAGCTGTTAACAGTCAATGGCGAACGATTGTGATGTGTTTGCAAAAAAAATAGCCCCAGTATTTAACGACGGACTGGGGTGGAAATTTCAAATTTATGTAGGTGCATTATGACTCAAAACAACCCAAAAATTCAAGGGAAATTTTATCCACTTCAACATGAAGAATGGTTAAGGGCGTGCCGAGAGCTGAACTCGGCGGAATTAGATGTCCTTTATTATCTCAAAACAATTAACCCCAGTGGCGAAAAAAGAGCTGTCACGTACAACACTATTGCGTCTGACCTGAAGAAGAACAAAAGTACGGTTAGTCGAGCAATACAAGCTTTAAAAGATAAAAACTGGCTGCCTGAATGGTTTGAGCTTCAACCAGCAGAACAAATCAATACCGTAACTTTTGAGGAGGTGGAATCCTAATGTCTAAAAAATCAAAAGAGAAAATAGGCGTGCAATTCTACCCTATAACCAAAGAAGAAATCAGACAGTGGTATCAAGACAAGTTACTTTCTACTGCCGGTTACTTGTTGGCTATCAAAAAAGTTACAAAAATGCCCGGTTCTCAAATGGTAATCCCCAACGTCTTGCAGTTTTGTCGAGAATGGGAAATCAGCAAATCTGCTTTTTACCGTGCGGTAAACGAACTGAGACAAAAAGGATACACTGATTGGGAAGCAACTCACGGAATAATTCTTAAAGAAACTAAAAAAGTTGTTTCTTTTCCTTCAGTAGAGGAAAAGTGTCCCACAGGTGGGACAGTATCCCACGAGCGAGACGGAGTGTCCCACGAGCGGGACAGTGAATCCCACGAGCGAGACGGAGTGTCCCACGAGCGGGACAGTGAATCCCACGAGCGGGAAAATCGCGGCTCGAAACCCCCTCCAGATAAGAATTCCAGAACCCCTCAGATCCTTTCAGATCCTATACAGACTCTTTCAGATCGCGAGAGAGAGAGTTTTATAAAATTTTCCAGGAAGAAAGCAGCTTCGCTACCAAAACCACCAGAGCTACCCATGAAGTGGATTAAAGTCAATTTTGAAGAATTACATTCCGAGTGGCGCGAAACGAAAATCAAAAAACAAAATCAAAAAACTAAATACAGTTTTGAACTTTATTCCGAGCCGCAGCAAAAAATGTTTTACGGACAACTACAAGTTGTAGTAGAGAGTGCAACTGAACGCGACGACGATACAAGCTTGCGGCGATTTTTCATAGACGAATTTAATT
>JBCCSG010000387.1:0-6719 GCA_039200565.1 Cyanobacteria bacterium P01_D01_bin.50 | reverse complement strand
TTCCCATAAGAATTTTTTTAGAAGAAAAAAATTCTTATGGGTGCCCGTCACACGGTGGACGAATTGAGTTGGGGTCGCTCATCCCCATCTCAATTCCAGCCAACTTCGGCTCTTCCGCTCAAACCTTCTTCCTTCGTTTAACGATTATAGAGTAACTTTTTTGAGTAAATCTGCTTGGTGAGTTGCGAGGGCATTTTTGGCACTGACGGGAGCCTATGACGATCGCCGAATCCATGTTAGGTAAATCGGAGTCAAACTCACAATTAGCTCTGGTTACAAAATAGAGCTTGTAACCAGAGCTAATTAATGTACTTATTGAACAGACAAAAACTCTGAATAAAACAACTTAAAAAGTTGTAGGCATATTCTCTTTTGTTGAGATTCCATGTGTACCAGGCTCGCCATGTGCGAAAGTGTCAGCTTCTTTGGCGAAACCGCTATAAGCTTCCATACCGTGTTCGCCAATGTCCAAACCTTCCAATTCTTCTTCACGGCTTACGCGCATACCTAATGTAGCTTTCAACCCTAGCCAGAAGATGGTGCTAAGTAATACAGTCATACCGCCTACAGCCAAAGCACCAGCTAACTGAATGAATAGTTGATTGATTCCACCACCGAAGAATAAACCAGCAGCTGGGCCAGCTCCTTCAGCATAGATACCGTCGGGGCTTCCCCCAACAGCAAACAAACCGACTGCTAAACCACCCCAGAAACCGCAAACTAAGTGAACAGAAATCGCTCCAACTGGATCGTCGATTCTGATTTTATCGAAGAAGGTAACCGAGAATACTACCAAAGCTCCAGCAATTGCACCGATAATTACCGCGCTAGGCAAGTTAACCCAAGCGCAAGATGCGGTGACACCTACTAAACCAGCTAAGACACCGTTGATAATCATCGATAAGTCTGGCTTACCCAAGTAACCCCAAGCTACGAAGCAAGCAGCAACTCCACCACCAGCAGCAGCTAAGTTAGTGGTTAAAGCAATATGAGCGATCGCATTTGCATCAGCAGCCATTGTAGAGCCAGGGTTGAAACCAAACCAGCCCAACCATAGAATCAAGCAACCCAAGGTAGCAATGCTTAAATTGTGAGGAGGTATTGCATTAGTTCTACCATCGCTATACTTACCAATCCGTGGCCCAAGTATGGCTGCACCCATCAAAGCTGCCCAACCACCAGCGGAGTGTACAGCTATGGAACCAGCAAAATCCCAGAAACCTGCATCTGCTAACCAGCCACCACCCCAAATCCAATGTCCAGTAATTGGGTAAGCAATACCAACTAGCAAGATGCTGAAAATCAAGAAATCAGTAAGCCTAATTCGCTCAGCTACAGCACCAGATACAATTGTCGCAGCGGTTCCAGCGAATGCTAATTGGAACAAGAATTTTGCAGACAAGGGAACGCCAGCCCAGTTAAGAGCACCGAAAACCCCTTGATAAGCATCTCCTGTCGCGGGGCTGTTATCTGCACCGTTTAATAAGAAACCATTTAAACCAAAAAACGGTGTTCCATCGCCAAACATGATCCCAAAGCCAATTACCCAAAATGCCAGGGTAGCCAAAGCAAACACAATCAAGTTCTTAGAAAGAATGTTGACAGCGTTTTTCTGGCGACACATTCCGGTTTCCAACATTCCGAAACCAGCATTCATGAAAATAACCAAAAACGCTGCAACTGCAACCCAAAGTGTATCTAATGCAACCTTGAGTTCCGCTGTAGTTGGGCCTTCCCCAGCAGGAGCTTGGGCAACTGCAGCATAACTCCAAGCCAATACAATAAAACATGCAATGGGCAGACAAGCACGCAAGCTAGGGTTTAAACCTTTAATTCCTTGCCCTACTTGTTTGAGGAATGAGCTATTACCTGTAGCGATTGTTAAGGGTTCCCATAAGAATTTTTTTCTTCCAAAAAAATTCTTATGGTTACCCGTCAACTGTTTTGAATTACCTCGTCTACCATTTCTATTAATTCTGTTTCGCGTCAGTCTTTGCATTTTCACTCCTTTAATTTCTGAACTTGAAAAACACCGTTTCGATGGATAACCCCTTTCTGACTTAAAACTGGTGCCTTTTCCTCAGCTTTTTAATTAGGATCGAAATCAAAATTATAATTTTTCCAAACAGTCAAACTTTCTGTTCGGGAATTCATATTTGATTTTTGCATCTTTATCAAATTGTTACTGAAAAATCCTATGAAAAAACTAGCAAATTAAACAATATAGCTATCATTCATCAAAGTAATGATATATCTATTGCTACAACTAGTTTTTCTTAAATCAAGATTATTATTATGTATTTTTGGAAACAAGAGCAAGTAGCTTCATAAATTCTTTAATATTTCTATTTTCATCCAAAAGCATTTCTATTGCACGATTTACTGCGATCGAAATGCTAAAATAGACTTTCTATCAAGATTCCATCACTTAGGGAACCCAGGGTATTCTGCTAATTATTAATTTTTAATACAACACAAATCTTTTTCCAATACAAGTGTCGAAATGTGAACTTTTGAGAAAATATGTATATCAGTATTATATTTTTATAAAAAAAATTACATAAAAATAAAAAGATAAGTGATTTTATTACTTATAAAACAATAAAAATATCTGTGATATCAAGTCAGATTGATTACTTACAATAGGAGTCACTACGATCGAGATTTGGTTATTATTTATTACTCCTAACTCCTAACTCCTAACTCCCAACTCCTAACTCCCAACTCCTAACTCCCAACTCCTAACCCCTAACCCCTAACTCCTAATTATGTTTTACATTTGATTTAGATATTCTTGATAGCCGAATTTTTCCAAATTTTCTTGCTTCGCGATTACAGAATCACGGAGATTTTCGCGGTATACAATCACTTTTTCCAGTAAATCAGCTTGATGAGTCGCAAGTATTTGTACTGCTAAAAGTCCGGCGTTTTTGGCATTGCCGATAGCCACAGTGGCGACAGGTATACCGGCAGGCATTTGAACTATAGAATGTAAAGAATCTACACCCTTTAAATGACGGCTGGCAACGGGAACTCCGATAACCGGAAGTGGAGTTAGTGAGGCAACCATACCGGGAAGATGGGCAGCACCACCTGCACCAGCGATAATCACTTTAATTCCGCGAGAAACCGCAGCCATAGCGTATTCTACCATGCGCTGTGGAGTACGATGGGCACTGAGGATGGCGACTTCAGTGGTAACGCCGAATTCTTCACAAACTGCGATCGCGTCTTGCATAGTGGGTAAATCGGAGTCGCTACCCATAATAATGCCGACAAGAGGAGTCATAAGCAATTTTAGAATAAGGATTCAACTTTCATAATTAATAATCTCATTCTTGGGCGTTTTTATTCTTGATCTATAGTTCCGGTTTCGATCAAAATCGAGTCAGCTGTCTGAGTAAATATTGTAAATTCTATGATAAAAACAACACAAGCTCCTCTAAACATTATTAATGCTCTTATCCCCGGTTACCAAGATAGACAAATGCTGTTTATTAACCGTGATGGCATTGTTGAACAAATAGTGCCGATGGGTAATATTGTTAGACGAGTTCCACTAAAAGATTTACAAATATTGGATGCCCAAAACGATTGGATTTCCTTGGGTGGTGTAGATTTACAAATTAATGGGGCATTGGGAACTGCTTTTCCAGATTTAAATACAGAAAATGCCAGTAATTTGCAAAAAATTTGCGATTATCTTTGGGATGACGGTGTGGATGCGTTTTTACCGACTCTGGTGACAACTTCTGTCGAAAATATTGGGCAAGCACTAGCAGTGGTAGCCGATTTTATGCAAAATCAAACTTCGGGAGCGAAAGTTTTAGGAGTGCATTTAGAAGGGCCATTTTTAAATCCTCAAAAACACGGCGCACATCCAGAAGAATATCTTTTACCTTTGTCTCTTGCAGAAGTAAGACGAGTTTTGGGCGATTTCACGTCTATTGTTAAAGTTATGACTTTAGCGCCGGAATTGGATTCCAAAAACGAAGTAATTCCTTATTTACGTCAAAATGGTATCACCGTCAGTTTAGGACATTCCCTAGCCACGGCTGAGCAAGCACAAAGTGCTTTTAATATGGGGGCAACTATGGTAACTCATGCTTTTAATGCTATGCCACCCTTACATCACCGTAAACCAGGTTTATTAGCTGCGGCTGTTACTAATAAAAACGTCATGTGCGGTTTTATTGCTGACGGAGAGCATGTCTCCCCAATGATGATCGATTTACTATTGCGAGCAAGCGACTATACCAAAGGACTTTTCTTAGTTAGCGATGCTTTGGCTCCTTTAGGATTACCCGATGGAACTTATCCCTGGGATAGTCGAGAAATTACAGTCACTCAAGGTACTGCCCGGTTAGCAGATGGAACTTTATCGGGAACAACTTTACCATTACTTGCAGGAGTACAAAATTTAGTCAAATGGGGAATATGTAATCTTGAGACAGCGATCGCACTCGCAACCACCGCACCTAGAAGAGCTATTGGTTTAACCGGAATCCAAGGCGCTCATGCTAGTAATTTGTTGCGTTGGAATTATGATAAAACAACCAAACATTTGACTTGGCAGCGCTTATTACCCTAAAAAATTTCGCCATATAACTGAATACATTTCTTAACAAACCACAAAATAAGCGCCGCGCATTTGTGGTTTTCTGCTTTTTTTATAAGTTTTGTTGTCATCGATTGATGTATTCTAGCGATATTTGGATTTTTCTCGATTTGGAACAGTTAAGTATTCAATCTTATGAATGTAGCAGACGATAAAACCATTGTTAAGGAATATTTCAATTCTACGGGCTTTGACCGTTGGAGACGCATTTATGGCAATGGTGAAGTTAATACAGTGCAGCTTGATATCCGCAAAGGACATCAAAAAACCGTAGATACGGTACTTAGCTGGTTAAAAGCAGATGAAAATTTAGCAGAAATATCAATATGCGACGCTGGATGTGGTGTAGGTAGTCTTAGCATACCCTTAGCCGAAGCAGGAGCAAAAGTTTACGCCAGCGATATTTCTGAAAAAATGGTCGAAGAAGGCAAGGAAAGAGCGGTGCAAATTTTAGGAAACGCTGATAATCCAACTTTTGCAGTGCAAGACTTGGAAGGATTGAGCGGTAACTATCATACAGTTGTTTGTCTGGATGTTCTCATCCACTATCCTCAAGAAAAAGCAGCCCAAATGATATCTCATTTATGCAGTACCGCAGAATCGCGGATTATCGTTAGTTTTGCGCCAAAAACCTTTTTTCTGACCATACTCAAAAAAATCGGAAGTTTCTTTCCAGGCCCCAGTAAAACCACCCGTGCATATCAGCATCGTGAAGCCGATATTGTTGATTTTCTGCAAAAAAACGGCTTTAACATCGAACGTCAAGCAATGACACGCACGCGTTTTTACTTTTCCCGAATACTGGAAGCTACACGTAAGTGAGGTTAAGATCGCGGCAAGATACCACATCTTGTCGTGTTTCTATGAAGTTTATCACAAAAGTTTCCGCTGGTTTGTTACTCTCGTTTGGTTCTATTTTTCTTATGCACGTGACTGTGGAGGCATTATCGAACGATCGCCCAAGAACTCTCGAAGAAAAACAGGATATGGCAGATAAAGCCATCGCTGGTTTAGCTTTAGGCTTACCCGCTGTTGGATTCGGTTCTTGGCTGATGTTAGGATTGCGTCAACAACACCAAAGACAGCTAACAAGTCATCTCCAATCTACTTTTTATCGCCTTGTTGAGCAAGAAAGAGGACAAATTTCTTTACTGCGCTTTGCTAAAGAAGCAGAAATATCGGGAGAGGAAGCCAAATTATTCTTAGATTCCAAGGCTAAGGAATTTAATGCCACCTTTGACCACGGTCTAAATGGTGGTGTTTATTATCACTTCCATCTTTAATTCAGGAGTATTTATTTTAATACTGTTTTGTTTTAATTAAATTGTAGAAACGTTGCAGGGCAGCGTTTCTATATCAAAAGTTTCCATTTTATATGTAATTAATATTTTTTTTATTAAGTAAAATAACTCATGAGTAACGATAATATAAAAAGCTAGTATCCTTGCTAATTCAGTTTATTGGTTTCGTAGTAAAGAATACAGATATTTATCTCGAGCAAATACAGGGATCGCAGTTGAAAACGCAACTTCTGGGTTTATATGAGTTAATATACTTACACTGCTCCGAAAAACTTATCCAAACTTCATTAAACTAGGTTAATAAGTAAGGTGTTAACTTCGGGCTTCATCCAAGGGAGTCGGCTCCTTCTTGTCCACAGGCGTAAGTTAAGGTCGAGCCGACCTTACTAATTTATCTGGCGCATTTTCCAGATTTATTGCCGCATTTTCATCCCGATCTAATGTATGATTACATTTTTGGCAACAAAACACTCGATCTGATAGTTTCATTGACTGAATATGTCCGCAGTGCGAACACTTTTTAGAAGAAGGAAACCACCTGTCAACTATTTCAACTTTGCTACCATAATGTGCTTGCTTATAGACTAATTGACGACGCACTTCATAAAAGCAATTGTTACTAACAGCATTCGCAAGTTTATGATTAGCAATCATGCCACAGACATTTAAATCCTCAATCCGAATGCAATAAACTTTACGACTCAAATCAGTTGTCACGAGATGGAACCTTAAAAAATGGGGCAGCCTTGTTACAAGCATGGCAGCGTTGTTTCGGAGTATTTTCGATATTTAAGGCTGCC
>JBCCSG010000386.1:0-6755 GCA_039200565.1 Cyanobacteria bacterium P01_D01_bin.50 | reverse complement strand
TATTTAGCGCCCCAATCAAGCGGCGTATTGGGGGTACGCCAATTATTGATGTTACTTTTAACGGCAAGCGCCAATTTGAAATGATTGTCGATACGGGTGCTAGCGGTACTGTAATTACTCAGCGAATGGCTAGATTACTTGCTGTTTCTACTGTTGGCAAAGCAAAGGCAAATACCGCAAGCGCCAAATCTGTAGAATTCCCCATCGGTTATGTTGATTCTATTGAAGCCGGTGGTGTCAAAGTAAAGAAAGTCCCCGTGGCGATCGCTGGAAGGGAGTTGGAAAATGGACTTTTAGGACATGACTTTTTCGGCAACTATGACATTACTATTAAAAGTAACGTTGTAGAATTTCGCCCTCGCTCCCATCATAATTCCCATAATTCCAAAACAAATCAACACAAAGCCCGAAAAAGCATTCCGATTTATCCCAAGAAGCTTTTTAAGGAATAATTCCTCCTTTGGGGATGAAGTGCCTTCTTGGGCATCAAGATGAAAAGTGTCTTAAATTACCATTACAGCTTGCGAGGGAACTAATCTTATCCCAGCTTTATGATTACAGAATTGATCGAGAAGAGCAGGGGGAGAAATTATTTCCAGCTTTAAGCTTTTGATCAAAATACTCCTTTAATGGCTTGCCTGTTTCGTAATACTTTGCCGTACTCATTTGAGATTTTATTGCAAAGGCTCTAAATGTTGAGCAGATACGTTCCAAATCCAGACTAAATAGCTTTTAGGATAGCAAACTCTTTTCTGTGCTTTTTTAACTCAACAATTTGTCACGAGTTATCTACAAAAGCATCAAATGAGGGGTGCCGACCCTAATATTAAACCATAAATAAAAGTGTAATATCAAAATATGCATAGCAATTAATTAATCACTTGTAAAATCTAAGTGTAAACCCAACAATACTTCATTATAATTTAATATTCATTAAAATACGGCAAAATAGTAAGTGGTTTTTTACAAACCGTAGGTTTCCTAGTATCTTAAACTAAAATTAACCTGCTCTTAGTTAGAACTTAAGCTCGAAAGTGTTAACTTAAATAATAATTCACTTTTTGCTGCAACATTTGAAATTCCTCCGAACCTTGGAGTATATAAGGCTCGGGGGATTATCTATTTTAGTGGCTAGTAATAAGCTATAGTTTCATTTTTTATTCTGTGCCACGGAGCCCTTGACTGGGCAAAGTAGTGCAATTGTGGAAGCTACTTTAGGAAGGTTGACACGAAACTTCATGGGATATGAAGTTGAGGCAGAATTTAACTAATTTGGAACAGTTACCTCCTATTGGAATAACTCTAGTTATTGGAATTTTAAGATTGCGCTTCGGAGCAGGCTTTCCTGTAAGTGCGATCAGCCCAAAGGGCATACTATCGCTGATCGCTTTACTATAGGTTTTCTGCTTTTTATCAAAAAAAAGCGGTAGTTGTGAATATTATTAAAAAATAATTAATTTTATAGATAATGGTTGAAATATGCGCTAAATACTATTGTATAAATAGTTACATAATGCACATTTATAAGTCTTATTAGAAGTCAAATAATTTTCAATCTGCTATTTTTAATGCAATAGGTATCTTGAACAATGTCTACAAATACCACTTTAGGAGTATATATTAGAAGCTTTTTTTAGGTATTATTGATTTTACTAGTTTTCCAATTCAATCAAGATGAAAAACATTATAAAAGTGCGCGATTCAGAGATTTAAGTTATCAATCAACATTATTTATTTATCTACAGTTGCATCTTGATTCATCATTGAAGCCATTGAAAGAAGTACTTACGATTGTTAGTTTAAACTTCTACGAAAAAATTATATATGTAGCTTAAATGTGTTTGAATACATCACAGAGTATCTTACAGTAATAATCGAAAACTGATTAACTTCATAGTCATTGTTGATTGTATTAATGATTTATGTTTTGAGGTATGTTGATATTACTGAAATTTTTCAAATTAATGGTTTATTGCTCAATTGATTATTATATCTTAACCAGAAATATCATTGAATAATGACCCCATCATAGATTACTTCATCTAATGAAGTTTAAGTGTCTACTGTGGTTTTCACTATATTATCTCTACTGACAAAACCCATTAAATATATCTAAACTATTGCTATTGCCAAGAAAATGGTTTCTCTAGAGAATAATAAAACTAACAACAGCCCATATCGATGACTATAGCTTGTCCTATAGCCCATGAGATACTATTTATGCAGATCCACGATTTTCAATCCTATCTCAAAATTATTGATACTGATGAAAACAGAACTCAAATTCATTGGAATGACTTATATCCAGTTGGGGGGAACCCATTAAAATTTTAAATGGGAACCCTGTGACGCTCCAGGCCAGATCGGATTAAAACGGTAATAAATTGAATAAATGTTAAGTAAAGTATCTACAATAATTGTTTGATTAGAATTTTTAAATATTTGTAGATATTGATATTTAGAATTGTAAAAAAAAAGCAATTCAACGCCGAAACAATTGTTATTGTAGTAAAGCGATAGATAATTCTACGTGTTAAATTTAGGAGATGAGAATGCTCGCAATTTATTATCTGGTGCTTTTGATTCTTGCTTTAGGTACTATCTGGCTGGGATTGAAGATAGCCGAGGAAGTCTATCGTATTGCAGTAGTTTTTACCGGAGTAATACTTTTGGCTATGGGGTTCATATCGGCTCCATCATTTGTGCAAATAGGTTGTGTATTGCTACTGCTGGGAGTTTACCAACTCTATATTTCGCAACCGAAATTTAATATGCTTTTTAGAAATGAAGTTGAAGCTGTAAAAACTGTTAAATGTGTCGGATCTGATTGTAAATAAAGCCTCGGATGAATGAAAGTTGATTAATTAGGCAACGTCCGGATTTTTTATTGAAAATTGCATAATATACAAAAGTCAGAAGTTAGAGATTAATTTTTTCTAACTTCTGATTTTAGTTTTTGTAGTTTAAAATAGTTATGGGTTACCAGTAAACAATTATCGTTTTTATAAATGTGTTTTTTAGTCCGATTGATACTACTATTAGGACTTACGCAACCGATTATTTGTTCTTAGCACCTACTTGGCAGTTGTTGGCGTGCGCGACAGTTTTAGGGCTAGTGGAACTTCATGGAAGTGGATAGCTGTGCTGTTTGGGATTCATATTCCCACTTTTGTAACGTTAATTATCGTTCCCGATCGCTTTAATTTACTTCCTTTTTCCCTCGGTAGTTAACAGGGAGTAGCTCAATCTACCAACTTGGAAGGTAAAAGTCCTGAAAAATTAGCATTCCTGAAGCTTTTATCCCCTAATTCCCGTTGTACAAGGGGGTTCTGTATAAGTTTTATTAGTCATCCCTCATACTTCCTTTGAAAGAGAATTCAACAATGTATTCCTAACACTTTGCATCTTTGCGTCTTTGCATGAGACTCTTGATAAACATTGAAATTAACTCAAGCTAATGGACGTATCACAATTACCTTTATACATCGGTGCGATAGTTATATCTACCGCTTTTGTCTGGGTAGGCAGCTTTTTTCTTGAATCTGCTGCTGAAGGTTTATCGGAACACTATCAATTACCACCTGTTGTTCAAGGAGGAGTTGTTCTTGCAGTAGGCTCTAGTTTTCCAGAACTTTCCACTACAGTACTTTCAACTCTTATTCACGGAAAGTTTGAGTTGGGTGTGGCTGCTATTTTTGGTTCAGCTATTTTTAATATTCTTGTGATCCCTGGAATTTCTGGTTTGGTAGGCAAAGAATTAAAGTTTAAGGAAAATAAGGACTTTATTTACAGGGATGTTCAGTTTCAGATTACTAGCATTGCAGTATTATTAATTACTTTTGCTGGTGTAGTTCTTTATAATCCCGTGCCAAATATGATGTGGCAGGGTAACATTAACCGATGGATTGCCTTGATACCTCTTTCTGTCTACGGGCTATATTTATTTTTGCAGCAGCAAAGCACTGAACTACACAAAGCTCAGCCTAAAAAAGAGCAGGAAGAAAACCAAGATACTGAAGGTAAGGAAATCTCTATCGTTCAAGAATGGTTAAAATTGATATTTAGTTTAGCTATCATCGTCGCCAGCGTTGAAGGATTAGTTTGGGGGACGATTGGTTTGGGAGAAGTTTTAAACACACCATCTTTCTTGTGGGGTATTACCATTATCGCTGCTGCTACTAGTTTACCGGATGCTTTTGTTAGTATCCGCGCTGCCCAAAACAATGATAGTATTATTAGTCTCTCCAATGTATTAGGTAGCAATATTTTTGATTTACTCGTAGCCATTCCTGTAGGAATTTTGATTGCTGGTGCTTCAGTCGTTGATTTTGCTATTACTGTGCCAATGATGGGTGCATCAATTTTGGCAACGATTGCTCTATTTCTAATGCTTCTGAGGAAGTTTGATTTGAGTCGAAGTGAATCCGTTCTATTGCTAGTTATGTATGGAGCTTTCGTGGCATGGATGGTTTCGGAAACTTTTGGGATTACTAATGTAATTTAACCAGATCCAAAAAAAGTGGTGTTACCGATGTAATACCGCTTTTTTGAGATCAAATTTTACTATCAATTATTTATTACTTATTTCTGGCAAGCTACTCCCCCCAACCCCGATCGTGTTAAGATATTTCTCAATTATGAAAGCTGTGTTCGATACTTGGATTTAAACAAACATGGAAGTAGCACTATTATTAGCGAAATTACCCGAAGCATATCAAGTTTTTGACCCTTTGGTAGATGTTCTCCCAATCATTCCCGTCTTTTTCTTGTTACTAGCTTTTGTTTGGCAAGCTGCTGTAGGTTTCAAGTAAATTAACTGATAAAGATTTTTTAAGACAGGTGATCGCCTGTCTTATTTTTTGCCAGATTTTCTTTGCTAAATTTGATATTTTTTAACTTTTTGTAATAAATTAGAAAATAGATACAAGCTTGATTTCAGGGTAATATTTAACGAGGTATTAACTATGGGTAACATTAATTTTGTTAAAGAAGATAAAGAGGTAATAGCGGCTGATGGTGCTAATTTACGATTGAAAGCCATGCAGAACAGCATTGATATCTATAAAGTGTGGGGAAAAATGATGAATTGTGGGGGTGCAGGTCAGTGTGGAAGCTGTATTGTAGAAATAACAGAAGGAATAGATAACCTCTCACCTCGTACGGATGTAGAAAATAAAATCTTGAAAAAAAAGCCGCAAAATTACCGTCTTGCTTGTCAAACCTTGGTTAATGGTTCAGTTAGCGTAATTACCAAGCCTTGAAATGTAGTTTTTCTTCTCGCGAGGCTAAGCCTACACTTTATATGCAGCATCAGTGTAGGAATATGCCACTAATGGTATCCTAAAAATATCGGCTGCGAATAAAAAGAGAGGCAATATAATTATGCAAACTAATGATTTGGGATTCATTGCGAGCATTTTGTTCGTGTTAGTTCCCGCTGTTTTTTTAGTATTACTTTACACTCTAACCGTTAGCCGCGAAAGCGGAAGTAAAGATTCTTAATTAATACTCCATTGTTTACAAAGGAAAAACCCCGGCACAGTTTTGTGTAGGGGTTTTATCTATCAACCGCGAAATCTATTTATAGTTGAATGAGTTGAATTAACAGTCTATAATTTACACTGCGCCAGTACGCGCTAGTAAAACAGGACAAGTAGCGTTAGTTCTGACATAATCAGATAACGAAGAACCCAAAAGTTTGTCTAGATCTACAAAACTTTTAGCAATTGAAGGGCGGCGATCGGGAGAACCTAGCAATAATAAGTCTACGTTCATTTCTTGTGCCAAGCTACAAATTTTTTCGCCCGGTTTGCCAATACTGAGTACACAACGAACATTAATGCCTCGTTTTTTAGCTTCATTTGCTGCTGCTGCTAAAATGGGGTGTTTTTCGGCGTTAACTTGTGCAGTTTCAGCTGATGGACTTTTTAAGTCAGTAATTACGTGAGTTAAAATCAACTCGCCGCCTTTGATATCTCTGATCAGGAATAAAGCCAAATCTAAACAGTATGTTGACGCTTCGGATTTGTCAATGGCTACCATAATCCGGTTAATTCTTTTGACATAAATGTCATTTTTAACCAGTAACATAGGACGAGAAGACAATTGAAAAACATACTGACTAACTGAATTAGCCAAAATTGATCGCAAGCGCTTGAGTCCCCTTGAACCCATAATAATCAGATCCGCATCGATTTCATCCGCTACTTGTCCAACCACATCTTTGGGATCGCCTTGACGGAGTAGGGAATTGACTTGATTTGGATTTAGCTGCAACTTTTGAATAGTATTTGCTAAAAGTTTACCGCCTTCTTCCAACTTGGTTGTCATTACTTGGGCGGTGGTTTGTGGAGGAACAACGTGCAAAATGCTAACTTTCGCTCGTTGTATTGATGGTATTTCCTCCATAACTTTGAGCATATCTTCTGCTTGTCCCGTACCTGAGACAGCTAGCAAAATGTTTTGCATCATAGGGACATCTTCTTTATTGCGTAGCTAAGGTTTTCACCGCCTTGCTCGAGTTTCCTCTGTTGTTTGTCGTTCCCATGGCAGACAAATGACAAAGAACGGTTTTGCGATCGTGAACCTAAATTATTTGAATTTTAAATTTCGGTTCTATATCCTGAAGGCTTACCTTTAATTTTGCACTATTTTATTTACAAATAATCATTAAATTTATTAGTCGTAATCTATGTTTAATAAAGTTAATTATAACTAAGTTAAGTTTTGTGAATAAAATACATATGAATTTAAAC
>JBCCSG010000385.1:0-6839 GCA_039200565.1 Cyanobacteria bacterium P01_D01_bin.50 | reverse complement strand
AGAAACAAAAATTAAGATTTATCCCTTACCAAAGCAACAGGAATTAAATGTTTGGATAACCTGTAGCGGAGGAAAAGAAAGATTTGCAGAAGCTGGAAGTTGTGGAGGAAATATTTTAACAGCTTTACTTTTCCAATCAGTGGAAGAATTAGCAGAAAAAATTAGTATTTATAGAGAAGCAAGAGCAAAAAATGGTTATGCTCCAGAAACAGGTAATGTCACTTTGATGTTACATACCTTTATTGGTGAAGATATAGATATAGTTCGTGAACAAGTAAAGCATTCATTCTTAGAATATCTCAAGAGTTCGGTAAACTTATGGAAACAAAATTCTCAGAATCTGGATGAATTGAACTCAGAAGAACGAGAAAATTTGTTATCTTTTGCTTTTGAACGTTATTTCCAAAGTAGTGCTTTAT
This sequence comes from Cyanobacteria bacterium P01_D01_bin.50, assembly GCA_039200565.1. Lineage (GTDB taxonomy): Bacteria > Cyanobacteriota > Cyanobacteriia > Cyanobacteriales > Nostocaceae > Rivularia. The sequence continues at coordinate 6,420 of JBCCSG010000385.1, read as the reverse complement.
TTGGAACGCCAAATAGTTGCTTGAAAATGGTTAAGCGTTTACAAGAAATTGGTGTAAATGAAATAGCTTGTTTAATTGACTTTGGAGTTGATAAATTTTCGGTGATGGATTCTTTAAAGCATCTGAATTCATTGCGAGAGCTAGCTAATTTTAAGTCTGATTCAGGAGATTTATTAAAAAGTTTCAAAAGTTAATATAACCACTATAATTACCAGAGTATTTTCAAGAACTTCACAAATTGAAAATTTGTATTCTGTCCCATGTTGTGGTATATCTATCCCTGCCCGTACTAACTCCACCAAAAACCAAACTATTCCACGGGAAACCATAATTTCATATTTCGATTAAGCAACGCCCCTCTTACTAATATCGTTAATAAAAAAAATCAAATAAGGAGTAAAATATTTGTGAGAAAATTCAAGCGCCGTCAGTTCCTTCAAGCTACATTGGCTGCCACTGCAACTATAGGTGCTTATAATCTTCGTGGCTTTGCCTCTCCCTCTGAAGAACATATAGAAGCTGTAGTTATTGGTAGTGGTTTTGGGGGTTCTGTAGCCTCCTTACGCCTTGCTCAAGCAGGAATTGAAACAATTGTATTAGAGCGCGGAAGACGATGGGAAATTACTGATGCAGGTGATACATTTTCTACCTATGAAAAACCCGATGGTCGCTCTACCTGGCTGAGTCCAACTACAATTATCTTCGGAGAAACTCCCATAGATGTGTATACAGGAGTTTTGGATATCAAGGTGGGTGATGGTGTCAATGTTTTGCGGGGAGCGGGAGTAGGTGGTAGTTCCCTTGTATATAATGCAGTTACCTATCAACCACCAGAAGAACTGTTCTATAGAGTTTTTCCACGGAGTATAAATTACGAAGAACTCGATAGAGTTTATTATCCACGGGTACGTTCGATCCTTAAACCATCTCCAATACCTGATGATATTCTCCAAAGTCCATTTTATTTAACAAGTCGTATAGTTTTAGAGCAGGCTGCCAAAGCGAATCTAAACAGCCGTAAGCTTGATATGAATATTGATTGGGATATTGTTCGCCAAGAAATTGCTGGGACAAAAGTTCCATCTGCGATCGATGGCCAAGTTTACTATGGCATCAACAGTGGAGCAAAACAAAGTTTAGACCGCAACTACCTTTCGATGGCAGAGGCTACTGGTTTCGTTGAGATAAGACCCCTACATGTGGTAATTGATATAGAGGAAGCAAATCGCAGGCGTTTCCGAGTCTCTTGCAATCAAATCGACGAGCAAGGAATCGTAGTTGACAAAAAAACCATTGTTTGTAAATATCTATTTCTAGCAGCTGGTTCTATTGGAACCACAGAACTCTTGCTGCGTGCAAAAAATAATGGGAAATTGCGCCGCCTCAATAACCAAGTAGGACAATTATGGGGAACCAATGGAGATACAATTGGTGCTGTCCTTACTTCAATGCAAACTAATCCGACAAAGGGTGGTCCAGCCGCTACAATAATTGAGGACTTTGATAATCCAATAGCCCCTTTGGTAGTTGAACAATTACCTCTTCCCATTTTACCTGAAAGTGTTTACACTGCTTTGAGTCTTGCTATTACTAAGCCGGAGGGTTCTTTAACCTATAATGCTTCTACTAAAACAGCCGATTTAGTTTGGCCTAGGAACTCTGCTAACAATGAGGAAATCAGAGAGGCTAATTTGGATTTTTACTCACGGCTAAACCAAGCCAATGGTACAAGTTTAGCCCAAGAGATAGATGATAGTGTTACTGCTCATCCCCTTGGTGGTGCAACAATCGGCGCTGTATGCAATCCTTATGGACGAGTTCGTGGTTATCGTAACTTGTTTGTGGTTGACGGTGCTTTTATCCCAGGTTCTACAGCCTGTGCTAATCCTTCCCTTACCATAGCAGCTTTAGCAGAGCGTAACATGGATAGATTTCTTAACAGATACCGTAAAGGCAAATATTAGTTAGGATAGAAGAAAAATAAGGTGTTGCCTATTCTACTTTATCAATTATGCAACGCCTAAAAATTAATCTTATACACAATATGTAAAATTTAATTATTAATAACAGGAATGGTCGCAATTGTCACAAAACTCGGTTGGTGCCGTACACTGATTGCCTTATTATTGCGTTATAAATTAGTCAGTGTACAAGCACCCTACAAGTAAAGGCGGCTAGTTGCGGCCATTCCTAAATAAGTAGGTAAGCGTTGAAAATAGTAATTAGGACAAGAGAGTAGAGAATAGTAAGTGGTAAGGCGGCTTTTAACTCGGTTTACCCAAGCTGTAACATAGCCCTCGTTTATTTGTGCCGACTTACTTATTCAATACTTCTTCGATTATTGTTTCTGGGATAATTTCTGGTTTATAAGACAATAATTTATCGCGATTTTTTAAATAAATTTCTGGTTGAAATATCCATTTTTTTATAATAGGTGATAATTGTTTGGGGTGATAAATAGTAGTAGATATATTTCTATTTTTAAAATAACCTACTGTCAATAATTCCTGGGGCATAATTCCGCCTAAGCCATTAAATATAATCGGACAACCAAGATGTAAAGCCTCACTATTAGTTATACCTCCAGGTCTTGTTACTATAGCATCACTAACTTGAATAATTTTGTGCATATTATCGGTAAAAGGTAAGGCACATAAATTAAATTCAGGATTTTTTTGACTCCATATTTTAACTTGCTCTAGAACATTTTTATTGTGACCGCACAAAGCTATAACTTGGAGATTATTTTTCAAATTAACTAAATTTTTTAAAAATGCAAGATGATTTTGAGCGCCAGCGCCACCTGTTGCTAATAATAGTGTAAATTTTTCTTTTTTTAAACCTAATTCATTCACCAAAATATTATTTTTTTCTACTTCATTTAAAGGAGGATGATAAAAATCACGACGCAAAATAATTCCTAAAATTTTAACTTTTTCAGGTTTCATACCTAGAAAAATAGCTGCTCGTGCAGTTTCTTCTGTAGGTGCCCAAAATAAATCAGCATTTTTGTTAACCCAGTTACGACTAAATCCATAACCACCTTGAAATTCTAAACAATAGATTACACAACGAGTATGAGAGCCAAGAACTTGTTTTGCTAATTCAAAATATCCTTTATTTACCGCATCATGAACGCTGATAATAACTTGAGGTCGAAAATCCTTTAATAGTTTAATATAGTAATCTCTACCAAGAGAAACCGTTCCTGGATTTATTAGTTCTTGTAGTTCGATAAGATTATAATAAATGTGATGAAACCAAGGTGCATTTCTTTGAATGTAATTATAAAAACCAACAGCTTTGGCTAAAGTAGGGCTGGAATTTTCTAGTAAATGTTCAATTTTTATTTCTATTTGAGAACCATACAAATAAGTAGCCCAATCAGCAAAGGCTGCTGCTGCTGAATTATGTCCACCTCCAGTACTAGAAGTTAATACTAAAATTTTCATTTTATTTTCTCATATTCACAACTAACAACTATCAACAAACAACCAACGATTAACCAATATCAACTATCAAGCAACAACAAACCACTATCAACTACCTACCTACTTTCTTGACAATTCCATCAAAATACCAATTAAGTATTGGAGCGAGTAAACTATGTAAAACTTGTAATAATTTCATTTCTAATCCTGGTGTAATTACAAAATCTTTTCTTTTAATCCCAGTTAAAATCACTTTCGCTACACCTTCAGCACTCCAAGTTTTAGCACTACCAGTAATTAACTTAGTTTCAGGGGGTTTTGTGAGATTTTCTGCTGCTAATTGTGGAGTATCAGTGTCGGGAGGATAGACAATTGAAATGTTAATTCCTTGCGGTTGTATTTCTCCCCTTAATGACTCAGCTAATCCACGTAAAGCAAATTTAGATGGACTATAAGGAGTATAACCATAAATCCCAATTAATCCCGCACCAGAAGATATGATGACAATATGTCCCTGCTGTTTCTCAATCATCAATGGTAAAACAGATTTGATTGCATAGAGAGTACCAAAATAATTGATTTTCATTGTTTCCTCAAAAACTTCCAAGGAAAGTTCGTCAAAATAACCAGGGTGAGCAATTCCAGCAGAAGTTATTAATATATCGGGTGTACCAATTTCCTCAACAGCTTGAGTAATTGCTTGCTCAATTTGAATTTGCTCTGTAACAGAAGCGGAAATACAAATAATCTGTTGCTCTGGAGATACTCTTGCTGCTTCTATTTCTACTTTGGCTTTTTCCAGCCTGTCTCGATCGCGAGCAATTATAGTTATAGAAGCTCCTTGATTCGCTAACAAAATTGCTGTTGCTTTACCAATACCGCTAGAACCACCGGTAATAATCGCATGTTTTTGGTAAAATTTCATTGGGATTAACTAGGTTGGCATTGAAAATGGTAATTGGGATAAGGCTGTCTTGCTGTCTTGCAATAGGAATAAGGCTTTGAGGGTAATTTACCCAAGCTGTAATGTAGCTTGGTTTATTTGTGCCGACTTACTTATTGTCTAGTAAATTAATAGTAAATCAATTTTTACTACGTGATTTTACTCAAACAAAATTAATCAATTAACCCTAATTTTTTACCAACATGGCTAAATACTTCCAAAGCTCGATCCAAATGACTTCTCTGATGAGTAGCCATGACACTCGTTCTCAGTAATGCCGTTGTTCGCGGCACTGCGGGATACACGACTGAATTGACATAAACTCCAGCCTCTAATAATTCTTTACCAAACATCATACATTTCATGTCATCACCAATAATTACGGGTACTATTGCCGTTTGGGTTTGACCAACATTAAAGCCGATTTCAACAAGTCTATCGCGCCAATATCGAGCATTATCATTAAGATTTTTGACTCGATTGGGTTCGGAAATCAGAATATCTAAAGCTGTAGAAGCAGCAGCTAAAGATGTGGGGGGAATAGAAGCAGAAAATAACATGGAGCGCCCGTGAAACCTTATCCAATCAATAACTTTAGCTTCAGCCGCAACCCATCCGCCAATCGATGCTAAGCTCTTGGAAAAGGTACCGCATAGAACATCACAACTCCCCACTATATTAAAATGTTCTTCTATTCCCCTACCATTTACTCCCAACATTCCCAATCCGTGAGCATCATCAACCATAAAGGTGGCATTATGGCGATCGCACAAAATCTGAATTTCTGGCAATGGTGCAATTTCACCTGTCATGGAGTAAACACCATCAATCGCTACCATTGTTGCCGATTTACCTGCTACTTCCTGCAATTTTGCTTCTAAATCCTGCAAATCATTGTGCTGATATTGGACAACTTTACAGCGACTCATAAATGCACCATCGTAAATACAAGCATGAGCTTCGCTATCTAGCACTAGAGTTGTTTCTTCGTTCATCAGCGCTGATATTAAACCAAGATTGGCTTGATAACCAGTAGTGAATACCAATACATCTTCATATCCTAAAAAAGCAGCTAGTTTGCGTTCAAATTGGCGATGTTTGTGAGTCGATCCATTAAGCAATCGGGAACCGGTAAGACTTGAACCATCTTCCAAAGCAGCACGAGCAGTAGCTTCTCGCACTCGTTTATCTGTTGTCAATCCTAAATAATTATTTGAGCCGAGCATAATTACCTGTCTTCCATCAAATACACAGGTTGCACCTTCATTACGCTCAAATTCTCGAAAATAGGGTAGAATTCCAGCTTCTCTTAATTTGTCTGGTAGCTCAAATTCAAAAGCTCGCTGCAAAACATTTTTACCCGACTTATATACCAATCGAAAACGCGAATCTAAATCAATATCTGTTATAGATGTGCTATTTCCATTATCTTCTTCTGGATTTATTTCCTTTAAATAATCTCCTGAATCAGAATTAAAATTAGCTAGCTCTCGCAATGAATTCAGATGCTTTAAAGAATCCATCACCGAAACTTTATCAACTCCAAAGTCAATTAAACAAGCTATTTCATTTACACCAATTTCTTGTAAGCGCTTAACCATTTTCAAGCAACTATTTGGCGTACCAAATAAAGCACTACTTTGGAAATAACGTTCAAAAGCAAAAGATAGTAAATCTTCCCGTTCTTTTTCACTCAATTCATCTAGATTCTGGGAATTCTGTTGCCATAAATTTACCGAACTCTTGAGATATTCTAAGAATGAAGGCTTTACTTGTTCGCGAACTATATCTATATCTTCACCAATAAAGGTATGTAACATCAAAGTGACATTACCTGTTTCTGGAGCATAACCATTTTTTGCTCTTGCTTCTCTATAAATACTAATTTTTTCTGCTAATTCTTCTACTGATTGGAAAAGTAAAGCTGTTAAAATATTTCCTCCACAACTTCCAGCTTCTGCAAATCTTTCTTTTCCTCCGCTACAGGTTATCCAAACATTTAATTCCTGTTGCTTTGGTAAGGGATAAATCTTAATTTTTGTTTCT
>JBCCSG010000384.1:0-6844 GCA_039200565.1 Cyanobacteria bacterium P01_D01_bin.50 | reverse complement strand
GAATTATTTGACTGATGAGCAATTAGAGATGTGGCGAAATTATGTTCATACAAAGAAGGATTCATGTCCCCAGGTTGTTGATTTTTTCTCTTTAGATTATTTACTTTGTAGTTAGTTGATTATTAAAGTTCAAATCTTCTTTTGGATTTATCGTGTTTAATATTATTATGACTTACGCAACTGGCATATTTTTTTGTAGGGTGCTGGGACACTTAAGTAAATTTTTAACGCAGTAATAAGGGTTGTGGTGTCACGCACCATCCGAGTATTGTGACAATTGCGTAAGTCCTGATTATATATCTTGCACCATTTTCAACAACCGTCTGGGAATGAATTCCCAGCCTCATAGCTAAAGTCGTCTAAAGACGACTAGGTAAGTATTCTAGTACGTTTTAACGTACTTTATATATGCAGCCAAGATTCATTTCCGTGAAATCTGGGCTTAATGACAATGGTGCAAGATATCAGATATCAAATCCTTTTTTATCAGAATTATATAGGACTTACGCAACTGGCATATTTTCCTTGTAGCGTGCTCGTACACTCACTAATATTGAACGTAATAATAAGGCAATGAGGGTACGGCACCATCCTAGTCTTGTAACACTTGCTGGCTAATGAAAAAGCCCCCGATTCGCACTACTAAATTCCAGAACAAACTGTTGATGTATTCCCACAGAGTTGGTTTGTGAATTTCTATATGAATGTAACCGTCTTTTAACCCCTCTTTTAGAATGTAAATTGCCCAAAGGGTATTATTAGCTTCATCCATCTTGGGATCGAGTAAGATAGCTTTTTTGCAATCTTGAATAGCTTTATCAAAGTTATTTTGAAAACGATAGCTGATACATCTGTTATAGTAAGCTAGGGCAAAATTTGGTTTTAAACTAATTACCTTAGTATAGTCAGCAACTGATTGTTGCAAATTCCAAAGTTCAAAATTTGCATTACCCCGGTAATAGTAAGCATCAATTTTTGTGGGATTGGGTAAAATTTCTTTATTAATATAATTTAGTGCTTTAGTAAAATCTTCAACCGCTTCTGCATAGTTTTCTAATTTGCTATATACCAAGCCTCGATTGTAATAAGCATCCGCGTAATGCTTAAAGTCGTATCCTTTTTCATTAGGTTTAACAGCCGAAGAAAAAGCTTGAATAGCTTGTTTCTCTTGCGCCAATTTCAGATAAATTAATCCTAAATAGTAATACGCATCGTTATAATAAGCGGCTGCATCTGCTTCATCGCTTTGAATAACTTCATAAAAATTTGAGATCGCTTCTTTATCCTTTTCCAATTCGGCTTGAATTAATCCTCGTGCCAGGAGTGCAGCTGGATAATCAGGTTTGAGATATATAGCAGTATTGAGATCCTTAAGCGCCAAATCGCGATCGCCTAAAGGGGAAGCATCTTTAGTATCGTTATTTTTAGTATATATATCAGCTCGTGCCAAATATGCATCATAGAAATCGGGATTTTGTTCAATAACACGATTTAAATCGTCAAGTGCTGCTTTATCCTTACCAAGTTTTCTATATACAGCAGCACGCCCAAGTAAAGGCTCAACGAATCGACTTGGATCAGGTGCAAACTTTGGTGGTTTTTCTAAAGCTTCTGTGTAGCTTCGTATTGCTTCCTTAAGATGATTATCACCCCATTGCGAGTAGACACGCCCTCTAGCAACATAGGCTTCAGCAAAATTACCATCTTTCTTTAAAGCATCACTAAAATAACCAATTGCTTTTTTAAAATCACCTTCTTGAGATGCATCGATACCATTTATATAATCTAATACTGGCTCATCTTCATACTGTTGCTTCAGCGCTTCAGTTTTATTTTTAGTTTCATCTGATTGCAAATAATAATTTGCTCGGAATAAGGTAAGATCTCGGATATCAAATCCAACATCAACTACAGAAGCTCCAACATTAATGTTAACTTGAGGAGCGGCTAAAGCAATTTGAATAGGAAATAGAAAAATAAAAATAAAAATACCGAGCCAACTAACAGTTATAGAAACAAGTTTATAGATTTTTTTGATATTTAGCATACAGTGTGCTTTAACACAATTATCCATTACTTTCCTTATCTCTTCCCTAAGATAAACTAATATTAGTCAATAAAAAAAGTTATGCAAATACAGTATTTTTATTGATTTGCAAAGATAAATTAACAACTTTATAATTAGTTGCCAATACACAAAAATGCAGCGATAGAGACAGCATAACTCAACGCCTTCGAGTACTAAGTAAGTCGGCACAAATAAACCAAGCTATATTACAGAATATAAATTACCCTCAAACCCTTATTCCTTTTGCCTTTTGCCGGCTTGCCTATTGCCTAATCCCAATTACTATTTTCAAGGCCAACCTACTTAAATTCATGTAATACTCGATATAAACTCATTAATTGTGTCGTCGATTATTTTTTTTGCCCATTCTTCAGCTTCTTCTTGACTTGGTTTGGTGCTACTATCAACAATTAAGTTGCTAGGATCTTTTATCGTTACAAGCCATTCGCCATTTTCAGATTTCAGTTCAATCTCGAAACTTTTATAATTAATATGACTCATTATTTCTCTGTATACCTTGGCATTTACACTCTTGCTTAGATTGAATTATCAATACAACGCAACTTCTGTGTTACAGATATCCCTAACCATATTAATTTACCCCAGAAACCTGAAATATACTGTATTATGAGAATCTATTAATGTACATAAATGGAAATAAGATAAAGTCAGTTATTTCTAAATATGCACGTAAATGGAGATGGGGAGATGAAGAATAGAAAAGGTAATCTAAATTGCCATTAATTCCTACAGAAAATAAAGCTGAATACAAGCTTAAACCCAAATTATACTAACCATGAATAAATTTATGCGACACCAATTTGTTCTATAAATTGGTAAACACATATGTTGCACCTTACGGTTACAGAACTAAGGCTGCGCGTCACAAGACTCGGGTGGTGCGTGACACTACAACCCTTATAACTGCGTTGATAATTTAATTAAGTGTCACAGCACCCTACAAAGAAAATGTGCCAGTTGCGTAAGTCCTAGGTTAATTAGCTAAATCCTAAATTTATTTGTTAAAAATAATACTATTTAAAGAGTATTATATTTTTAGTCCATTTTAATGGACTTTTGCTATTAGACTGGGACTTGCAGTCCCAGGGGGGTAAAAACGAAGTCGGATAAATAGTAATGATTTTTACAATAGTTTTTGATGGTGCAAAATGTGAATAAAGGTAGATCAGTTGCTAACTTTTATAAATCACTTTTTTAATTCAGGACTTACGCTAATGGCACATTTTTCCTGTAGGGTGCTGTGATACCCATTACCAGCCCTCATAGATATGATAACTATTTAACCGGACATGGTATCACTATTGACTGTTACCGAAACGGCGGAGAATACATCAAGCCACCTTTTGTCCAAGGTTGATTGCGTTTATCCCGAGGTAAATTAAGTTTGGTTTTTGCACCGAGATTGCGATCGTAAATTTCGCCGTAGTTACCCACGTGCTTAATTATCCTTGCACCGAAGTCTTTAGGTAAACCTATTCCTTCACCTAAATCTCCTTCTACTCCTAGTAATCGTCTAACTTCTGGATCTTTACTATTAGTTTTTAACTGTTCTACATTCTGGGAATTAATATCTAATTCTTCCGCTTTAATAATTGCATTTACTACCCATCTCACAGTATCTCCCCATTTAGCATCTCCATCTGCAACTGCTGGCGTAAGGGGTTCTTGTGATAGAGCTTCTTCTAAAATTACATGTTCTTCTGGTTTCGGTAAAGTGGTGCGTCGGGAAATTAATTGGGATTTGTCAGATGTCACCGCGTCGCAACGTCCTTGTTGATAGGTGGCGTAGGCTGTGTTAATATCTTCAAAAACTACGGGTTTATAGGTAATACCCCGTTTTCGCATTTGATCTGCTAAATTCTGTTCGTTGGTGGTTCCGGTTTGGGTGCAGATTGCTTTGCCTTGAAGGTTCTCTAAGGATTTGATATTAGCGTTTTTTCGTACCATCATGCCTTGACCATCGTAAAATACTACGGGTGCAAAGTTCATACCCACGGAAGTATCGCGACTCATTGTCCAAGTTGTGTTACGACTGAGAATGTCTACTTCTCCGGTTTGTACGGCGGTAAATCTTTCTTTGGCGTTGAGATTGCGAAATTCCACTGCATCTGGATTATCAAATAAAGCCGCTGCAACTGCACGGCAGATATCAACATCAAGCCCGCTGTATTTACCATCAGTATCTACAAAGCTAAAACCAGGTAATTGCCCGCTAACGCCACACAATAGTTGATTGCGGCTTTTGACTGTATTTAAACGGCTGTTATTTTCTGCAGATGGTTCCGCAACACAGGAAGATATAGTAAATATAAGGGGTAATGACAAAAGTATAAATTTTAATTTACGCATAAATGTTTACATAAGCTAGTTATTGCTTAGTAAACGATATCAGATAGTTCTGAATTCGGTAAATTCTCTATCTAAGGATATTTTCGCTTTTATACAATCCTCATTCGATAAAAGTGGGGAAGTAAAAAATTAAGCCCAGGTGCGTGCGGCTTGATGTTAGGAGGTAAAAATGCCTATCAATTTAGATTCCGGGTTTGAAATTCTTTATTTTAGCGATCTAAATTATGAAGCGATGACTGTGGAGATTCAATACAAGGGACAACAAGTTGCACAAATTAACAAAGATAAAGGTGTTGAGCAAATGGAAATAGATATATATTCACAGTACGTGCATACAGATTTTGTTTCGGAATTGAAATTTCCTCTCAGGGATTTTGTAGAAGCATTAGATAAAGCTAGTGCAGTTATAAGAGATTTGTAATCATTCACGAAAATTGAGAAACTCGATAAAAAAACGGGTTTCTCAACAACTCCAATGATATAAATTAAGGTATGTTTACTATTTTCTAACTCAATTTATATCTTAAAAATAATCCTTCTTCATCGGAATCGACAATTTCATAATTATTTTTGAGAAGATTATTCAGCTTCATTGCTAATAAAACTAAAATAGCTATGAATATCAATAGTTCTGGTATAATTAAGACTTTGAACCCGACAATTAGAAATCCAAATGCCAAGAAATTGCTTAATAAGGCAGTACCTAAGAATAAACTTAACCCTGTAATGTAGACTCTAGTTTCAAATTCACTTTCATTTTTACATCTGAGTCTTTCAATAAATTCCCCAATGTTTTCGGCTAATTCCCCATTAGTAACAAGTATTTCTTCTTCTTTGTCGATCAGAGCTTTCTTCAGTTCGTCTTTTTTGCTTACTACTACAACCATTGGATTCTCTCCTTCAAAGTAAATTATTGGTTTGTGGAGGAAACAGATTTAAGATATTCATTTTTTTGAAGCTTATATTTTGATTCTAGCTTTGTATAAATTGATTTATGGTTTTGCTTGTGACACTTAATTATATGTTTGTAATAAGTTAAACAATTATTTTTTTCTTTTTTTATTTGTTAATAGTAATTTAAATTATCCAGAATTTGTTAATATATTTACTCAAGTATTTTTATTAGTAATTATCTACGCTTAAGTAAGTAAAATTAAATATAAAACCTCACCCCCATTCCCATCGATCGCAGGCAATAAATCTGCTTATGTCCTTAATTGCTGACAGAGGAAAACGATCGCAATTTTGAAAAAAAAAAGGAATCCAAGTCGATTTGAACTTAGATTCCACAAGAGCATAAGCCTGAAAATACAGTTTTTTAACTCAAATAGATAAAATTACACCGCAAAAATTGTATCTTTATCGCTACTAAAAGTATTCGCAGATTTTCCAGCAACAACTGCAATTAAATCATCCTCTTGGAAGATTTTAGCGCCCAAATTACTATCGTCAAAGGTGAGATTATCCAAGCTACTTACTTCAAATTTGGTTGCACCTAATTGGAAATTGTAGATAGTATCGAACCCTTCGCCTATTTCTAATACGACGGTAGCAACTCCCTTACCAAGGTAAACAGTATCTAATCCAGCGCCGGAGTTAATTAAGTCTGCGCCACCGTTAGCAAAGATGTAGTCATCACCTCTGCCACCGCTAATTTTTTCAGCAGCATCAGTACCATAGATATTGTCGTCGCCTCTACCACCAATTAAGGTATCCATTCCACCGTTGCCAAAGATGTTATCATCACCTCTATCACCGCTAATTTTTTCAGCAGCATTGGTACCAGGTAGATTGTCATCTCCTGGGGTTCCAGATATTTCTTTACTAACAATATCTTCAATCGTGGTAGTAATTGTACTAAAAGCTGGGTCAATGGAATAATTTTCGTCCTCAAGCAAAGTTATGGAAATTGTTTCCGTACCCTCTACTTTGTTATCTGTAACTGCTTTAATTCCAATAGTTGCGCTGGTTGCACCTTCTTGTATTGTAATATCGTTAAAGAAAACGCCATCTTCTTCTGTTTCAACCAAATCAGTAATATTACTGAAAAATTCCAAGGCACTATCTGTATCTCCCGGTTCGCCGTCAGGATCGTCTAACCGTGACTTGATAACTAAACCACCAGTTGGAGCCGGTTCGCTGAGATTAATAGTTATGATTTGTGGTTCTCCACCTTCGGAAATTACTGTTTTATCTGTATCTAAGCTAACGATGGGTAAATCGGTGATAATTATATTTGCCGAATTCTGGTTAGAATCAATAGTATAGCCGTCTCCTTCTAAAAGACTAAATGCCGCAATTTCTTCTCCTTCTGGTACACCATCAGGGATACCTGTAAACATTACTTTTGCTTGAGTTGCTCCTGGTTCTACAATGATAAAACTAGTAGGATTATTGCCTTCGGTT
>JBCCSG010000383.1:0-6875 GCA_039200565.1 Cyanobacteria bacterium P01_D01_bin.50 | reverse complement strand
CGTTTGGCCCAGATCCGCGCCCCAAAGGCCGCCCCGGGCTCAGGTTCGGCGTCGGCGCGCCGATGGAACCACCGTCCGTCGACCCGCCACCGGGTCGACGAAGGAGTCCACGTGAGCCAGGAGCGCCGCAACCCGATGGCCATGGCCAGGGCGCGCCACGCCCTGTTGCACGCCGGCCTGGACTCGACCGTGCCGCTCGAGCCCGCCTCGAGCGTCACCAACGAGGTCTGGATGAGCGAGAGCCACGTCATCCGCGTCAACCGTCGTCCGAACCAGCGGCTGCGCCGCGAGGCGGTGCTGGGTCCGTCACTGCCCGCCGAGATCGGCAGGCAAAAAGGGGTGTAGATTTTCTTCCCCCTTTATTGAGGCAAAAAGCGGTGTAGATTTTCTTCCCGCTTTATTGCCGTGCCGTTGTGTGACGGTTACGATAATTTATCACCTATAACAAAATTAGTTGAAATTACCGTCACGCACCATCCACGTCTTGTGACAAATGCGTAAGTCCTGTTGGTAATTCTTAATTTTTAATTGTTTTTGTAGGCTGTATAACGGTTACGATAATTTATCACTCATAACGTGCAGGATTTGAAATTACCGTCACGCACCATAAACCTAAACTATTCTCAATATACAAGGGTGTGTTATCGGAGAGCGTAACACGCCTTTTTTGTATAAAGGTAAACGACAATATTTTTGTTTTTAGTAGTTAATTCTATCTTAGATAATTACCGATATTGTAACTATAATCTCTTGAAATCCAATAAAAAGTCACATCATACTCTAGTATCTTTAAGTAAATTTTTATGGAACAACGTACAGAGATTATCCCAGTAAAGATTTCTGAAAACCTAATCGTGATGGTAGAAGCGAAGTCTTTAGGTGGTGAAGAAGATGTATCGAGCAAGATACTAGATTTTAAGCCAGTGACGGATGCTATTGAGGGTCTTACTGGTACGATCGCCAATACTGTTAATAAAGTAAAGCCAGATAAAGCTACTGTCGAATTGAGTTTGGAAGTTGGGGTAGAGTCGGGAAAGTTAACAACGTTGCTGGTTAATGGTTCTGGTAAAGGAAATTTGAAACTTACTCTCGAATGGGGAAATTAGACCGTATAGCGTCATAAGCATATAAAGGTTGATGTTTGAAGAACTGAATCGATGTACAGTCCGTTTAAAGGTTGGTAGTGAATTAGGAACTGGTTTTTTTGTTGCACCAGGATTAATTCTTACCTGTGCTCATGTGGTTAAGGAAGCAATTGATCAAACCAATCAACCAATTAATGTTTGGTGGCAAAATCAATGTTATGGGGCTGTAATCGATAAATTACCGGAAAATATTGATTTGGTTGATTTGGCTTTACTCAAGTTCCAAGAAAATCTTCCCAATCATCCCTGTGTGGTTTTAGATGAATCTATAACCGTAGGAGACGAACTGTATGCATTTGGTTACACCGACCAAAATATTCAAGGAGATTCTGCAACATTTGAATATGAAGGTTTTGATGGTAATAAATTACTGAAATTTAAAGAAGGACAGGTTCGTCCCGGCTTTAGTGGTTCACCTTTGTTAAATCAGAAAACGGGGAAAGTCTGTGGTGTTGTCAAAAAAACAAGAGACAGGAGTTTTGATTTAGGTGGAAGAGCAGTTTCTGTAACGGTTGTTTTTACGACTTTTCCCGAATTAAGACAACATCAATCATCTTTACCTCAAGTTATTCCACCCAATCCCTTCATTCCTAGGAGTGGGATAGTTAAAAATTCTAAAGAATTCTTTGGTAGAGAAAAAGAAATCAATCGGGTATTTGAAACACTCAATAGTGGAAGTAGTGTAGCGCTAATTGGTACAAGAGAAATTGGTAAGTCTTCACTATTGTGGACGATTAAACAACAAGCAGAAACAAAATTAATCCCACCTCGTAAAGCAATTTATTTGGATATGAGTCAAGTTTATGACGAGGATGATTTCTACTACGCTTTATGTTCCGAAGTCGGAATAGAAGATTGTAAAGGAATTCGTTTGACAAGAGCTTTAAAAAAACAACATCCCCAATTGCTGCTGTTACTTGATGAAATTGAGAAAATGACTTGGGATGGTTTTACTAATCAAGTGAGGGGACAATTACGGGGTTTGGCGAATGGACATGATGCGCCTTTGCGTTTGGTTGTGGCTGCTTCTACTTCTTTAGATCAACTTTTTCCCGATAGTAATGAAATTGGTATGGTTTCGCCGTTTCAAAATATCTGTATTGAGGAACAGATTGAATTATGGGATGAAGCTACTGTTCGGGATTTTATTCGCGATCGCCTGAAGAATAATCCGATTCAGTTTACAGAAACAGAAATTAGCGAAATTATTACAAGGTGTGGTGGTTACCCCAGGGAAATTATGGAAATGTGTTATGGAATTTATGCGCTATATGTGGAAGGCATGAAACAATGACCCAACCAACCCCCGTACCCCGTCTAGATTTAGCTCCAAAACTCAAACGTCCTCTTTCATTGTGGAATCCATTAGATTATCTACGGTTGTTGTATTGGGTATTTTATTTTCCTCAAGCTTTCCGTTGGTATGTAGATACTTTTGGGGGTGGGTATATCCAAGATACGGAAATGAATTGGCGTAAGGTATGGAAATTGCTTCAAGAGAATGTCATTCACCGTAATTTATCTTTACAAGGGTTGCTATTAATAATTTTTACACCATTAGTTTTGAGTGGAATTTTGGAGTCCATAGGTATTTCTGTCACTTGGATAGGTGTGGGTTTTGCACTAGCTTTCGGCGTGGCAAATGCCATGACTTTTGTGGTAGCAAATGCAGTGGCTTTTGGAGTGGCTTTTGGGGTTGCAAATGCCGTGGCTTTTGGAGTGGCAAATAGTGTTACAAGTGGCGTTGCTTTAGGCTTGGCAAATGCAATGGCTTTAGGCTTAGCAAATGGTGTTGCAAATGGTGTGACAAGTGGTGTGGCAAATGGAGTAGCTTTTGGCGTGGCTTTTGGCTTGGCTTTTGGCGTGGCAGTGGGGTATGTTGTTTTTGGTTTTGCTTTTGGCGTGACTTTTGGCGTAGCGATGTGGGGTGTGGCTATAGGCATGGCTATAAGCGTAGCTATTGTGCGTCCAGAAAGTTGGTTGATTGGTTTATTCTTCAATATTCGGTATCTTCAAAAAAGTAGCTTACTTTTTTTACGTATTACTTCACTACCGATACCATTACTTTCTGCTCGGTTAAGAAAATGGCTGCAACAAGATTGGGAAATGGGTTTATATAATGTCAATCAGCTGCTTGCTTATACTCTACAATTTATTCCCGTTGTCAAAGCTGTTAATCAAATACTTGCTAAAACTTCTTCCGAGCAAATTATTTATCGTGTTTCTCAGTTAGCTGAAGCGCCTTTTGATTGGAAATTGGTAGGTTTTGTATCAGCCTCTTTAACAAAAGAAATTAATTTACAACTTATAAGAGGCTTTTTATTCATCCGCTATTGGAAAGAACCATTTTTTCCTCCCTTGAGAGTGGAAACACGTTTAGACACCCCAGCCCGTGCAACCGCAGCTGGTTTCTGGTATCTCCACGAAAAAGAACCAGCGAAAGCAGAGGAAGCTTTTGCAGTAGTGCGTCCTATCCTTTACGGGGAGGAGATGTACACCCTTGCTCAAAACCTTGCAGTTTTTCACCATGCAAAAGATTTTGATGATATCGTCAACATCAAATCGACTTCTCCACCTTACCAAGGGGGAGATACAGAGAAGGTATTACGTCCAACAACTTGGAAGACAATTTCTAGCTTGCATCGCGTTGTAGAAGATGCCCAACTTGTAAAGCGCAGCGTCTCCCGTGCAACTCGTTCTTTTACACTTAACCACGCTTTAGGAGAACTCACCAATATCCTAAATAATCCCCAAACCCTACCCCAAGCAGAACGAGAACTTATCCTTGATATCGCTGAAACTTGGCAACAAGCTCTACTGCAAATTGCTGGTGAAGTAGGAGAAATTTCCATAACTAAACCCGTCCGCAATCCCTACATTATCGGCGATCCAGTTATGGGAGAAAAATTCGTCGGAAGGGAAGAGTTAATCAGACAGCTTGAAGAATTATGGGTAATGGGTGAACAATTACAGTCTGTGGTTATTTACGGTCACAGACGCATGGGTAAGACTTCAATTTTACGAAATGCTGCTAATTCTTTAGGTTCGGGTGTAAAGGTTGCTTATGTCAACATGTTAAATGCTGGCAATATTTCCGAAGGAGTTGGAGAAGTTTTGATGGCGATATCTGATGCTGTTTCAGACGCACTAAACATTCAACCTCCTGATGACGATAAGTTACTCAAGCTTCCCGAAATTACTTTTAAAAGATATTTGAAACAGGTTGTAGATAAATTACAGGAAAATTCTCTACAAGGCTTAATTATTGCCATTGATGAGTTTGAGATAATCGAAGAACTAATTGCAGCAAAGAAAATACCTGATAATTTTCTCGGTTATCTCCGGGGATTATTACAAATGAATTCTAAAATTGCTTTTGCTTTTGCTGGTTTACATACTTTAGAAGAGATGACAGCAGATTATTTTCAACCTTTCTTTGCTAGCGTTATTCCTATTCATGTGGGTTTTATGGAGCCTGCTGTTACGCGTCAAATTCTTGCTAACCCCATACAATTTTCAGATAATGATGTAGAGACGTTATATATAACGTCTCCACACGCAACGTCTTCACAAGAAGATTTCCTTCTCGACTACAAACCAGAAGCATTAGATAAAATCTACGAACTCACCCACGGACAACCTTATTTAGTGCAATTAATCGGTTTTGTGTTAGTTCGTCGCTACAATGACCAAGTTTTTGAATTAGGACGCGATCGCGATCCAGTTTTCACAGTGGAAGATGTGGAAGCAATTATCAATGATACTGACTTCTTCAAACGAGGACGCTACTATTTTGAAGGGGTTTGGAGTCAAGCAAAGCAAGGTGCAAAAGGACAACAAGCAATACTTGAAGTACTTGCACCGCATCCAGAAGGATTAAGTTACGACTCGGCGATCGCAGAAGTTTCTAAAAAAGGTTTTGACCAGAAAAATTTAGAAGAAGCAATAAAAACTTTGCAGCGTCATGATGTTGTTGAAGAAACCCAAGGACGATTGTCTATTATTGTGGAATTGTTTCGTCGTTGGTTGGTACAGCAAATGTAGAGACGTAGCAGTGCTACGTCTCTACAATGTCTACCGTACTCAACTAACTGCTACAGCTTTTAAAACCTGCAACAATTCAACAGCTCGTTGAAATTCCATCAAGTTTAATGATGGCATTAATTGATATGTCGGAGGATTTCCCTGTTGAATATACACCTAAAATACTATGAGGATGGTAGCCGCGTCTCTTTAGAGCGCGGTGGAAATCCGAAGTCAGGCGAATTTATTCGCCGTGACTTTCTTCAATCATTGAATCAACAAAGCCCCTCAGTCGTTCTTGCCAGTCAGGAACGTTTTTTAGTGATTCTTTTTGTTCTGGGGTTATCCGCAAAGTTAAAGTACTGGTTAAACTAACTTCGCGAGTGGTTGTATATCTATTTTTGTTACCTTTTTCAAAATATCTACTGTTCCTAGTTGACATGTTAGTATAGCAGCATGTACACTTGCAGTATAGACCATTTACATAGGTTGGTCAAATGGCTCGTAAAACAACTCCATCATTTATAACTGAATTGCCTCTTATAGTTGATAGCAAGCTCGAAAAGCAACTGAGTGCTAGGTTTCAATCTGGCAGACAACTATACAATGCTTGTCTAAACGAGGCGTTGATTCGCATGGAGTTGGTGCGTAATTCCGAGTCATATAAACAAGCAAAGCGTCTTAATAGAGATAAGCAGAAAAAACAACGCAATGAGTTATTCAAAGAAGCTAGAAGACAAGCAAGATTTTCTGATTATGAATTGCAATCATTTGCAACAATAAGTGCTAAATCTTCCAAGTGGATTGCTGATAAAGTTGATTCTAATACTCAACAAAAGTTAGGCACTAGAGCATTTAAAGCGGTTGAGCGTATCCTGTTTGGAATCGCTAAACAAGTGCGGTTTAAGTTAACATCTCGCTTTAAATCAGTAGAAGGAAAATCAAACAAACAAGGTTTACGTTGGCTTAATAATCAAGTTGTTTGGTGCGGCTTAAAAGTTGAACCTATTATCGATTGGGATAACCCGGTAATAGTTCATGGCTTAAATTCAGCGGTCAAATATGGTCGTATTTTATGGCGTAATATTAACGGTAAAAAGCGCTGGTTTATTCAATTAATTAATGAAGGCTTGCCTTACCAAAAACCTCAAAACTATGTAACGCAAGGGGTAGTTGGGCTTGATGTTAACATCTCTAATGTTGCGTTTGTTGCTGACAATAAAGCTGGATTACTTCCATTTGCTGATAAAGTACCAACATTTGAGCGCGAGATAAAAGCGCTTCAAAGAAAAATGCAGCGTTCTCAACGAATGCACAATCCAGATAATTTTGAACCCGACTTTGATCAAAAAGTCGGTAATAAGATTGTCCGTAAAAAAGGCAAAGTCAAAAAAGGTAAAAAGCAATGGATAAAAACCCGCAATTATCGCCGGATAGCAGCTAAAAAAGCGGAGTTAGAACGACGTAAAAGTAGTTACGCAAAGTCTCAAAATCGTAAATTAGTTAATGAAATTCTGCGTCACGGCAATCAAATTAAAACTGAGCGAGTAAGTATTAAAGGTTGGCACAGACGCTACGGTAAAGCGATAGCTGCTAAATCACCAGGTTTTTTTCAATCTGAACTTAAACGTAAAGCTGAAAACGCTAACGGTTATTTTCTAACATTTTCTACTCAGACTACTGCACTATCACAAACTCATCTCGATG
>JBCCSG010000382.1:0-6893 GCA_039200565.1 Cyanobacteria bacterium P01_D01_bin.50 | reverse complement strand
TTCTAACTTTTGTAAATCTGTATCTGAAAGTAAATTTTTCAGTTCCTGTATCATTTCTCTCAGATGATTATCATCGCTAACACCTGAGTAGTAAATTTTGATGAATTTATCAGCTTTTGTCATGAATTGTTCGAGGTTTGTGACGAATACCTGCTCTGTATCAATTGCCTGAATCATTGTTTTCTCCTACTAATTACATAAAGCGATTTAGTACTCGTTTGGAAGCATTAGAACTTTTTCAACCAGATAGAGCTTGATATGGTTTAAAGGGAAATCTGTATATTCAATTTCTTGGCGTAATACTTCTTGATTCGTATCCCATTCACAAATCAATACACCGGAATTATCTTGAACTTGTAAATGCCAAATTTGAAATTCTCTTAACTTCGGATTGGATAGAAATTGATTTGTTTGATGTGAAGCGATAGCATCTAATAGCCAGTAACAATTTGCTTCTTGCGCTAGGTATTGGATACCCTCTGTGTATTTCAAGCCCAGCCAGTGTTTGTAGAGAGTAGCTGAGCCGTAGAACTTCTTCAGTTCGGTGGTTATTTCATGTGGAGCCGTCATTTTTTATTCTTTACGAACTTCACAACTTCATCGGCGTGAGCCGTAAAAATAAAACTGCTGATGATAAATACCAGCAGTTAAGAAAAATTATTGATTGTATATAAATATAGTTACTGAGCCACTCCCCGCTCTAAAGAGACGGGGGTTCTGGCTAGAAGTTGGGCATAGCTTGTAACCCTATCTTCCCATCCTTTAGTGCTGCATTTTGAGTAGTTCCTCGAATTGAATCGGTAATCCTTCTTTAACAAGAGGATTTAATAGACTTCCGGTACGGTAAAATGAAAAGCTGAATCTAAAAATCGAAACAATAGAGCCTTCTGCAAGCGAAACCACCTCGGGTATTTCTGAGTAGGAAACCCAACCAGATGTTAGCGAACTGTTGAAACATGGAACAATACCAACTCTCAAACTAAGAATATAACCAAAGCAATTGTCGAATTTGATGCATGGGCATTTCCCCAACGAAGGTTATGGTTATTTTATGAGATAATTATTTTTCTGAAAGTAATATTTAGATTTTGTATTCCTTAAAGTTAAGTAAACAAATAATCAAGGAGCAAAATGGTTCAATCCGAACAAAAAGTTACAGCTAGTAGTGACAATAATGATGAAAAATTATTCACTAAGCTTAAACAAGATTTGAAAAATTATAGCTTGGTTCTGGGTCGTTCTCTAGTTATATTGTGGACGGCAGCACCAAGAATAGTAGCATTTTTAATTATTGTATTGATTTTAGAAAGTATCATTCCTGCTGTCACAATTGGAATTAATAAATATATTGTAGATACTGTGGCAGAAGTGACCTCAACCCACGAGTATAACTTAACAGTAGTTGCTAGTGTTGTGTCACTTTGGATTGCAGTAATTGTTCTTGCAAATCTTTGTGGTCCTTGGATTAATACAACATTTACTAATTTAACTGAAAAATTGACGGCAAGTATTAATCTTAAGCTGATAGATAAGGCAGATAGTTTTGTCGATCTCACCAATTTTGAAAATGCCAATTTTTATGATGAATTAGCAATACTTCAAGCACAATCATCAAACGTTCCTATCAATTTGTTAGGGGGTTTACTAGAAATATTTACTAGTTTAGTTACTCAAGTAACAATGCTAGTTCTATTAGCTAGTGTTAGTTGGTGGATTCCACTTTTAATTCTAGCGACATACCTGCCGCAAACTTATGTCTCTTTCAAACTTGAGTCGGAAGTTTGGCATGAAAATTTTGCTAAAAGTCCTCAAATTCGACGGATGCGTTATTTCTCAAGCTTAATGCTTACAGATAGCTATGCTAAAGAAGTGCGTTTGTTTGGACTATCTTCTTTGTTTCGTCAGCGCTATCTAGAAGCATTTGAAGATAGATATCAAATAATGGAAAAGTTGCGAGGTAAACAAGTTTGGGCTACCACAACTTTAGGATTATTAAGTGCTTTGGGAAATGGGTTTAGCTTTGTTTGGGTAGTACAGCAAGCTTTGGCTGGTAAATTAACGCCAGGAAGTATCATTGTGTTGATTCAGTCACTGGGTTATATTCAACAAAATATTACCCGATTTTTACAGTATTCTAAAAAGTTGCAAAAAGGTCTGTTGTTTATGGACATGTTTTTCAAATTTATGGATACTCAACCCACAATGGCTTTGTCTATTCCGGGTAAGTCAGTACCAAAACCCATGAAATCGGGAATTGTTTTTGACAATGTTGAGTTTGCATATCCAGATGGAAGAGTGGCATTAAGTGGAATTTCCTTAACATTAAATCCCGGTGAAACTGTTGCTTTAGTGGGTGAAAATGGTGCTGGTAAAAGTACTTTAGTTAAGCTTTTAGCTCGTTTTTATGAGCCCACTAAAGGTAATATTTTTATAGATGGAGAAAATCTCAAAGATGTGAATCTTGAAGAGTGGAGGCAACAAATTGGTGTGGTATTTCAAGATTTTTGTCGCTATTCTCTCAGTGTTGGGGAAAATATTGCTTTGGGCGATACTTCCGCAATGGATGATTTAGAGCGATTAAAATGTGCTAGTGAAAAATCAGAAATTAAGGCTAGAATTGAAAAACTTCCCCAAGCATATGATACCCTTTTAGGCAAGCAATTTGACGGTACTGAACTGTCTGGTGGAGAATGGCAAAAGGTGGCGATCGCACGAGCGTTTGTGCGGGAAAAAGATGCCCAACTAATGATTTTGGATGAACCGACAGCAGCTTTAGACCCCCGTAGCGAGTATGAAATATATCGTAGTTTTGCTGAGTTAGTTAAAGATAAGATTGCTATTTTAGTCACCCATAGACTAGCTTCTGTTAGTTTAGCCGATAGAATTCTGGTGATGAAGGCTGGGAAGTTAGTTGAAATGGGTACTCATGAAGAACTTTTGCTGCAAAATGGAGAATATGCTTCTCTTTGGAATATGCAAGCTGAGCAATATCAATTCGAGAATCAAAATCCAGAGTTGAAAATCCCAAATTCAGAATTAGTGGTTAACCAGTAAAATTCCCAGAAATTAAACTTCTACAGGGAGCACCCCAAATTTTTAGCAATACCCTTTAAGGGTATCGCTACATGAATTAAGCCCACCTCCGTGGGCTACAAGTTTTTACTGGGCTATAGCATACTAGGCTTGTATAGCCCTATCCTTCTAAGGTTTGAGTGTTTTTCAAAAATTGGGATGCTCCCCTTCTAGAAAGTCCGATTTTTAAATAATTCTAACCCTTCTGAATTAAAGGATTCCAAATTATTAATTAATTCATAATCACGACTATATTTTGTTGTGATTTCTTTTTTTATAGATTCCTCCACATTATCCGATGTAATTCTCACTATGGAAGTGTTTACTTTGGGAATATCTAATGAGTCTATTCCCAATATCCCTTTTATACGAGATAAGTCTTCTATCAATGTTTCTAGTTTAGCCAAATAATTGACTTTGATGCTATTATTGTCAGGTGAAAAAAACATAGGGCTTTGACCTCTTACAAAAAATTTATTATTTTTAGTCGAGTGCCAAAAATCTGCAAATGTCATTTCTCCTGTATAATTACGGTGTGTCGGGTGATTTGGATCTTTTAGTTCAGGTCTAGACCTAAAATTATACCAACTGACAATCCAATCTAGAGGATTTCTAATCACACCGAATTTAAAAAAATATTCAAATTTATAATTCTCAAATACTCCACTATACTTTGTATAGATATCTTCTATGGGCAAATGCTTGTCACGGGATAAATGTACTTCTTTTATATCTGAGACTTCAGCAATTTTTGATTTTTCTATCGATGCTGAGGCACATTTAGTATTAGCAACAAATATGAACTTATGCTCTCCATTATATTTTATTAACATCTATAATTCTCTCTTTGCTTTTAATACAAAACCTTTGGATATTACTATTTAAGGTTGATTTTAACTATGCTATGAACTTTGTGATGGCTCAATAATTTGAATTAGTTGGTCAGCCGGAATTTCGAGCAATTTTTGAACTAAACCACTTGGCCATCTGACTTCTAATTTTTCTATAAGAGTATTTCCAGCGAGTCCAAAATGGAGTCGTTGATGATTTTGGGATTTAGAATGAATTCCACCAGACTGTTCCCGTAATTGAGTAACACCACCAGCAGTAACAAATACTTGACTTCCTATACCATCTCTATTTGAAATTGTTCCTTTGAGGTCAATCTCAAGCCAGTGGTTTTCATTGCCTTGGTTATGGTAAAGTTTATTAGTACCATCATTATGCAATGGAAGTGGTCCCTCACCATTTGTGACAAACAGGTCTAGAAAACCATCGAGATCGTAGTCCGCCATGGTCACTGAGTCACCAACTCCAAGAGCGGTATCCACTGTACTGCTAGGATCTGGAATTGGTCCGATTGCCCCACCCGCTACCTCAACTGCGACGAAAGTCCCATCGCCCTGATTTGCATAAAGCACATTTGGCCGATTTCCTGCGGCACCGGTATTGACAATGTAAATATCTCGATCCATATCGTTGTCAAAATCTCCTGCAACGACGCTTTTCCCTGTGTTGGGAATGTTATCAATCCCCGCTTCCTTACTTCTATCTACAAGTCCTTTTTCAGTGTTTATCAATAGCTTGTCAGAAATAAAAGAATAATTGGCAGGATCGAAGCCGATGGGTATTAATTGGGAAATGGGTTCGGTTGTCCGAAAACTAATGGCGAAAATCTTCCGCTCTGGTATTGAAACATTTAGCTCCCATCTCTTTAATATAGAATCGTAACCAATATAAATACCTCGATTTCTCCCTGATACATGGGGTAAAATTCCCTCAACACTTGGATTTTCTGGAGATAGGGTAAAACACTTATTGTTAGTTGGGTGTATTCCTTGTTTTCCAATATTTATATCCGAAGGGGATAAGCTACTCCAAGGAGGTCCCAGACAAATGCCTATCTTCCCAGTAGTACTTAACCGAGCACCTCGCTCCGAACCATTAACTACAAATCTCATTCTAGCACCGTGAGACCAGTCTTGAATTAAATCTGAGTTTTTCGTACTTTGTGTTAAGTACATATCTGGCAAGAGATCGCCATTGAAATCAGCAACTGCGATGTCAGTAGGGTTGTTTACAGCATCAGATATCAGAGAAGTTGTGACATCTTTAAATGGTATCGAAGTTTTATCATAAACTAATATTGGGGAAGAATTATCAGAGCTTTTACCTACAATAACAAGTTCTAAATTACCATCTCCACATAGATCGGTCTGGAAACCAAATAAACTACTAATTGGGTGAAAACCAGTCTGGGAACTAGCCTCCTTAAACACATCCCGGCGCTGTTGAAATATGGTTGGCTTTGCCTGGTTGTCAGGTCGTAAACTAGCATTTGAGATCAAATCAAGTAAACCATCGTTATCAAAGTCAAGCCAAAGAGGAGTTCGTCCACGAGCACCTGGATGTTCAATTCCCCATTTACTTGCTTGACTCTCTAATTTTCCGGCATTATTGACCCAAAATTGATTAAATAATTCTATATCTTGTAAACTGCCAACCCCTATATTACCTCCGACTAATTGTACTAAATCCTGGTCTCCATCGTTATCGAAATCCGCCCATGCTGCTCCGTGCTGATCTATATCCTCTAATCTTGGAAATACCTCAGAAGGTAAAAATACTTCCTCAGTCATGTCCGTAAAAGTTCCATCACCTTGATTTTGATAGAGGATACCGGGATTAATGTGGTTAGTTACCCACAGATCCGGTAAGTTGTCACCGTTGAAGTCACCCCAAGCAGCCCCATAACTTGCTCCTACATAGGAAATACCAGCCCTATTGCTAACTTCTTCAAAACGAATAGAACTCTGGGCGATCGCTTTTGTTTGCGGACTGGCATTACTAATTGGGATACTTCCTAAAGTAAATACTACAAGATATAGAATACTTAGCCAAAATCGATGAAATTTATTAAACATCCTCAAAATATCGATCTACGAAAAAAAGTTTTACCCTACTTACACAGCTAGTAGTCCTTTTCATCAGTTTTGATGGCTAGTTTTTTAGTCCTATTTATAGGACTTTGGTTATTAGACTGGGGTTTCCAACTCCAGACGGGTATGCGAGAAAACCGATCATATTTAATGGGACAAAGTATTAGTACAGCATGGCCTAAATAAGGTACCCGTTTTAAAAGGGGCTGGTGTATTTCCAAGGGTCAGTTTTAGTAGAAAACAAGGTCTCGAAAAACGCCCTACCCCAACGTCTTGTTTTAGCACCTGCCCATCGCCTTAATCCAGAGGAGCATAGATTTCCAGACGTATGCCCAATCAATTCGGGGGCGTAGATGACTTGCTCTGGTTCTTTCCCAAAAGCAGGAGTTTGCATTACTGACTCCCCAGCGACTTGAGCCATTTGTACTAATTCACTGCTTAGTGCACCCGGTATTATTGCTCTTCGCGATCGCTATCATCTAATCCGCATAAAAACTGAAAAAGACTGAACAAAGCTGTCAAAAGCTGTAGGTATACCCATCATTTCGATGAATTGCTTTACAATATTTATGGTTTACAGGACTAACTTTCAACCCGTCACCTCGGCGCAAATCAAACTTACCTGTCTTCCTAACCGAAAGTCTACCGACGTGAGTTCCTGTAAATTTACCTTTAGGTAACACAGCTTTCACTATGTCCCCGGTCTGGTAGCCAAAATGAGTTTTAGACCTGGTTCTATGCCGTATCGGGTTAAACTCAACGGATTTGTTGCCTCCTCCGTTGGTCTTCAAAACCGTGCATGAAAGTTGTCCCTTCACACGGCTCCTCAATTGTAGTTGTTTTGTCATAACAAGCTTCTAGCCATTATTCAGGTAATGGTGA
>JBCCSG010000381.1:0-6929 GCA_039200565.1 Cyanobacteria bacterium P01_D01_bin.50 | reverse complement strand
TTCTAACTTTTGTAAATCTGTATCTGAAAGTAAATTTTTCAGTTCCTGTATCATTTCTCTCAGATGATTATCATCGCTAACACCTGAGTAGTAAATTTTGATGAATTTATCAGCTTTTGTCATGAATTGTTCGAGGTTTGTAACGAATACCTGCTCTGTATCAATTGCCTGAATCATTGTTTTCTCCTATTAACTATATGAAGCGTTTTAGTACTCGTTTGGAAGCATGAGAACTTTTTCAACCAGATAGAGCTTGATATGGTTTAACGGAAAATCTGTATATTCAATGTCTTGGCGTAATACTTCTTGATTCGTATCCCATTCGCATACCAAAACGTGAAGCTCGCCGTGGGGAGGCTCCCCACGGCAGACTTCACACCGGAATTATCTTTAACTTGTAAATGCCAGATTTGAAATTCTCTTAACTTCGGATTTGATAGAAATTGATTTGTTTGATGTGAAGCGATTGCATCTAACAGCCAATAACAATTAGCTTCTTCGGCTAGGTATTGAACACCCTCTGTATAATTCAAGCCAAGCGAGTGTTTGTAGAGATTGGCTAAACCATAAAATTGTTTCAATTCACTGGCTATTTCTTGCGGAGTTTTCATTTTTTCAAATCCTTTATTTTACAGGCTTCACCCTCCCATCGGCGTGAGCCGTAAAACGAAAACTGCTGATAATAGATATCAGCAGTTAAAAAGAATTATTGATTTTATATAAACATGGTTAGTTGAAAGAATAATGAAAAGTATGAAATAGATGAAAACTATGAATCATTTTTCAAAAAAACCCTTTTCACTGATGGGAAATTGATAAAACAGGGTACCTAATTACCTAACAAATTTTCACTTAATCTGGGTAAAAATTCGCTTATAGACGTTTTAGAAAATATGCTTATATTTCAAACTGAATTTGCGCTTATTTCGGATGATTTGAAAAAGCGCTTTTGATTACCTAATAGTTTATTGAATTACTAAAACTAAATTACTATAGGACTCCTACTTGATTTTTGAAAAAACTCCGTACATCTGAAGAGTAGCGAAGTCGAAGGTAGTGTGTCGAATGAACCACTCAAACATCCACTTTAAATGAGAAAATGAAGGGATTAATGCACAGAAACGTCTAACCCAAGTTTTAGCTTGCAACCAGATATCTTCAATTGGATTCTGTTCTGGGCAATTGGGTGCAAAACGAATGCAGTGTATCTTCCATTGCTCAACTGGTAAACCTTGATTTATGGAGTCTAAAACAGAATTTTACTATTTAATATCTTACTTTTCTTACTTTTCCTACCTTTCTTACTTCTGCTTACTTTTCGTAATTAACTTATTAAAATTGCTCCGAATTCATGAATGTAAAAAAATAATATATAATCAACAAAAAATAATTTGAATCTGATATATATTATCTAAGAATATAGATTTTGAACTGAAGCATTCAAAATAGAAGATGAATTAGTTATTGATAAGTGGATTTGTGATTGCAAACTTTACAATGCATGATTCATTTCTTAATTACCTAGAAAAAAAGGAAAAACCATGATTTTACAACAGCATTTCTTGTATCGTCTCAAGCTAGTATTTGTTTTCTTACTTGTGAAGATGGAATTTATTCAAAGATTTGTGCCTAAGAGTCTAAAAGATAAATTGCCGACATCTACAGGGTTGAATAATCGTATGTTTTGGACAGCATTCAAATCACGAGGGAAAAGAGTATATTTGGATTATTATAGCAAGCTGAAAGAACCAGTATCTTATAAGCCAAAAGCAGTAGTAGATTCGCAGTATAAATTAACAGAAGAAGATATTCGCTTCTTTCACGAAAATGGTTATATTGGTCCATTTGATTTGATATCTTCTGATGAAGTAAAACAGATACGAGAACACTTAGTTGATTTAGCAACTAATACAGAATCAAAAATTCATTCTTATTCTCAAGGTTATTATGAATTTAAAGAATCAACAAGTGAAACAGAAGTAAACAATAATAAGGAAGTCTCTAAAGTTATTAATTTGATAAATCGCCATTTAGAAGACTCTCTATTACAAAATTTATTTAAAAATTCAGCGATTACAGAACGTTGCGCTCAATTATTAGGTCCAGACCTAATTCTATGGAGAAGTGCATTTTTTCAAATACCTCCTCATAGTAATGGAACTACATGGCATCAAGCTCATACTTGGTTATTCGAGAACATGAGAGAATCTGTGGTTCAACCACCAGATTTTGAAGAGATATTTCAAGTAACCTGTTGGATTGCGCTTACAGATGCTTACAAAGAGAACGGATGTATGGCACTAATCCCTGGTTCTCATAAAGAAATGTACCCGTCAAAAATGAATGTCAATCAAAAAGTACTTGGAAAGTATGAAAGAGGAAACGGAAATTATGGAGGAGAGCTTGATTACCAAGTAGATCCTCAAAAGGTTAAGTTGATAGAAATGAAAGCGGGACAATTTTATCTGTTTAGCGAACGATTGGTACATGGTTCGGCAGATAATGTTACCGATAATTCAAGATGGGGTGTCAACGGTCGGATAACTAGAACTGATGTTAAGGTTTACACCGACAAGATGTTAAATTAGGAGCATGAAGGAGTGTTGTTTGGTATCAAAAAAATGAAGCTAGATAATTGGAAAGCAATTTTGTTACGTGGCGAAGACCGTTTTAATTATAATAGACTACTTCAAGAATAATCTTCCTTATTGATTATGGTTATGCTGCTGCTGAATCCATATATGAATTTAGATTTTCAGACCAGAGCTTGTAATGGGTAGCAACTCGATTTTGTTAATTTGACCTCAAATATTGCGATACAACTTTGGTGTATAGCACTTCTTCTCACAACATCACGTTGTTACCTTTTCATCAAATCTTTCCTTAAAAAATGTACTATTTTGACTGAGCAAAAAATCTCACGAAGAACATCAAATAAGTAACAAATTTGTTATTACTCGAACATTAGCTTAACTTTCCCTTAAATCGGCTTTTCATCAATACTTCGTGTATAACCAATGCCATCACAAATGCAGGAACTGTTTCATTTAGCACCGTATTAAAACTTAATAGCTGCCATCCTAATCCTGTAACTAAACCTACTAGCATCATGGTACTCAAAGCTACGTAGTGGGTGCGTCTGCCAATAAGAGTTATAAACATAGCTGGACCGATTGAACCCGCTAAACCACCGGAAGCAAACAATACCAGAGTTAATACAGTAGAACTAGTAGAAAAGGTAAGTATGACGATTAAAATACCTACCACCAAAGTCATAAACTGCTGGAATTTGACTCCATACCTTCTAGTCATTTTTCGGTGCCAAGCTGGTGAAATATCCCGTGAAGCGGCACTAGAACATACTAGAATCTGAGAGTCTGCTGTGGATGCAGTGATAGAGAAAAAGCCTGCTAAAACAACACCTACTAATAACGGCGGAAAATTCTCTATTGCGTAAATAGGTAGAGTTTGTTCTGGGTCGGCGATATTGGGGATAAGAACTCGGCAAACGACACCAAATAAGGTCATAGAAATTGCCGTTGAATAAACAAATAGCATATATACCCATCCAGCTTGTTTGGTATCTTGGGGACTGCTACCAGCCATTAAGCGAACTAAGAATTGGGGTTGACTCAAACTAAAGCCAAAACCTACGAAAGCAAAGCCAATAACATATAGAACAGCCTGCCACCAACTCAAATTACCAATTGGGTTGAGAAGTTGCGGATCTATCTGATTTATTTGGGTGACAATTGCCGGAATTCCACCACCGGCGATCGCCACAATCAATAGCATCCCATAGGCGACGAATATAACTACAAATGCCTGTACTACGTCAGTCCAAATCGAAGCCCGAATACCGCCTGTAATACAGTATGCAAGAATAGTTGCAGCTGCAATAAGTACTCCCCATTCTGTTCTCAAACCAAAGAAAATCTCAAGTGTCTTGGCTGCTGCTGAAAATTGAGCTGCGGTATAAGCACCAACGAAAATTAAGGTCAATAATGCCACAATTATTGTAATCAATCGTTGACCTCGGGGATTTTGGAAATTAGCACCGAGAAACTCTGGTACTGTCTGGGAATTTTGAGTACGAGAAATGCGGTTTATTCTATCTGGAAATAAATTCCAAAAAACAAGATCCGCTAAGATAAAACTAAAAATCATCAGCAAGCCAAACATACCCGTGGTGTATCCCAAGCCTACTCTAGCAGTCATTACCCAGCCACTGGAATTAGTTGCACCGGCACTCAAGCCAATAAAGTATTTTCCAAAGGAACGATTTCCTAGTAGATAATCTTCTTCAGTGTCGCTGGAATATTTGGCAGCAATAGCACCAGTCCACAGAAAGATTGCTAGGAAAACTGCAAAACTCGAAATGATGATAATTGAATTCATTATCTGAAGGTGCGACTCTTAATACAGTACAAACAGTTATTCACAAATAGGACTTACACAAGCCCCCCTTTTTAAGGGGGGTTGGGGGGATATAGAATGTCTGGAACAGTATATTTTCCGTTATTGCTGCGTAAGTCCTAAGAAATATACATACCTCTTATCTCTATCCGCTAACTTCAGCAAGTAAAGGTTTTATCTGAGTCCACAACCAATCGGGCATTGTATGATGATTTTCATGAACAACTGAGTATTTATCTTCGAGCATCTGGAAATGTCGGTCAATATCTGCTTCACTCATTCCTTGATTGTGCGAATCTTGAAGAATTGACTCTATAAAAAAGTCAACCGCTGCACCAGTAATTCCTTTTTTGAAGCAGCGGTAAAAGTAAATTTGTACTTGCGTACCCGATCCAATGCATTCCCAAGGAATATAATTTTTTAATCCCATAAGTTCCGACCATATAGGCAGCAAATCAGTTTTCTCAAACAAATTTTGACCGAAAGCTGTCACTGTTTTATCAAAATCTCCGTAAGCAGCAAAACCAGCAAAAACATAAGCGCATTTCTCGCATTTACAGCACCAAGGTTTACCGAAATTACAAGAATGAGTTTTATAAACTAATTTTTTGTCTAAACTAAATAAAGTTTTAAATATTTTGACATCCTCAATTGGTTTAAGCAGGCTTGCTTGTTTCACATTATTGAATAATTTGTGAAAACATTGATTAATTTGCTGTTCGGCTGCAAAACTTTTCAACCACTGATGAGCTATTTCTTCACCACTATCGGTAGTCAAATTAGGTAAATCGGCACTTTTTTCATTTCCCCAAGCCTGAATTTCATAGCCATAGCTTACCTGAATTGGAACGCAGGTAAACATCAACTGTAAATTACCTCCAGCATCCACTCTAAATGGCTTATTTGTAAGTTTTTTTCTAATTTCAAAATTATTAATACGTTCTTCAAGCCAGGGATAATATTCGTCTTTGATATAAACTTTATGAATGTTTGATAGCTCTTTTTTACAAGCAGAAACGAAAAGCGAATCTTGTTTATCGAAGTCACCACAGACATCAAAATTCATTGTGACGATATCGTAATCTACTGCTGCTTTTTCTAATAGTCTTTCACACAATAAACTATCTTTGCCAGCCCCGGAAGCAACAAGGAGTTTAGTTTGATTATTTATGGTTTCTTGTAAATTCCATAAAGGAAAATTTGTTGCGCTATCTAATTCCGAAGAGTTGAATATAAATTCTGGTCTGACAAACTCAGTTTGGTGAAGCTGATAGCGATGTTCGCTCCATATATGGGGAATGGTTTGGCTCAAGAAGTTCAATAAATCAGCATTTATCCATTGGCTAAATCTGCTAATATCCAGTTTTCTAGGTAAAACGGAACCAAATCTAGTCAGGTTAATGACTCCTAATACAACAGCAAAAGCGTATGCATCCTGCTTAAATTTAGAATTAGAGAAAAGTCTTTCTACATTAGGTGAATTATAAGTAATTATTAAAGAATGTCTTGTTCCATCCAAAGAATATTCGTAACAAAGTTTATTCTTGTCAATAGACACATTTTCTAACTTTGCTAATTGAATAATAAAGTTTTCGATAGATAGTGATGTTTTTGTCTGGGTTATGTATGTCATAATCTTTGTAATTTTTATTATATACAAAGTTGTTAATCAACTGTGACGCAATATTTTAACAACTTCTCGTGATAGCTTAAGCAAGCTTCAATTAAAGGTGTAAATTCTGATGGCAAATCAATTTTGCGTTCTTTATATGTAAACCCACTAGAACCTAATGCATCAGCATACCATTTACTGCCGGGAGTATCTTTCGTCCATGTTAATCTGGTTTCTTTAGGATTAGCTTCCCAAGACAACATTGTGTCTGAAAAAGGAATTTCTAATTTATTACATACAAGCTTTAAATATGCTTGCGGATGTTTGACTAAATCATCTGTATTAATGACCAAGGGAGTTTCTCCAATCAAAGCTTCAATTTCTTTGAAGAAATTATAGTGAGACTCTAGACCAATTTGTTCCATTGTCGGTACAAATTTACAATCATTAGCTCGCCAATATGAAGAAATGATTGCTTTTGGTTCTCTAATTATAAAAAAGTTCTTAACTAACTTGAGCCAACTCCGGTCAAATTCTGGAATCATATACTTTGATATGTTCTTTTGAAATGAAAATGAAATTCCAGCAGGTAATTCACCAGTTATTTTTTGAATAATTTGTTGATAATCTGTTTGAGGTGTATATTTTAATATTTCTTCTAAGTTAAGTGGCGGATGGTAGTCGTACTGACCTTTATTTACTAAATAAGGTGCCCAAAGAGGTTCATCATAAATTATGCAGTCTTGGCGTTGCTCAAAAGCACGGCTCAGAGCAGTAGAGCGACTTCTTGGACAACTCCACAGGGCTATATGTCTATTATTCATTATTTAATTTAATTTAAGTTAAGTTAATCAATTTTTGTTTAACATACCCCGAAACGAACACCTTTTTGTTTTAACCA
>JBCCSG010000380.1:0-6936 GCA_039200565.1 Cyanobacteria bacterium P01_D01_bin.50 | reverse complement strand
ATATTTCCTTAACAAAATGACGATAAATATAGTAATTTTACTGATACCATATTCGTTGATATTAAACAAGTTTTGCGAATTATTTATATTTGGTGTTATTGTATAAAGTTTTGATAAATGAATAGGAATGGCCGCAACTGGCCGCCTTTTGCTCGTAGGGGAGGCAAAAAGGGGTGTAGATTTTCTTCCCCCTTTATTGAGGCAAAAAGGGGTGTAGATTTTCTTCCCCCTTTATTGCCGTGCCGTTGCTCGTACACTCACTAATATTGAACGTAATAATAAGGCAATCAGTGTACGGCACCAACCAGAGTTTTGTGACAATTGCGGCCATTCCTGATTTTATTAATCATATATATACTTAAACACGTGAAACCAAATAACTTCGGCAGACGGGAATTACTTCTTGATCAATCGAGTGATTTTATCGGGTTTTCCACCTTCGGTAGTTTCCCAGCGACAATCATCACTAGTTGCCATCAACCATGGAGTTTTTAACACCCGGGCTAATTTTTTTTGAAAATTTTTCGTTTCAACAAGCTTTTGAGTTAAATTCTCGAAAAAAGCCGCCCATTTATTGGGCTTTTCAAGATAATTTGGTTGCACTATAACATCTTCTTGTGATTCTCCATGCCAAACTCTTATTTTTGTTCGTTCCATTGCCACAATATAAGAAAGTACAAAGGCAATGAAACCATTAATTCCCACAAAAAGTGTTGATATCGGAATTAAATTTTCGTTCATATTAATTATTTAAACTAATTTTTTCTACATTCTTTCCGTCGAAAATCTCAATACCATTACTAAAACCAGCAAAATTACAAAAGATAAACCAATAAATTTCGATTTACAAAACTTCAAACTATATTCAAATAACTGGCAATACAAAATTGAGCGATCAATTATTCCCTCTCCTTATAAAAGAGAGGGAATTAGCTAAATCTAATTAATTAAGCACCAACAGATTCCTTGGCAGCATAAAGTACCTCAACATTAATATTCTTAATTCCTCTTTCCCGTGCAAATTTTTCGGTATTTCGCTTCACTTTACCGCGTACAAATCCGGGAATCTTGTTTAATTCTGCTAAACCATCTTTTGTCCAACCCAAATCGGATTCTGCTGATATTCCTTTGGTAATTACTTCTTTGGTATCATGTCCTCCGAAGATTTCTAATAAATGGTCTTCCATTCCCAAGGTGAAGGAATTATACACTAAGTCTGCAATTTGATTGGTTCCTTCATAACCCATGAAGGGTTTATAACCAATGGGAAAATTCTGAATATGAATCGGAGCTGCTATTACACCACAAGGAATATTTAAACGCTTACCTACGTGACGCTCCATTTGCGTACCGAAAATAGCCGAAGGTTCAACTCTTGCGATCGCATCTCCAATTGCACCATGATCGTCACTAATCAGTACTTCGTCGCAATACTCGCTAACTTGTTCGCGGAACCAATCTGCATCATACTTACAATAAGTTCCAGCCCAAACTACATGAATCCCCATTTCCCGCGATAATATCTTGGTAATTGCAGCAGCATGGGTATTATCCCCAAATACAACGGCTTTCTTACCAGTTAAATTCTGACAGTCAATGGAACGAGAAAACCAAGCAGCTTGAGATACATACAGGGTTTGTTCGTTGATAAACTCTTCATAATCTACCGACTCACCTTGTTGATTAATTATCTGCTGAATTTTACGGATACAGCGAGCAGTTTCTACTACCCCCATAGGAGCAATATCAACGTAAGGCATGCCGAATTCAGCTTCCAAATATTTAGCCGCGATCGCACCAAGTTCGCGGTAAGGTACTAAATTAAACCAAGCACGAGGTAAATTCTTCAATTCGTGAACGGAAGCTCCTTCAGGAATCACCGCATTAACTTCAATTCCCAAATCCTTCATCAACTTTTTCAACTCGGTACAATCGTGCAAATTATGAAAACCGAGGGTAGAAACACCAATAATATTTACCGAAGGTTTCTCAGTCTTATCCTGGGGAAGCTCACCTTTTTTACGAGCTTTTTCAATATAGAATTTCACAACTTGATGCAAAGTGCGATCGGCTGCTTCTAACTCATTGACGCGATAATGGTTAACATCAGCCAACATCACATCACCCTTAGCATCCATTTGCGCTCTTTCCACAAAATTCTCTAAGTCTTCTTGGAGAATGCTAGAAGTGCAAGTGGGAGTCAATATGATTAAATCGGGATTTTCTTCAGTATCCTTACGGGTTATATTATCCACCACCTTTTCTTGAGAACCTCTTGCAAGAACATTGCGATCGACAACACTAGCAGTTACCGGAGTAAAATCTCGTTCCCGTTCCAACATCGATCGCATCACGTTAAAATAATCATCACCAAGGGGTGCGTGCATAATAGCGTGAACGTTTTTAAAAGAACTAGCAACCCGCAGAGTACCAATATGAGCTGGGCCAGCATACATCCAGTAAGCTAATTTCATGGAAATAATTCTCCCTTTTATAGAAACTAAAGTTGTCCAAAAATAATTGGACTATAAGTGCTTTAATTTATTAACGTTTCCAATTGTCGCAAAATAAAGAGTTATCAAAAAGGGAAGTTAATAGAAGTTGATTTAACAGTTAATTTTCCTAACAAATAAAGATTTTTATTGTTATTAATAAGTTAAGTAACGTATTTGTAAAAAAAATTAATTAAGATTAATCTTTTGTAGGTGAGGCAAAAAGCGGTGTGGATAATCCTCCCGCTTTATTGCCGTTGTGTTAGGGCTGAGATATTTTTACGGTAAAAATTTAAATTTTGAAAATGCCGTAACGCACCATAATCTCGAACATATTGTAGGGTGCCCTGCGGCTCAGATATATTAATGGTAGATATTACAATTTTGAAAATGCCGTAACGCACCATAATCTGATGCAACCACAGATTAAAGAGATTTGAGAAGGTTTTAGCCTAGTTGATATCTTTTTCTTTGCCTTTGGGAATTTTCAAAATATAATATAATTTAATTCTACTTCCCTCCCCATCCAACTTCCTCATTTTTGGGTATTAAATATGAGGTTAATGCTAAAAGATCGGATATGATGGTGCGTTACGGCATCCGAAATATATATTTATTTATCCAATATAATTAGAGCCACAGGGCACCCTACAAGAATTAATTTAGAACTTCCACCCCTCTCCGATAACTTGGAGAGGGGAAAGGGGTGAGGTAATTTAAGCTGCAACTAACCTTCTCAAAGACTGAGCGCGACGTTTAGCAACAGCATTTTTAGAATCGAGTTCCAATACTTTCTCATAACTTTCTAAAGCTTGAGAATTCAACTTTTTCTTCTCGTAAGCGTGAGCGATATTATTAAGTGCTTTAACGTATTCTGGTTGTCTTTTCAAGGCTTCTTTATAATTGCGAATTGCTAAGTCGTACTGTTCTTGAGCAAAGTAAGCATAACCTAAACCGTTGTAAGTTAAGGTGATATAATCATCCACTTGAGCATCAGTTTCTTCTAATTTTTCTGCTGCTTTGATTGCTTTTTGAAATAGTTTAATTGCTTGAGCAAATAATTTTTTCTGAGAATAGATACTACCTAATTGATAATATTCTGCAACGGAACCAGATTCTTTGGTTAATTTAGAACGTAATTTAGAAAAAGAACCTTCTTGTTTGCGAGATTTAAATATTTCACGAAAAACGCTTATAACTGCAAAAAACAGCAAGCCGACTAAAATAGATAGATAAATAACTGCTAGATTATTGTCCATTGCCTTTTATCAAGTATCTGTTATCAGTGCTCAGTATTTAGGATACTAGAATTGTAGATGAGAAAAAATTACGATTTATCAATTTATCTAAACTGAGGTTACCCCGTGAAGTCGTGAGGAAAGATGGGGAGATGGGGTGATGGAAAATTTAGAAACCCGGTTTTTTGAAAAAACCGGGTTTCTCGTATTAATTCTAAATTCTAAATTCTAAATTCTAAATTCTAATCCCCAGTATTGAATACGTTGTTTAAGCCAGCCTTTTTCTAAATAATTTGCGATTAATTGACTTACTTTGCGTCGTAGTTCATCATATTGCAATCCTTTAGGCATTACTACTGACAGGGGTTGCGTCGATATTTTGGTTTGTAGTAATCTATATTGTGGATCTCGTTTTATCCAATTGCTCAAACTAGTTATATCTGCTGCAAAAGCTGCGACTTGGTTGTTTTCGATGAGTGTTTGTGCTGCTCTGTAAGATTTAACTCCTACTAATTCAGCTTTTGGTAAGTAATATCTCAATGAAGCTATGGTACTGGAGTTTTTTAGGACGGCAATTTTGCTATTTTCTAAATCTTTGAACTTTTTTAATGATATATCTTTGGTGATTATAGCTCCACCATCGAAGTAGTAAGGAACGCTGAAATTGACGATACGCTCTCGTGAAGCTGTTGCTGTTACTTTGGCGATCGCCATATCAACTTTACCGCTCTCTACTGCTTTGAGTCTTTCTAAGTTACTTACGGGTTTAAATTGGACTAATTTATCTAATTCTACAGCGTCTGGTTTAACTAATAAGTCTTTTGCTAACCGCTGCGCTAGTTCAATTTCTAATCCTTGTAATTTACCGCTCTCATCTTTGAATCCCAAGGGTGGTAAATTATCTTTGACAGCAACAATTATATATCCACGCTGCTGAATTTCTTTTAACGATGCCGCCGATACAGGTAATGTTCCTAGATTGAGGAATAAACTGGTGAAACATAAAATCACCACAGCGGATAGTAGCAGATGTAACTTCCGCTGTGGATTGTATTGCCAACAATGTCGATAAATTAACCGTAATCTCAACCAATCAATTATCAATTGCAACACTAGTTACATCCGTATACATCCGTCATTAAGTTTAATTGAAGGCGATTCGGATTTAAATACCCATTTAGAACAAATAAGGTTAATACAGAAATTAACCTTTAGCTTGAGCAGCTAATTGTGCAACTTTAGTAAAACCATCGGGATCTAAAACCGCCATTTGAGCCAACATTTTACGATTAATTTCGATGTTGGATTTTTTGAGATAGCCCATGAATTTGCTGTAACTCATACCGTGTTGACGTACAGCAGCATTGATACGAGCAATCCACAGACGGCGGAAATCGCGCTTGCGTTTTTTGCGATCGCGATAAGCATAACGCAGGGCTTTCATTACCTGTTGGTTAGCGGTTCTAAATAAGGTAGAGTGAGAACCACGGAAGCCTTTAGCTAGTTTGAGGATTTTTTTGCGGCGTTTGCGAGCAACATTACCGCGCTTGACTCTTGCCATAATTTAATTTTCCAATAATTTTCTAATATTTCTGAATTTACAAATATGGAAGCATACCGCGTACGTTATCAGCATCGCGCTCGTCAACAAGTACGGCTTTGGATAACTTATTCTTTTTGTCGGTTGTCTTCTTTTCTAAAATGTGGTTTTTGAAAGCTTTGCGACGAACGATTTTACCTGTGCCGGTGGCACGAAATCGTTTCGCAGCAGCTTTACGAGATTTCAGTTTAGGCATTTTTTTATGTTTCTACACATAGACACAATCCAATATTATAGTTCTTAATCCGAGCTAAAGCTGAATTAAGTTGATAATTTATGGATTGAATTGAGATAGTTGATTATAACAACGATTGTAGGGAGGAGAAGAGGGGGTAGAGGGGGAAGAGGGGGGAGAGGGGGGAGAAAATAATTTTTTTCTTCTCGTTATTAACCCCGCCTTCGTAATCTTGGTGGAGTACTAGTGGTTTTTCCCATAAAAATTGACGGGTTTTCTATCACACCCGTCTGGGGTTGAAACCCCCGCTCTTTTAGCAAAAGTCGTCTCAAGACGACTGGGGAATACCCATCAAAATTAATGCAACAAAGCACTAGTGATTTGTCCCATTAGTTTTGATGGCTAGTTTTCTAGTCCTATTTATAGGACTTTGGCTATTAGACTGGGACTTATAGTCCTAGTCGAGTCGGTAAGAAAACCCGTCATAATTAATGAAATGTACCACTAGGATAATTTAGCGATTGTCATTAAGATACCTTTCTCAACTCAATCTATAAACTATAACTGCAATAGTTTATAGGAAAACTATTTTAGAGATAAATAATACGTATAAACATGACTAATAGCAAACAAATTTTATGGTTACAAGTTTGCGGTTTGGCTTTGGTACAGGGTGCAATTTCACTTAGCTGGGTGATTTACAATTTTTACTTGGCTAAGTTATTAGTGCAATTCGGTTTCCCTAAGTCTTTGGCGGTAAGTCTGCTAGTTTTAGAAAATGCTTTAGCTGTATTAATGGAACCTTTGATGGGTTCCCTTTCCGATACAAAACAACGTTGGTTTGCTAGCCGTTTCCCTTTTATTACTGTCGGAGTATTGCTTTCTTCTGCTTTGTTTATTGCTATTCCATGTGTGGCAACTTTTGTTCCACCAACAACAGTACTAAAATACATTTTACCTGTATTAGTAGTGGTTTGGGCTTTGGCAATGACTGTATTTCGCAGCCCTGTATTGTCTCTCCTAGGGCGATATGCCATGCCAAAGGGTTTACCAATGGCTGCTAGTGTCTTAACCTTAATTGGTGGAACAATTGGTTCTTTTAGATTTGCTGCTAACGATTTACTTCTTAATTTAGAACCTATTTTTACTTTCGTTTTTGGTTCTTTTGTATTATTAGGTTCGGCAGCGATATTAAGATTCATTCATCCTCCTGAGATTGTATCAGACGAACCAGTTGATAAACATCAAGCGCAATCACCTCCACCAATATCTATTCCGGCACTGGGTTCAATTTTTGTTTTAGGTGGTAGTTTCGCTTGGGGTTATCGTTTGTTATTTGATGGAGTCGGTAAGTTTTTGAAACTTCAGTTAAATACCGATGATGTCCAATTGCAGATGGTGATATTCGGTATTGCTGGGGCTATTGCGGCT
>JBCCSG010000379.1:0-6938 GCA_039200565.1 Cyanobacteria bacterium P01_D01_bin.50 | reverse complement strand
CTCAGTGAGTAAAGTTGTCGCCAGATTTTTATTCAGGATTTCCCAGAAGTCTGTTTCGTTGGGATAAGTTACCAGAAAGTCGGTAATGAAATCGCGGATGGGGGTAAAGTCTGGGTACTCAAAAGGATCGTCTTCACCAATCCCTTCTTTTAAATCTAAATCAACCAAGATATCAATTACTGCTTCACCTTGATGTTCAATTTCATAGTCAACTATTTGAAAAGAAAAGTTTTCTGACGGTGGATTAATTTGAGTCGCCATATTTTTAATTATTATTCTGTCAATTATGCTATCAGAAATTTTCTGATCCAGAACCTACTTTCCCCAACAAATAATTTTTGATTTTGAAATGGAGATGAATTTACATACATATTTAATTTATGCAATAAGGAAGGCACTTCATTAAAACTTTAATATTTTAATTTATGATATTAATTATAGATAAATATAATCAAACGATTGTGAAAATAACCGATTTATTATTTTCTAATATCAAAAAAAACTCTGCGCTCCTCCGCGCTTCCCTTTGCACTCCTCTGCGTTTATTAATTTACACACCCTTGAAAAAAACGAAAAAATAAAAGACGTAGCAATGCTACGTCTCTACATTAATAATAGATTTGGGTTAAATTACTTCACTATTTGACGCTTGCGTTTAACGAAGAATACCAACAATAATCCACATCCAACTAACACCCATCCATTAGAAGATTCCGGCACGCTGGTTTTTAAGGGATTATTAGGCTTAGTTAAATCTTCTTTACCGCTTTCTAATTTCCTGTCAAACCTGTCTTCTGCTGCTTCTGCTTCTTTAAGTAAACGTCTTTGTTCGTCATTCACCAGTACTATCATAGAGGAATAAGGTGAAACTAACTTATATTTTTTAGCGATCGCATGAATTGCATCTAAGCTTTCTAAATTATCAAGTTTAACTTGTTTGCTCAATCCGCGGATTAGTTGTCTGGCTGCAAGTTGTTGAAATTCGCTTTGTTTATTCTTGTTATTCTCAGATTTATCAAGATACCAAGCGTAACCGTCAACTACGTCAATTACAGATTCTCCCAATTTTGCCTTTGTGGCGATTCTTTGCAATACTTCGGTAACTGAGGTAGAAACACCACCACCACTATCTTGAATTGCTTTAATCATTCCGTCGGTGTAAGAGAAAGGTAATTCACCGTTATGTACCATCCATAAAGGTGCGGAAGTAGTAGGAATATCTTTGTTATCCTTAGATAATTCATAACTACCTGCATCTGTTAACAACAGTATTGCATCGTATGTTTTATCTCCTCGCAATTGGTTAAATTGCTTTAACATTTCTGGAGTTTGTAAGCTACCGTAAAAGGTGAATTTATCGGCTTTGAATTCCCGGATATCTTCTAAAAATTGTGGTTTTGCTTTTCCAGAAGCGGTAATATACAAATCTGCATCGTTTTTTCCTGAATATCTTTTCAACCATGTTAAGTTTTGCGATAATTCCTTGATATGAGAACCCATACTCCGAGATGAATC
Organism: Cyanobacteria bacterium P01_D01_bin.50; assembly: GCA_039200565.1. GTDB lineage: Bacteria > Cyanobacteriota > Cyanobacteriia > Cyanobacteriales > Nostocaceae > Rivularia. Next base: position 5,423 of record JBCCSG010000379.1, on the reverse strand, counting down.
GAGTACTAAAGCGAAACGTTGGTTTTCAGGAAAGGAATAATCTTTTTTAGATAAAGGTTTTGCTGTAATTTTGTAACCTTCTGGTAATTCTATTTCATGGGATTTTGGTTTTGATTTCCCCGTCTTGATATAGTCTTCTAACCAAACATCTTTTTCAATTTTTACCTGTTTTCCATTACGAATACGTTTGGTTTGATTTGTCCAAAATATATTACGCTTTTCTCCTAAAGTTGGTAAAGCCACACCTTTATCTTCAACCATGACTTTATAAGTTAACCACAGATTCATTTCTGTAGGGCGTGGTGTTTCTGTAGAGGGAAGTCTTCGGTTTTCTCTTTCTACATTATTACGAGGAATAGGAAAGGCTCTTAAACGATAATGTCTTGGCCCTACTTGTTCTAATAATGCTGGATCTACAGGACGTTCTCTTCTTACTTGAGAATTATAAACCTTTTGTGCTGCACCGCGTGGAGAAACTACAAATTCAAAGCGTTTATCTAAGTCGCTGGTGTCTCCTAACCATAAACCTGTAATTACTGCACTTTCCGGTAACGAAAAGTAATAAAATATCTCTTGAACTTCTGGTGTTTGGTTTTTGTAAAGTTCATAAAGTTCTACCTCAGCCCAATCACCTTGTTCTTTTACAGTAACTTGCTGTGATTCCAACCAAACTTTTTTCTCGTTGATATTTAGTAAACCAGCTTTAACTTGCTCTCGATCAAATGTCGATCGCACTGCATGAGTAATTGCTGGTGCTTCGGCTTTTTGAATAGGTTTATCAAAAAATTCCTCGTAAAGTTCTTCTGCTTTTTCAATATCTTGTTCGGAACCATTATATAAAAAAGGTGACATGAAAAAGTTATAAAATTCCTGTACCTTATCCGCAGTAGGTTTATTGAAACCTAAAGTTTGCCGGTACATGGCGCTGATATGATTATTATCTTTAATCGTGCTCAGATAGCGATATGAAGATAAATAAGCGTTGATTAAACCTGATTTAATTTCATTTGATTTTGATAATAAAACTTGGCGATCGCTACTTTTAGTTGGTTGATTATTTAATAAAGAAAATGCTTGTACTTGCGGCTGTTGTTGTAAGGAAACGAATAAAATAACAGAAGCAAATAAAACTCCAAGGAAACCTGCTAAACCACGTTTTTTACCATGATGTTCGGAAAATTCCTCGATAACTTTTTGCCCGGTATAAAGGTACATACCCGACAGTACCGAAGGCATAATCAAGAATAAAGCAAAGCTGAAGAAAAATAATAGAAAAAACAGAGGTGAGTACCATACTCCATAAGTAAAAGAATCCGCGAGTATTCTTAACCATTCAAACTTGAAAAATTCTTGAACAAAAACGATCGCTGCGGGTAAAGTATAAAATAGCAACAAAACCCCTGCATACATACCAAACAACAGCATCAAGCTGTTTGCTAGCAATTGCATCCATTGCAAACCTGTTTTACGTCGGTTGTGATAACCCCAGAATAAATCAACGAAAAACGCCGCAATAGATAAACCAGCCGTAGCGATAATATGAATGCTAGCGGGAGTCATTTCTCGGATTAAAAACAACCTCAGCCAACACAACAAAAATAACGGCGCTTCCACACCGTAAAATAAACGAATTAGTTGTAAAGGTCGTCTGATAAATTTCCAAGCTCCAATAATGCTGCAAACTGTTGGGATCGCAACTAAAGCAACTACAGTTAAAGAAAATTCGAGAGGAATTTCACCTCTAAAAGTTCCTTCAAATAACGATGGTGCAAGAAAAGGGAGTATACCGAAATATACTACCGCCAAAAAAGTTAGATTCCACAACCAAAAGATAGCTTGAAAGATCACATTAGCAAAAGTTTTCACATCGTACCTCCATCCCAGAAGTTTGTGCAGCCGTTAATAGTATGTCTACACAATCTACTGGTTAGATTTCAGATTTACATTGGTAAATAATTCTAAGTTTTATGAAGTTATTTTAATAGCATCGATTAATATCAGCATTCTTACATATAGGAATCCGGTTTGATTTTTGAAATGATTTGTGTGGGCAGGCAAGAGGCAAAAGGCAAAAGGCAATAGGGTTCTAGAAGATTAAGAGGTACTGATATTTTTTCAATTTTCAAGTAGGATTCCTATATTAGTAGTTCGCCACATCAACATTCCCTGGTTAGGGGAGAGAGGGGGAGAGGAGCCACTCCGTTGTAGCAAGTGGCGTGAGGAAGAGGGGGAAGAAAAAATTTTCTGTTTTTACGATACACGCCGCCTTTGTTGACTTGCCAGACTAACTCCTAACTCCTAACTCCCAACTCCTAACTTCTTACTTCTTACTTCTTACTTCTTACTCCTTACTTCTTACTTCTTACTTCTTACTCCTTACTTCTTACTCCTTACTTCTTACTTCTTACTCCTAACTATCTCAATTTCCAATTACAAATTCCCAACCAAAGAAACAATTTCCTGTAAATCGGTAATAAAATAATCGGCTTCTTGTTTAACCTTTTCCCTGACAGCGTATCTACCAAACCCGATAAACATATCAACAACAGGCTTGCTTTCCAAATCGCTCACGCCATCACCCACAGCGACAATTTTCATTGGTGAATATTTATTGCGTAAATTTTTGACAACTTCGAGTTTACCGCCGGAACGCGTTGAGGGATAATTACGGTCAAAATCGCGATAGCTGCCATCTTCGTTAAAATAAAGGTCAACAGCTTCAATAAATTCCACACCAAGATAATCGGCTAAAGGTTTTATTGCTTGACGATAACCACCACTTAAAATAATCGGTGTCCAACCTTGGCTTCTTAAAGTTGTAATAACTTGGTTTGCAGAAGGTTCCACCGTGGCAATATATAATTTACCAACTTCTGAGACAGAATCCTGTGCAGGCTGAATAATTTCCAAACGGCGAGCGAAAATACTTTCTAAAGAAATAGAGCCTTCCATCGCTGCCGCAGTCATTTTTTCAATTTCTTGAGTTGCTTGCTCACCAGCAACACGGGCTAACTCATCAACGCCTTCAATACTGCTTAAAGTACTGTCGCAATCAAAAATTATAATCTTATCGTATTGGCTTGTCATATCTTTATCTTGGCTAAAATTACAAAAGCCATAACCCGACTCATATTATCAATTTTTGGTTGCTATTTGTTAGTTGCGCAGTCTAGTAGTCTATCAAGCTAATATCGCCTTGGTAAGGGTAGGGAGGGGGAGAGGGGGGAGAGGGGGAAGAGGGGGGAGAAAATAATTTTTATTATTAACCCCGTATAGTTTCTTTCCTTGAATAGTAGAAGTTTTTAATCTCACATTGTAAAATCCGATTTGAATAGTTGTAAATAGTGAAACTGCTCGCAAAAATACATAGCGATTCCTTTTTCATAATAAGCAACTTCGTTAATAAATACTGGATATACCGTCTTATTCCCTTCATAGAAAATCTCCTTACCATCAAAACCGGCAAAAATCGGATTACCTGGATGTAGGGGTTTGTAATCTTGAAACTGCAACTGGGGATGAATCATAGCTTGAATTTCTCCCTGCTGATTTCTGGGATAATCAACTTTTTCTAGTACGCGATAAAAGCTTGAATTTCCTGAGTTTAAATTTGCTGACGCTTTAGCGAATTGCGCTTGTTCATCAGTTTCCAAATAATCTAGAGTAGCATGAATCAATTCCTCAGTTTCTTGAAATAACCTTGCATCCAACAATCCATTCGCAACGGCTCCCACTTCGATGGTAATACCCAATTGCACTAGACTTCTTAAATAAGATGCATTTTTGTTGAGAAGATGTTGTAAAACTTTAACTTTAGGATTGATTGTCGTCAGATATGCAGCTAACTGCAATAAATGAGGATGATTATCGGACAAAATTATCGTCAATCCCATATTTGCAGTTGTACTGTGCAAATCAATTATAAAATCAATTTTCTCTTCCCTGATTCGTCGAGCAATTTTTTTCGCTATTGATTGTTCGTAATTTACCAATTCGCGATTTTCTAAGTCTTGGGGAGCAAAAGCTCGATTTAAATCTGTATCGATATACCTTCTTCCCATTGCAATTGCTTTTTCGTTTGCCAATAAAGTAACTGTTTCAAAACCATTACGTTGAATCAGATGGGGAAATTGTTGAAATTTCTTAACTAAAAATACTCCCGTAAGCTCCCCACCATGGGTACCACCGACTAGGGCTACTCGTTTGATTGGCGCAACCATAAACTATATCTATCTATAAAATTTATTTACGCTATCAGTGTAGAGAAGATGACATGATTACGTCTAGTATATGTTTTACTTATTTGCATCATTTTCTTGAAACGACTCAAAATAGTACAATTATTACTAATATAACTAGTCTTTTTTATCACTATTTTATAGGTAATAAATTATATCCATTCCGGTTAATTACTTACTGTATAACCTAGAGCTATAGGAATCTGGTTTGATTAATGTTCGCGCAGCGTGGCGAAGCCATAATTATTGGTTGAGGTAGGGTTCGGGGGGAATAGGAAAAAACTGTACTGATATTTTTATGTCCGCAGGATACACTACGCTAAAAAAAAATTAATTATAATTACTAATTACTCATTACCGCCCTACAGAATCTCCCAGCTTAATTTACACCTTAAGTTGCTTAAGTTGCCTTGTCCAAATACGATAACTTATGTAACTATCTGATTGCGACTTATAAATAAATCGATTATGGCTAGTACTCGAACAAACCCTTCATTACTCGGTGAGGAAGGGTGAGTAGCAAAAATTAAACCGGGCCGTGTCGTTACTTGCTAGACTACTAGTATTGATGTCGAACTTAACGGAAAAATGGTAAATTTGATACGGATGGGGTGGCATTTTTGGTAATAAAAAGCTATGCCAATCTTGTGATTATAAATATTAATGAATGTCCCCCTCACCTCCTGTCAAAATATTGTAGAGTCTAAGTTTAAAGACCGTTTTTATGATTAAATCGGAGAGAATTAACCAATTAATGATTATTGTTCAAGGTTGCTGAATAGCATTTGGTTTTAAAGAGTTTAAATCAAGAAATTCTGTTTTACGCCGACATTATCGATCGGAGAAATTTAAAAGTAACTAAGCAGGGAATTTATGAGTTTAAATTTGAATAAATTGGCAGTAGCGTCTGCGATCGTGGTGAGTACGACTGGGTTTTTTGCAGAATCTGCGGAGGCTCTGAGCTTTCTCGAACTCCTAGAGCAACAGCAGACTCAGCTAAGGAATGATGTAGTTCTAAGTAATGAAGCAGGACAATTACAGCGAAACGACGATCCACTGCAAGCTGTATTGGGGATTGAGAGAGATGAATCTTTTGAGAATGCTGTTAGGAATGTTTCCTTCTTAACCCCAAGTATTGGTACATTTTTCAGTTCTGAGGTAGGCAGTATAGAACCAACACTACTG
>JBCCSG010000378.1:0-6979 GCA_039200565.1 Cyanobacteria bacterium P01_D01_bin.50 | reverse complement strand
TATTACTTTATTTAAGGTGTATATCTATATTAATTATAAATTAGTTTTTTACAATTTATTGTTCATTTTTATCAACCAGGAATGGCCGCAATTGTCACAAAACTCTGGTTGGTGCGTGACACAAAAACCTTATTATTAGGTTAAAAATCAAGCATAGTGTCACAGCACCCTACAAGTAAAATATGCCAGTTGCGGCCATTTTTATCAACGTAAAATTGGAAAATATTCAGCCTTTCAGTCAGGACATAGTAATCTCAAAAATCCTGGGTTAGCGTTCATGCAAAGCGTGCGGTGAGCGCCTGTTCGATAGGACATATGCTTCGGTACACTTCGTTTCGCACGCAATGAAAATTTTAGTGATGACCTTCATATTAAAATGGATACAACGGAACGGTACAGACCGTAGAAATAAAAAATATCTTCCACCTTCGATTTGGGGCGACTCGATTCGATTAGGTGGGTACTTGATAATTGATAATTGAGAACTGAAATGACGAAGTCGAATAGAGACAGTCGTCTCCGGGAACATCTCGCTAACGAACGTACTTTTCTCGCTTGGTTGCGCACATCAATTGCTTTAATCGGTTTTGGTTTAGCGATCGCGAGATTCGGTTTGTTTTTACGTCAACCACAAATTACAACAACTCAACAAATACTCCAAAATCATCCTGTTTTTAATTCAGAAAATTTAGGTTTAAGTTTGGTAGTTGTTGGTATTCTAGTTATTGCTTTAGCAGCTTGGCGCTATAATCGAGTATTCCGGCAAATTGAACGAGCAGATTACCAACCTAACCGTTCGTTAATTTGGTTTTTAAGTAGTATCGTAATTTTCCTTGGTATCTTAAGTATTCCCCTACTTTTAGCACGTCAAGGCTCAATTTATCCCAGAAAAAAGCTTAATCCACAACAATCTCATTATGTGCCAAAAAAGTAAAACTATACATCTATTTAAGTTTCTATATTTTAAGAATATCCGCAATTGAAAGATTTAATAATGAAGCTTGTAAATTCACCCGTCAGCTGCATATTGTAATTGTTTTAAATCCTGTATTGAAAAAACTTAAGCAATTAAAAATATATCTTTCTCAAGATGAGTAAAATATTAAGTAAATAAGAGCAGTATTTAAGTTAAAACACTATCTTACTTATTTACATAATCTTGTAAATTTATAAGTAGAATGACCAAAAAAATCGGATACAAGCCCCCGGATTTATCCGTGGAATAAAAAAAAATTTCCTTGTTTCAAGCCCCTCGATTCATCGATGGGGTAATAATTCTAAATTCTAAATTCTAAATTCTAAATTCTAAATTCTAAATTCTAAATTCTAAATTCTAAATTCTAAATTCACCTTGACTATGTAAGATATTTAGGTAATTTAAACTAATATTTTTAGCTTCTTTACAGTTTTGAGCTTTAAATTGGTGTAAAAAACAAGATTATACTTTTTAAATAATAATTTGGCATATTAGGTACTGAAGAGTCAAAATCACAAAGCTTTTTTTATCAAAACTTGGTGTAGCTTTATAATCATAAATTTATTAATTATTACTTATTATAGCAAGACGAACTAGCATTAACTGTTTGTTAGATTCTAATGTCTTCAGAAAAGAAGTTTTAATTGCCTTTTTCGCGAGCATAATTCGTATATCAAGTGGCAAATTATCGAAATCCATTTCTTGCTTACGATAATGATTTTTTTCCGGACAATGCCATTCGTACTTAACTATTAAATTATCATACATCGTCCATTTGATCATAGCTCCAAATTTAATATGAGTCATGTCTTTAGTACAAGTGACGATGGGTAATGATTGCATATCTAATGGTAATTTCATAAGTTTGAATTGGCTATTTAACTTGGAAAGTGGGATTCAAGAAACCCTTACTTAACAGTGTGTCATATTCCTATGACAATATTGTGACTTTGCCACAGTTGCTTGTACACTGACTGAGTTTTATGCTCCACTTGGGGAAACTCCAAGACTGCATTTTCTGCTGTAGTATTTATCAATTCAAAATTTGTAGATAAGTAAGTCGGCACCAATAAACTTAACTATGTTACAAAATGTAAATCGACTTAAAAGCCTTATTACTAATCACTAATCACTATTCACTACTCACTTGTCCGGCATTACTATTTTCAACGCTGACCTACTTAATTCAACAATTTCTAAAGTTGATAGCATGTTTATTTTATAGCTAAGTAAGTCGGCACAAATAAACCAAGCTATATTACAGCTTGGGTAAATTACCCTCAAACCCTTATTTATATTGACTTTTGCCTATTGCCTTTTGCCTTATCCCAATTACTATTTTCAATGCCAACCTACTTATAACCATGATTCTATAGCTGACTCTTTAACGGCAAGAAGAACTAACTTCAATTGTTTTCTCGAATCTAAAGTCTTGAATCGAGGACTTTTTATTGCTTCTTGAGCTATCAAAATTTTTATTTGTAATGGTAAATCATCAAAAGACATTGTTTGTTTGCGATGAATTTTTTTTTCCGGGCAATGTGATTCATATACAACATTGAAATCTTCAAGCAGAGTCCAGGCGATCGCACTATTGTATTTGATACTCGTAAGCTTTTTCATATAAGTTACGATGGGCAATGATTTAATTTCTTGTGCTAAATTCATAGATTTAAAATTCAAGTTGATTTGATTTACTTTATTTATGCTGTTTTATGAAAAATACCAAGCTCATTATTTCATCTATATAAAAATATTTTCGCTATTTCAGTATTTTTCGTGTTGCATTGCTATATATCATTTTTATATGCACAAGTATCGAAAGTCATTTGATGCCGCGTCACTGAATAAACATATTAATACCTTATACACTTTCATCAGCAATCGCCACTAATTCCACGGTATATTGAGAAGAATGAGGATTCGTAAAATACGTAACAACCTACGGCAATCATTCGCTGTATTTCGCTACAGCAGACGGGCTGTAAATTTAGTTTGGACTACTAACCGCACTCTTACAATTATTTTGGCAATTTTAACTTTAGTTACAGGGCTTTTACCGGCTGCTGTTGCTTATATTGGTAAGTTAATTGTCGATGCAGTGGTTGAAACCCGAAATTTCTCTTCAGGACAAGAAAGTATAAACACTTCTTTTGCTTTAATGTATGTTGGATTAGAAGCCGTTGCTGTCGCTTTACTCGCTCTTAGTCAGCGAGGGCTTATTATCTCCCAGTCACTGCTACGAATATTACTCGGACAAAAAGTAAACGAACTAATTATAGAGAAAGCATTAACCTTGGAATTGCCTCAATTTGAGGATTCAGAATTTTACGACAAAATGACCAATGCGCGACGAGAAGCTTCTATTCGTCCGCTTTCTCTAGTTAATCGTACTTTTGGTTTAGTGCAAAGTGCTTTATCTTTAATTACTTACGGTGCTTTGTTGATAAATTTTTCCTTGTGGGCTGTAGTAATATTGATTTTAGCTGCTATACCAGCCTTTGTTGCCGAAACTCGTTTTGCAGGAGTTGCTTTTCGTTTATTTCGCTACCGTGCCCCAGAAAGCCGTCAGCAGCAATATCTGGAGATGCTAGCTGCCAGAGAAGATTTTGCCAAGGAGGTGAAACTTTATCAACTCGGTGAAATTTTATTGGGACGTTATCGCAATCTATTCGATCAACTTTACGCTGAAGACCGAGATTTAACAATCAAACGCGGATTTTGGGGTTATTTATTAGGTTTGTTAAGTATTGCAACTTTCTATATCGCTTATGCATGGATTGTGGTGAATACTATTGCTGGTAGAATTTCTCTGGGAGAAATGACGATGTATCTTACCGTATTTCGTCAGGGACAAACTACTTTTGCGAGTGCCTTAACAAGCATTGGTGGCATGTATGAAGATAATCTCTATCTTTCCAATCTTTACGAATTTTTAGAAGAGGAAGTACCCAAAAGTTACGGAAGGGCTCGATCCGGTACAAATGTGCAAGATGGAATTCGGTTTGAAAATGTTTCTTTTACCTACCCTGGAAGTACAAAACCGGCTTTGAAAAATATTTCGCTGCATTTGAAGCCGGGTGAGAAATTAGCAATTGTCGGTGAAAATGGTTCCGGAAAAACTACTTTAATTAAACTGCTTACTCGGCTTTATAGGCCAGAATCGGGAAAAATTTTATTAGATGGATTGAACTTACAAGAATGGGATTTAGATGTATTGCGGCGAAGAATTGGGGTGATTTTTCAGAATTTCGTTCGCTATCAGTTTACCGTTGGTGAAAATATCGGTGTCGGCGACGTGGAAAGATTGGAAGATGAAACAGCATGGGAAATCGCTGCTGAAAAAGGAATGGCACAACCGTTTATTGAAAGATTACCAGATGGTTTTACAACTCAATTAGGACGTTGGTTTAAATCAGGACAAGAACTTTCTGGGGGAGAATGGCAGAAAATCGCTCTTTCTCGTGCTTTTATGCGCAATAGCGCCGATATACTCGTGTTAGATGAGCCCACCTCAGCAATAGACTCCCAAGCAGAATACGAAATTTTTGACCGTTTTCGCAGCTTGACTGTTGACAAAACGGTCTTTTTAATATCTCACCGTTTTTCTACGGTACGAATGGCTGATAAAATTGTGGTCATCGAACAAGGTGAAGTTTTGGAAACTGGTACCCATGATGAGTTATTGCAAGCCAAGGGAAGGTATGCGACATTATTTTCTTTGCAAGCTCAGGGGTATAGGTAATTGGTAATTGGTAATTGGTAATGGGGAATTGAGGGTAGAATTTTAACCTTTAACCTTAATTAAGTAGATCGGCGTTGAAAATAGTAATTAGAATAAGTGAATAGGGAATAGTGAGATTGATCAAGGCTTTAAGGTTTTCCTACTCTCTAGGTTTTCCATAGATATACGTAATCAATTTGATTTATCATTTTGCTCATTTAGTATTAAATATACATACTTTTATGTGATATCTCGTATATTTTAAACTTTTTTCTTACTTGCATTACCTTGATTTATTTTGATTTAAGTCTTTTCCCTTGCAGGAATAGGATTTCCAAGATTTAATCTTCCCCATAACGTAACAATTGGTTACAATACTGTTGCGTTCGTTACCCGGAGTAATAAGCGATGGATTTGATATTGGAGCCAGCAATTCCCGTAAAAATCGAGAAAATGAAGCAGCGGGTACGATGGCAGCATCCAAGTATTGTGCAACGGGGAATCGATCAAACCAGCATGGTTCTCGATGACGGTAAGCAAGACAGTCAGGAATTCTCGTTTATGGTTATTGGAGATACTGGTACAACTTGTCAAGATGGATATCACCCCCAGCGAGAAGTTGCCAAATTAATGCTTCAACACCGCCACGAATGCCGTTTTGTTCTGCACACTGGTGATGTTATCTATACTGTAGGCTCCCGCGAGTATTACCCGTCAAATTTTATTGAACCTTATCGCGAGTTTTTACGGGGTAGTGAAAATCCCCAAAATATCCCTTATGACAATATGGTGTTCGATACTCCGATTCTGACAACTTTGGGAAATCACGATTATTATGATGTACCCTTACTGTATCGGGCGATTACAGGTCCTACTTTACAGTTACGCCGTCTATTACGCTACAAAGATTTTGAAATTGGCTGGCATGGCTCCGAACAAGGTGATGCTTATGCAAAGGCGTTTCTGGATTATTTAGCAAGGTTTAATCGAAACCAAAAGTTAGAGTCTCACTTGGAAGAACATTACACCGCTAAAACTGACAATGGGCGCTGTTTACGTTATCAACCCGGACATTTTACCCGATTACCAAATCGTTATTATACGTTTCGTTACGGGGGTATTGACTTTTTTGCCCTTGATTCAAATACTATTAATGAACCTGCGCCGATACCCGAAACACAACAGGGAGATGCTCGCAGAAAAGCTTTAATTGAACGTCGCGATGCGATCGATATTGAAGAACAACAGATTTTAGAAGAATACGATCGCCTTAACTTGGATAATCCTGAAGATGGTGAAAAAAGCGATGTACTCGAAGCAAGATTAAATCAAATCAACGAAGTCAAAGTTGATATTGAGAAACAATTAGCATCCCATCATCCCAATGTTGATTTGGAACAACTCGAATGGTTTAAACAAAGGTTAATTGAATCTTGGAATAGTTCAGAAGTACGTGCAAGAATAGTTTACTTTCATCATCCTCCCTACGTTACTGAGGCTAGCAAGTGGCATCAAGCGCAAACCTTAGCGATTCGTCGTCGTCTGCGATGGGTATTTGATGAAGTTGCTCAAACCATTGGTAATTTAAGAGGTAAACGTCCAATTGTTGACCTGATTTTAAACGGACACGCTCATTGTTTAGAACATCTTTGCACTACCGATACCGGACATGCAGATTCCCATATTAATTGTATCGTCAGTGGTGGAAGTGGTCATTATCCCCGTCGTCAGCGAGACACAGGACCAGAATTAATGGAAACTTTTGATTATATTACTCATAATCCTATACGTAAAATTGCTGATTCTTTAAAATTTATAGGTCTTAAAGGTTATGCATCATTCAAACGCTCTCCTTATTCCGGCGTGCGAATAGATGTCAAAGCAGGTAATCCTGTTAAGTTTGTTGTTAAACCATTTGTCGCCGAACGTTTTCAGCAACAATGGAATTATCCTGAGATTGAACCGTTTGTTATATAGGGGAGTTAGGAGTTAGGAGTTAGGAGTAAGAAGTAAGAAGTAAGAAGTAAGAAGTAAGAAGTAAGAAGTAAGAAGTAAGAAGTAAGAAGTAAGAAGTAAGAAGTAAGAAGTTAGGAGTTAGGAGTTGGGAGTTAGGAGTTGGGAGTTGGGAGTTGGGAGTTAGGGGCAGGGCAAACGCATCTAAAATTAAGCTAGGTGCGGCTCCTGCCGCACCAGCGCGACTGTGCGATTAGCGAAGCTAAACGCCCGAAGGGCGTAACGCCAAAAATACATCTGAATCTTAAAGTCCCCATTCTGTCAGT
>JBCCSG010000377.1:0-7001 GCA_039200565.1 Cyanobacteria bacterium P01_D01_bin.50 | reverse complement strand
TCGAGGTACTAATGGTCAAAGACGTGATTTCACAACAGAGGACATCCTGTGGGCTATAAAGCAAACAGTTCCTTTAGCAGCGATCGCTTGCGATCGGATTGAGGATTTAAAACGTTGGGCAGCACAAGCAGGAGCAAGAACAGCTTCCAATGACCAACAGGTAGTAGAAGAGATTAAGCAATATACGCAAAAATTAGGAATGTTAAAAAGGCTAGAGGTTGATTAAAACTATTAATTTGAACGATATTCGTCATGTCTCATTTCACAACAATTAAGGTACAGATAAAAAATAGCAACATCCTGCATCAGGTATTACAGGAAATGGGGTACCAGGTTGAGTGTAATAAAGTAGTCCGAGGATATGGTAGCAATACAACTAATGCAGAATATGTAGTTCGGCAAGCTAATGGTTACGATTTAGGCTTTCGTCTTAAAGGAGAAAATTATGAATTAGTTGCAGATTTTTGGGGAGTCAAAATTAAACCACAAGAATTTGTCAACTCCGTTACTCAAAAGTATGCTTATAAAGTACTCTTGGCATCAGTAAAGGAAGATGGTTTTACAATTGAAGAGGAAGAAACATTACAAGATGGCACAATTCGAGTTGTAGTAGGACGTTGGATATAAGCTCTGGTAAGCTCCGACAAAAATATATTAACTTACTTAGTTGAAATTATTTATTGTCTTTTGACCAAAACTAAAATGTTTCACGTCAGGCTATGACAAATGTGAGAGCTATTTATTTGGAAAGAACTTGCTGATAAAACTAATCTGCTCATCTATAAAATCATGTACTGATTCATCTTCTACTACATTTTCAAATAACTGAACAAACCAGTTATCGCTAATTTCTTGAGAAAATTCCTCAGATTTCCCCATTAAGCGAAGAGTGGTATTTCGTCTAGAAATAGCCCACTTGTATTTTGGATTGATTTCAATTGCTGTATTAAAATCAGCTAATGCCTTACTATACTGTTCTAATTTCAAATAGATATTACCTCGGTTTGCAAAAGCCCAATCGAGATTTGAATCGAGTTCAATAACTCGATTCAAATCTGCTAAAGCTTCTTCGTAATTACCTTTTGCTTGATAAACTCTGGCACGATTACCTATAGCCCAGACAAAATTTAAATTATTTTCAATAGCCTTATTAAAATCTTTTAAAGCTTCTTGATGGCGTTCCATTAAACGATAAGTTTCGCCTCGGCTAGCAATAAACCAGTTAATATTAGGATTTAATTGTATGGCACGATTAAAATCAACCAATGAGTCCTCATACCGTCCAATTTGACGATAGGTTAAGCCTCTATTGGCAACTAACCAAGTTTGGTTTGGATTTAAGTTAATAGCTCTATTAAAATCGTCTAAAGCTTTATCGTAACGACATAACTGCCGATGTAGCTGTCCCCTATTTGCTATCAACCAGATCCAATGAGGAAATAGCTCTATAGCTTGATCATAAATTAGCAAAGCTATTTGATAATCTTCTTTCAAATGATGAATGTAACCCTTATAAGCAATTGCCCAAGCGTAGTTAAGGACTATCTTACTAGCCCGATCAAAATCAGCTAAAGCTTCTTGATAATTTTCTAAATGGCAATATATTTTACCTCTATTAGCAATTGCCCAAGCATAATCACCATCTACAGTAATAGCTCTTTGAAAATCAATTAATGCCTGTTTGTAATTTCCCGTCCGACTATAAACCTCACCCCTACTTGCAATTGCCCAAGCGTAATTAGGATGTAAACTTATTGCAATATCAAAATTTGCTAAAGCCTTTTGATAGTTTTTCATCAAGCAATAAGTTTTACCGCGACTCACAATTGCGGGAATAAAACAAGGGTCTAATTCAATAGCTAAGTTAAAATCTTGTATTGCTTTTTCATAATACCCTAGTAAACGATACGTCTCACCTCTGCTAGCTATTACCCAAGCTAAATTATCACTAATATTAATATCTTTAATTAAATTATTTAATGCATTATTAATTTTACGCAAATCTGATATTTTGTATTCAGTAGGCTCTTTATTATCTGGAAAAATAATTTTGTTAAATTGAGGATTATCTTCACGAGCTATTTCCAAATGTTGCTCAAGACAATCTAACTGCCAATAAGCTTTGTAGTTATTAAATACTTCTTTAATAATATTGTTATTACAACTTGCTAATATCCAATGTAGTACTTGCTGAAATTGTTTAGATTCTTTTTTTAAAGTTTTAATGATTAACCTTGCAGATTCGAGAGTTATATAATGACTTTTACCAATCAACTTTTGAACATCTAAAAAAGCTTTTATTCTCTGTTCCATAGCAGAGCTATTTATAAGACCCTCATATTTTTGTAATCCACCCAATACAGCCGAATATTTTAGCTCTAAATCTTGCTTATAAAATGATTTATTAAAACTACTTGTAATATTTATTGCTATTTTATTAATAATTACTTCTTTAGTTATTAAATCTGTAATAGTTGCAATCAAAATACCCTTTTCGTTAATCTCAAATGCAATTTCTAATCTATCTAATCCAGCCTGACCAAATGGTTTAAGAGGAATTACATAAGCAGATTGTAATAAGTTGTTGAAAACACTAAACTTAACCTTTTTATTTTGTTGACTTTTAAAAGTCTTAGCTTTGGCTTCATAAACTACTTCCGTTTGTATTTCTTCTATAATTTCTCCAATACACAAATATACACTACTTTGTTCGTTAGTTGCTGCTTGTAAAGTCAAAGTTTGTTTCAATTGGTAAGGATAAGCAGTTCCCTTTTCAAAAAGCGTTAAATAAGAATAATTTTTAAGATATGGTTCCCATAAGCTAATTGCACAGCTATGTTGTAAAAAATTATCATTATACTTAACGAACTGACTTAAAGCTAATGCTCCATATGCTACTGCTTCAAAAGGATTATCAAATTTCACTTTATGCTCTCCAAAATAGGAGACAATTAATTGCTGTACTGAAGGAATTAGGCTACTTCCTCCCACCAACACTACTTGTTCAATATTATCTTTACTAATACCTTTATCTAATGCGATCAAAAGCACTTCATTTAAAGCTTGTTGAATATTATTTAATAATTTTCGTTTTATAATAATATTTTCAAACTCTTCTCGGCTTAAATGTAAAGGCTTTGACAAAATATTATCATCACCAAAAAAATATTCTTCTGCTTCATTGTTCATAGACAGTTTAATTTTTATACCTTCTGCCATTTCTAGCAAATTCAGCCAATCAATTTCTTTGATATCACCTCTTGATAAGCCAATTTTTTGTAGATAATATTCTGCCAACCAAATGTCAATATCAACACCACCTATACAACTATATAATGTAGCTATAACCTCTGCTTGACAAACGTTTTCTCTCTCTTTTGGAGCGACAGTACGAACTAAATTCAAATTTAAGCTTGTTCCACTAAAATTGATAACTAATACTATTGATCCGAATTTTTTTGCTCCATAACTAAAAGCAGCAGCTGTCGCCTCATCTATAATTTGAACAGGAGGCAATTTTAGTTTATGCGTTAAATTCTGTAACCAAGTTTCATAAAGTTTGAACGAGTTTATAGGAATCGTTAAAATAACTTTGTTAGATTTTGGTTCTTGAAGAATTATTTGCTCCCAAATCTGCTGAATAAATTTTCCAGCAATATACTCTGCTGTGTAAAAATGCTGGTCTATTTGATGTTCTGAAAATCGGTAATTTGCAACCAAATCTCTTTTAAATGCTTGAAAAAAACGATGTATTTGCTCATCATTTCCATTGGTTTTCCTTAACCAGGCTTTCCTTGATAACTTCGCTTGCTCGCCGAAAACCAATTGATTAGATTCTTGAACAAACACAAGGCTTGGTACTACGTCTATATTCCCCATTGTGCTTGCAAATTTACGTGAAATTTGATCAAATCTTAGTATTTTTGGGGTTTGAGTGATAGCATCTAGACAGGAAATAACTGTATTGCTTGTTCCGAAATCAATGGCAACATTAGTCACTTTATAACTCCTGGAAAAGTTAATTGATTTGAAATGAGATTGCGGCAAGAAATCTTAGTATTAAGGTGTTGTTTATCACTTTGAAAAAAGCAATGTTTGTGTTTATTTAGACTCTTAAACTCTACTGTTTTTGAGTTAGAGACTCGGTAGCATCAGTCATTAAGTTTTCTTCATCCTCGTAGTATTCCGGCAATAACTCTTGAGATTTTATCTCTCCTAATTTTTTTTCAATAACTGAAGTTGCTATCGTACAGCTCAAACCAGTACTACCTATTACTTCTTCAGTTACTTTTCCGTCTTTTCTGATACGATATTCAATCTTTTGATACTCAGCCATAATAAATCCTTCAAGTAATATCTGGTAAACTATCAGTCTAAGTATACTTGCTGTAATTATAAACAATGTTAACTTTATAACTCCGGGCAGAATGAATTAGTTTAATAGTGTGTTTGTAAAATATAAAACTCTCCGATGCCGTAAAAAAGCTCTGGAAGCCGCTCGTAATGACCCTGACTTTTCACGGGATGTTGAAAACGTCATTTTAGCCTTTCTCCAAACCCTACTTCTTTCGTGACTCATTATCATTAGCTTATAGCTATTGATAATAAGTCTGTGGAAAAAGTAACGTTACTTGGTTGATTCAGGACTTACCGTGAAAAGTCAGTGTAATGACCTCAACATTGCCGCCCGTGTTTGGCTGTGGAGTTTACTATTTATCTTGTGGATATTTTGGATATGGTGGGCAGTCCTTTTAGGTATTATTTCTGCCATTTTTGCATATTACTATTGGGCATTAAATCCTGCCATTATCTATGGTGAATTAGTTGAGGCTACATTCGATTTGTATCGCTATTTACTTTATCAATCTTTACGTTGGGGCTTGCCTGCCGATCCAAATGAAGAACATCGTGTGGGAGAAGAATTGACCAGATACCTGTGGCCAGGTTATTAACTAATTTTGTAACTTACTTACAGAGGAAAATTATTTTATGAAAACAGTCTCACTATCTTGACTTAGACCCGACAGTTAAATTTTTACCCATCGCATTGCCAATAAGCTCCATTAATTGTTCTGCTCTAGCATGAAAAAATGCTTCAAAATTATCGGATTGCAAAATATTAAATTCGATACAGTGCGAGCCTCCTTCGGAGGAGCTTCGCTAACGCAATATTTCTTCTATTCGTGTTGCTTTTATTCCTTGTTGTTCAAACTCCTTGAGGTAAAGTGAAGGAGCCTTGCTGCCGATTTTTTTGTTGGTCTTAGCGCTTAGAGGAGTACGATTAACAAGGCAGTTGTAAATTTTGGGGTCAATTCCTTGTTTCCGACACCAAGCAATAGGGAAGATATGATGGGAATCGATTTGCTCCTCAAAATAAACAACATCGTTGATTTCTTCACCTGTAATCCAATCAACTGCTCCTTCACGACGTAGTAATGCTGCAAATCCTTGATATACAGCACCAAGTCTTTTTCTTACACTGAACAGTCGTTGGTAAGAGAAATTTGCTTGGACAATGCCAAATGGTACTGTACCAGTGTCTACCCATAAAAGTATTTCGACAACATCTCTTCCGGCTTGTGAATCGTGCCACCGGGTATAAATTTCACCAAACATTCCACACCATAGCCAGCGTTCAAGTTTAGTGCGTACTTGATAAGAGCGGGAACGTTCTCCAAGAATCGTTAAAATTGCACTTAAGGCAACTAATTGAATGGGATAAGCAATATCGTTAGCGTCAAAGATTTTTTGACTATGTAGAAAACGAGCGGCTTCTTCAAAACCCCGATGCACAGGATCTGCCCATGATATGTATTCTTCTTTGGTCAGCTTTAATACTTCAGAACGACCGCAGGCTACACCAGGTAATTTATCTAAATTCCAACCTTGTTTGATTGCTTCGATTCTTCGTTGATAACCAGTTACTAATGTAACTGCTTGGATAAAATCAGTATTACGAACTTTTCGTAATACCTTAAAGGATTGGAAGCGGCTTTCGCGGCTTTTCCAATCATCTCGAAGACTGAAATCGCCTACGCAGTAACTCGAACTCATTAAATCAAAGAAATTTAAGTCGCACCCTGTGGTATTCGTGTCTTCAAAAACCTGACATACTGCTTCCTTGGGTAAGGAGTTACGTAGTTTAATAACGGGTATTTGATAATGTTCAAACTTTTTGAGGACTTCTAATTCTAAAGTGTCAAGTAGTTCTAGTTTTTGCTGCTCATATTGCCAATATTTAGAAAATTTACTGCGCCATTCGGAGTAAGAAAATACTTTTGATAAGGGGAATAAGAGGTTTTCATATTCGTTTTCTGGTGTGGAACAGTCAATAAACTCGCTGTTTCTAGTTCGCATCACTTTGGATTCTGGTAATGCGATTATTGCTGATTTACGATCGCAGTTTGGTTGGAGACTTTTTTCAATATCGAGGTAATACCATTTTTGGGTTAATTTCTGGCTTTTTAGGTCTTTAATAGTGACGGGTTGGGAAGACAATAACACCATGAATAAAGTTGTCAGTCTTTGCTGTCCGTCGAGTACGAGTAAATTTGGCAATTGAAAAGCAGAATTTGTCACACCATCAAGCAAGCGAGGTTTAAATTGTTGGCTTTGGATACCTTGTTGCAACATCATCACTGCACCAATGGGATAAGCCAGAGATATACTTGCCAACAAACGCCGCACATGGATATCGTCCCACACCCAATCTCGTTGAAAATCTGGTAGCTGAATCCGCCCAAGTTTGATGTCCTTCATTAAATCGAATAATGGGTATTTAGTAATGTCAAAGGTTGAGATGGAATCCATTTGTTTACCGTTACTTAATCTGTAAGTCAGCCTAAAAAACCATCGCGTTTAATACAATAAGTTTTTGTGGCAATTGGTAGCGACTCACGACTAAATTATTCCTGGGGAAAATCTGCTGGTAAATCGATAATTCCTCGATCAACAAGCTGTTTAAATTGATTTATTAAATCGGCTTGTCGTAATATGCGAGT
>JBCCSG010000376.1:0-7012 GCA_039200565.1 Cyanobacteria bacterium P01_D01_bin.50 | reverse complement strand
ATTCCATAATTTGATAGTTTTATCCCAACTACCGCTGGCGAGGGTTTTACCATCTGGACTGAATGCTAAAGAACTAATTGCATCTACGTGACCTATTAAAGAGTTAATTTTCTTTCCTGTCGCCAAATCCCACAACTGAATCGTACCTTCAAAATGATTTCCCGTTGCAAAAGTTTTACCATCTGGACTCACTGCAACCACATTTACTACGTCACAATCTCCTCTAACTGTACGGATTTTTGCTCCTGTATTTACATTCCACAAATTAACGTTTTGGTCCCAACTACTGCTAACTATAAAGTTTCCATCCCGACTGAAAGCAATTGATTGAACAGAGGCTGAATGTCCTTTGAGACTGCGGATTTGCTCCCCTGTTTCAATATTCCACAACCGAATAATTTTATCTCCACCGGCAGAGGCCAGTATTTTCCCATCTGGACTAAAAGCAACGGTGCTAACTGAGTCAGAGTGTCCTTTGAGGGTGCGGATTGGCTGTCTCGTTTCTAAGTCCCATAACTTAATGGTTCGATCGCCGCTAACAGAAGCAAGAATCCTTCCCTCGCGGGCTTCCATTTTATGGGGACTGATAGCGATCGCCCAAACAGAATCGGAATGTCCTGTTAATGTAAATCCCAAAGAAACATTTTTCCAGGGAGTAGATGGGGACTGAATCAAACGAGAAGATATACTACTTTGAGCTACAGTTGTTTCTCCACCCCAGAATTTTACGAAGGCAAAAGCCATAACCGCCGAACTGGTTAAAACTTTCAATATATTATTAGTCATTTTTACAGATGCAATAAATTAAGAGCAAAGCCTGGTTTTTTAACTAGCTTCATAAACCAAAGAAAATGTAATTGTTTAGATTCTTTGATACAAATACAATTATAATTATTCATTTATCGATTCAAGAATATCTCCAATAGTTTTCTGGACTTAAGACATATTCTTTACAAGTATTTTATATTGACTTTATATTAAATTAATATTCTCTTAGTAATTAAAAAGTAAATCTTTGCCAAATTTTAATAGTTCTATCAGAGGCGCAACTAACTAGAATATTTCCATCCCTGCTGAAAGCAAGAGATTCTATTTTTCCAGAATGTCCTTTAATAGTAGATAAAAGTTCCCCAGTGTTCAAATTCCACAATTTGATTGTTTGATCGCTACTACCGGAAGCCATTATATTGCTTTGGGCATTCACAGCAATAGATATCACCGATTGAGAATGTCCCCGAAAAGTACGTATTTTCTCTCCAGTAGTTGGATTCCACATACGTATGACGTTATCGTAGCTACCAACGATCGAATTGCTACTTGTTCCTGTTCTAATAAATTTTATAGAATAAATTCTACTTCTTACACTTGGTAAAGTGCGTAAAAGCTTTTGAGTAGTTGTATCCCAAATTTTGATAGAACCGTTAAAGTCCGCACTTGCAAGTATAGTACCTTCAGAATCAAAAGCCAGGGAACTAACTCTGTGTTTATGGCTATCAAAGCTAACTATTTCTCTTCCTGTGTTTACATGCCATAACTTAACAGTGTTGTCCGAGCCTGAAGAAGCTAGTATCTTACCACTAGGACTAAAAGCTAAAGTGTGAATTGGTTGGGTATGTCCTTTGAGAGTACGAATTTCTTGCCCAGTAGCTAAATTCCATACTTTGATGGTTTTATCGTCGCCAGCACTGACAAATTTTGTTCCACCTGAGTCGATGGCAACGACATTAACTTTTAAATTATGGGCATTAAAAATAGATATTTCCTGTTTTGTTAACAAGCTCCACAATTTTACGCCGAAGGTACTGTTTGTTACCATCGTCTTGCTATCCGGGGCGATGGCAATGGATGAAGCTAAATCGTAATTTAGATTTATGGTCTGAGATATAGTGAATTGTATCTGATTCTCTGCGGCTCTGTGCAAAACCTTCTCGGTGTTTGCTGTTGGCTGAATGCTTGGTTCAATTATTTTATCAAGGTTGTGGATTTGCGCTTCGCGGTTTTTCCAATACCAAAATTCTCCAGCAAAAAACATCAAAATAGCTACACTGGCCATTAATAAACTTTTTAGCTGAGTATACTTTCTAGGTACGGAGGGTATTTCTGTGGGTGGTACAAGTTGTTCGTCAACTTCTATTAGAGATGGTGAAATTACTGGATATTTGTGAGGCTGTTGCAAATCTACAATTACTTCTGTAGCCGATTGGTAGCGCTGTTGGATATCTTTTTGTAATAACTTATTGAGAATATTGGCTAATTCATCGCTAATTGGGTAATTCAAATATTTTTCCCAAGTAGCCATCCAGCTATAACCATATTCTGTCCATAATTTAAAAGGCGAAATGCCGGTAATTAGATGAAAACAGGTTGCCCCAACACTAAATAAATCGCTGGCGGGATCGGCTATCCCGTCTCTTATTTGTTCTATAGGCGAATAACCGTGAGAACCTATGGAAGTTCCTATTTTAAATTGAAGTTTTGGCTTTAAATCCCCAGAAGAACCAAAATCTATCAATACTAAATCTCCTACCAACTCAATACCCGAGCTACGACGAATAATATTTTGTGGTTTTATATCTCGATGAACGACTCCACGCTCGTGGATAAACTGGATAACTGGTAGTAAATTTAACAGTAAGTCTCTAATTTCTTTTTCGCTATAACATCGCAGCCAAATGTCATTTTCTTGCCGTGTTTCAAATTCTTCAAGTAAATTTTTCCCGTCGATAAATTCCTGTACTAGATATAGACAATTTTCTTGTTCAAAATAAGCGAATAGCTTGGGAATTTGGGGGTGCCCTCCCAACTCTTGTAATCTTTGTGCTTCTTTCTCAAATAACTCTACTGCTTTATTTAACGCCCATTTCCCTTCAATTTGAGGCGCTAATTGCTTGATAACACAGAGTTCATTGAGTTTATCTGAATCTTGGGCTAAATAAGTTTTACCAAATCCGCCATCTTGTGAAAGCACCCGGATAACTCGAAATCGATTTCGTAATAATGGTAATAAAGGTGTACCGCAACTAACGCAAAATTGACTTAAACCATCGTTGAGGGGATTTGGGCAATCGGGATTTAGGCAGTAGATAGTCATTTAATTCAGGCGACTGCTAGAAAAACTATGATAATAAAAGCCCTATTATTTTTTTTTACCATAGAAAAACATTTTATTATTATACAAAATCTCGATCGAGAAATATGTAAATTTGGTAAATTAAGCTATTGCTTTAACTATATAGCTGCCTTTACTGATAACTAATGTATTAATAAAAACTGTATTTCTGAAAAACAACAGTCTATTTTGAAAATTAAAGAGGAATTATCTACTTGAAATGAAGATCTTTTTTTTACATAGTATTTTATTATATCAGTGATGAATGACGTTTATTATTTCGTCGTGACTTTCTTGATTCTAATTTTGCTTTCCATTCACGAATCGCAATTGCAGTACGTGTTTGTGGAGGTACGTAGCTATGATAATTTTCTTCAAAACTATGAACGTGAGACTTCTTTTGAACTCTTAAAGGTTGAGTAGTTAAGCAGTTAGTTAAATGAGATAGATGAGATTCCATACCAAGGGCAAATATTACCTCAGAAGCGGACTTAAAGCGTTCCTTTACACTAATCTTGAGCATTTTATTCAAAATTTCGGTAAGATGTTCGCTAACTTTTAACTGTTTTTGCCAACAAATTTCACCAGTGTTGGTATCGTAATCAAATTCTAAAGGTGCTTTTCCACTTAATAAGTAAAGACAAGTTACACCTAATGCATAAATATCGCTACCGTAAACCGGGCGTAAAGAGAACTGTTCTGGAGGTGCAAATCCCATAGTTCCAACGAAATTAGTAGTTGCAGTTTTATCAACAAGTTCTCCAGCTAATGCCAATTCTTCTTTAACTGCACCAAAATCAATCAATACTAAACGTCCATCATCATCGCAGCGAAGCAAATTGTGTGGTTTAATATCGCGGTGAATTACATGATTTTTATGAACGTACTGCAATACTGGCAGTATCTCCTGCAAAAACTTTTTGACTGCAATTTCACTTAAAGGGCCACTGCGTCTAACTTCCCGAGTTAAAGTACAACCACGAACATATTCTTGAACTAGAAAAAATTCTTCTCCCATTTCAAAGTAATCTAAAAGCATAGGTATTTGAGAATGATTTCCCAATTGTCCTAAAGTTTTAGCTTCTTTTTCAAAACGTTCTTTAGCTCTTTGCCAACTTTTAGCATTACGAACTTTAGGACAAAGCTGCTTAATGACGCATAAAGGATGTCCGGGTAAAGTTACATTTCTAGCTAAAAATGTGACTCCAAAACCTCCTCTACCTAAGATACGGAGGATTGCATAACGTTGGCGAAATAAAGTTTTAGAACCGCATAATTGACCGAGTTTAGTATTTGTCAAAAGATCTGAATGAAAATTTGATATTTTTTGAGAAAATCGATTCATTATAGTCAGTGATTTTATTAAAATTGCAACTCTGCGATTTTTTCAATGTAACTACTATCAGTATTTGTCGCTAGTACAATTACCGTATCTTTGCATAAACCTAACTTTTCCCTAACTTTTTCTTGAACACTCCGGATAAAAATTGATAGAGACATGGGGGGAGAGGGAGACAAGGGGAAGCAACCTAATTGTTTATTCCATGCTCAATCCCCCCATGCCCCATTCAAGTCAGTTCGATGGCTATTAAACCGTTTTCTGGTAAATAACTACGAAAACTGCCTTTTTCGGAGAGTACTATCACAATTCTTAGAAGAGATTCTGGCGGTTGCTGCAAATCAGCCCATGGTACCGCTATTTCTAAAGAATTATTTAAAGCTACTCGAGCATTGCTTTGGCGAGGATACCATTGAGAATATTCACCAGCTTGCTGAAATTGGATTGAGGGCGTTAACAAATTTATTTCTAAATGGTGGTGAAATAGATAATTGACTGGTGCAACATCTGGCACATCTGCTATTGGTAAAGGACTGTTGTGCATGACTTTGTCGGGATAAAACCACAGCAAATTTAATTGGGATGGTAAATCTTTTCCGGGCTGTACTCCGGTTTTGAAATCCATCCGTAAATAGAAATTAGTTTGGTCTAACCCATACCATAACCTTTGAATGGTGCTGCTGTTGTGCATGGTTCCCCGCGCACCACCTATTTCTAAACGCCCAGCTTTTTCCCAACCGTCTTCGTCACCGCTACCGTTAATTTGCGGATGAATAAATCCGGAACTGCGGTGATCTGTTCGTGCTTCGTGAATTTCTAAGGGTTTACTTAAATAGGTGGGTATGGGTTCGTTCAATGCCTGGTAAATTCCCCGGAGATGCAAGCGGAATAGTTGGTCAAAAATAGCATCTTGATTTGATGAGTGTCCTTCACCAAACCACCAAAACCAGTCGGAACCTTCGGCGGCGTATAAAGCTTCCCAAGCTGTGGGATTGTTCTCTTCTGTTGCTTCTGGATGATTTGCTAATGTTTGTCTGGCGTGAGCTAAGTAATCCCAAGCTCGATTTTTTACCGGATCGCCGATCCAAGTCGTAAAACTACCGTCTACCCAAGAACCGCTGTGTAATTGCTCTGCCTCGATCGCCACTGTGGGGGGAAACTGTTCGGTAAATTCGGAAACTGTAACTAATTTTAATTGCGTTTCTTTGCTAAAGCCTTCATACAAAGCTTCTAAGAAAGGTTTACCATCTTGCTCGTAAAATTCCCAACAGTTTTCGCCATCTAAAGCGATAGTAACTAACCAAGGTTGTTCGCTTGAAGAATTTTGTTGCATTTGAGCGATTTTGAGCAACCGTCCAATTAAATCTTGCGCTGCATCTTGAGGTGGCATACCACTATAGGTAAAACCAATTAAATCTGATAATGCATGGTCGCGGAATACAATTGATAAATCCCCCGCAGAAGTTTGTAAACAGTAGGGACGGTAAAGTAATTCTGGTTGTTGAATATTTCCTGCTTCATCGCGGTGGAAAAACTCTCTCAAGCTCCATCCTAACACTGCTTCATCTGAGCATATCCACTGAAATCCTTGTTCTACTATATACGGTAAAATAGCCGGACTCACTGATTGCTCTGAGGGCCACAATCCACGGGGTTCTCGTTTAAATCTATCTTTATATAACTCCCACCCCTTATATAAATGACGGGGAATATCTTCAGCCCATGTAAAACGATATCGGGGCAAAGTCATATTGGGCACTGCGACTCTACCAGCATCGGTATCTGCTAGTAAAGGTAAAATCGGATGAGTTAATGGTGTAGTCATTACCTCCAACTGACCATTTTCCTGCATCTTCCGGTGTTGCGGTATAATCCGACTTAAAATTTGTCGCTGCTTCGAGTAAATGCGTTGGCGATCGCTCAAACTAAAATTGCGTCCCTGCTTTAACCAAGCAGCAATGTCCCCATCATCCCAAAATAACGGGTCAATCCATGCCAGATTATGCCAAGCTAATAAATCGCTATAATCTTGTAATTCCCAATTCGCCAAACACCAAGCTTGTCCCTTTTCTTGACGAAGTTGGTAAAGTTCCCGATAGCGGGGATGGGGTTTAATTAAAGTATTGTAATTAGCGTCAAAAAAATGTTCGATAATAAATTCTAATTGTCCCAGAGTTAGTTGTTCTGTAGGGGTTAAACTAACTTCTAAATAAGGATCGAAAGCTGTACCGGCAATATAATCTTCAAGCTGCAATATCAGTGACGGTACCAAGTTAACAGTTTGATGCAACTTCGGATACCGTTCTAACATCAACACTAAATCTAAATAATCCTTTGTACCGTGTAATCGCACCCAAGGTAAGCGATATTTTCCGGTACTAGGGAACGAAGATGTACCTTTTTCAGGAGATTTATATAAAGGCTGATGTTGATGCCAAACAAAAGCGATATGTAGGGGCTGAGACATAAGCGAGTGAGGGAGGGGTGAGTAAAGAATAGTGAGTGGGGTTATACCATTTTAGATTTGAGATTCTGACTCTCACAATCATTCTTCAATTTGGTAT
>JBCCSG010000375.1:0-7022 GCA_039200565.1 Cyanobacteria bacterium P01_D01_bin.50 | reverse complement strand
GTTGTTGATAAAAGTGACCAAATTGCCCAAATTTGTCCGCGTGGAGTCAATGCCAAAAAATTAAGTGAATTTTATATTACTGGAAGAGGTAGTTTACCGCCAAGTCCACTAGATATGCTCACAGGGACAGTTGAATTAAGTCGATTGGCAACCTTGGATGGGGAAATTAGGAATGAAAAAGTGGGATTCTTGGAAAGAAAAGAACAAGAAAGTAAAAAAATTATAGAAGCACAGGGATTTATGAAAACAGAAAACGGAGAAATTTATCTGGTGGCACAAGCTCCGACGGTTACTCCAACTTCCCAAAATACTGCATCAGCTTGTTTATCGTCTAAATAATTAATTTAAGCAGTAGGAAAGCAAGTTAAGGCTTTCTTGCATGATAAGTCTATCAAACTAGGACTAAGAAAATAAGATAAGATGAAGTTTATAATCAAACCCCATAAAAAACTGATTCGCTTTGTGATATCAATGGTAATGACTGCATTATTATGTGTCACATCACCGACTTTCGCGAAAATTCCCAAGATTGTTAGTAATTCCCCTGCTATCGCCCAAAATCAATCAGTTTCATCTCTGGAAGAAAAAGCGCGAACTTATTACCAGCAAGGTAATTTTTCTGAAGCCGCAAAATTCTTCTTACAAGCGGCTGAAGCTTACAAAACATCCTCAAATCCCATTCGTCAAGCTCTGAATTTAAGTAACCTTTCTCTGTGCTATCAAAAATTAGGTGAGTGGGAAGATGCTAATCGTGTAATTCTTGCAAGCATTGATTTATTAAATAAGGGCAAAACTACAACTACACAAGGGTTATTAGCACTAGCACAGAGTTTAGGAATAAAAGGTAATTTACAACTAACGCAGGGTAACACAAATGCTGCTTTGGAATCTTGGGAAACTGTTGCAGATATTTATATCCAGTTGAATAAACCGACATTATTATTGGTTAATCAAATAAAACAAGCCCAAGCCTTACAAAATTTAGGATTTTATCGTCGTGCTATTCCCTTACTATCAAAGACATTAAATTTACCAGAGATTTTAGATAGTAACGAAAAATCTAACATTCAACCGGTAAATATTTTTAATAACACTGAAAAATATCAAAAATTCCAAACTCAATTAGCAAAGGCTCCTGCATCTCCCGAAACCGTAATAGCTTTGCGTATTTTAGGTGACTCTTTTCGGACAATTGGCAAATTTAAAACAGCAGAAATAGTGTTAAAACGTAGTTTGAATATTGCCACACAATTAAAATTAGATGATGGAATAGCCCTAGCAAATCTCAGTCTTGGTAACAACATTCGTCTCCAAACCAGTTCTAATAATAAAAAACCTGAAAACAAAAACTTAACTACTTCGGAAGAAAAAGCGTTCGATTATTATCAAAAAGCTGGTTTAGCTTCATCAGGTAATATTCGGGTAAAATCCCAGTTAAACCAACTTAGTTTAATAACCGATAAAAAAATTGGTTTACTAGATAAACCAGAATATCAAGCAACCGCAAAAAACCTACTTTCCCAAGTAAAGCAGGAAATTGAAATATTACCCCCCAATCGCTCCACCATCCAAGCAAGAATCAATTTAGCAAATACCATGATGGCGATTGGGAAGAAAATTCCAGAAGTGACTTCCTATAAAGAAATTGCCCAAACTCTTGCTGTTGCAGTAGAGCAAGCCAAAGAATTAGGAAATCCCCGTACATTATCTTATGCTCTGGGAACCCTTGGTAGTATCTACGAACAAACTCAACAGTGGAAAGAGTCACAAAAATTAACCGAACAAGCTTTACAATTAGCACAGCAGACACATGCTGGTGATATTGCTTACATTTGGCAATGGCAATTAGGAAGAGTGACAAAAGCACAAGGTGATAATAAAAGTGCGATCGCAGCATATAAAGAAGCTGTGGGAACAATTAAATCGCTCCGTGCTGATTTAGCAGTAGCCAATCCCGACTTACAGTTTTCTTTCAAAGATGCAATCGAACCAATTCACCGAGAATTTGTAACTTTATTAGTTGAATCAAATCAACAGGATAATCTAGAAACTGCGCGGAATGTAATTGAAGGTTTACAATTAGTAGAATTAGATAACTTTTTCCGTCAAGCTTGCTTAAATGCTGACCCCAAACAAGTAGATAATGTGGATGAGAAATCAGCGGTAATTTACCCCATTATCTTAGAAAAACAATTGGCAATTATAGCTAGTTTACCCAAAGCAGAACCTAACTTACAAAAAGAGAATAAAAAGAAAAGACAACGAGAATTTCGTTACTATAAAACACCCATTAGTCGAGAAGATATAGAAAATCAAGCCTCAAGTTTAGGAGAACTTCTCAGGCAAGATAATACCTTACCAATTGCACTTCCTCAACTTCAAGAAATGTATAACTTGATTATTCGTCCAGAAGCAGAGGATTTGAAAACGAGTGGAGTTAAAACACTTGTATTTGTTTTAGATGGAGTTTTACGTAACATACCCATGACAGCACTACATGATGGGGAAAAATATTTGATTGAAGACTATAGTGTTGCTTTAACACCAGGACTACAGTTATTATCACCACAAAGACTTCAGCAACAATCCCTAAAGGCTTTAGTCGGTGGATTGAGTGAGTCTCGACAAGATTTTCCCCCTCTGCCCCATGTAAAAAAAGAAGTGAGTAAAGTTAGCGGTAAGGTTCCCAGTCAAGTCTTATTTAATAAGCAGTTTACCAATCCTGCATTTCAAAATAAAGTATCAGCCGCTCCCTTCCCAGTTGTACATTTAGCAACACATGGTCAATTTGGCTCTACAGCAGAAGACACTTTTATTGTCACTTGGGATGGTAAAGTTAACGTTAACGATTTAAGTGGTACCCTAAAAACAGCAGAGCTTTCCCAAGAAAATTCCTTAGAACTGTTGGTGTTGAGCGCTTGTGAAACCGCTGCTGGTGACGATCGCTCTGCACTAGGGTTAGCAGGTGTAGCAGTACGCTCCGGTGCTAGGAGTACCATAGCAACATTGTGGAAAGTTAACGATGAATCTTCAGCTGCATTGATGAGTACTTTTTACGAACAATTATTGACAGCAAAAGAAACAGGTGTATCTAAAGCAGAAGCATTACGTCAAGCCCAAATTCAAATCTTGAAAAATTCAAAATACCAATCACCCTACTACTGGGCTGCTTATGTACTTTTAGGAAATTGGACTTAATAAATTAGGACTTATGCAACCGGCACATTTTTCTTGTAGGGGAGGCAAAAAGGGGTGTAGATTTTCTTCCCCCTTTATTGCCGTTGCACGTGACACTTTGAGCAACTGCGAACGTAGTAACAATGTATTCAGTGTCACGCACCAGCCCGGTATTATGACAATTGCGTAAGTCCTGTAAATAACGAAGGAAGAAGGAAGAGGGAAGAGCCGAATTTGAACTCACGCTTAAAATCGTGTTAGCGCAGCGTGACCCTCAGGTCATGATGATCCACACGCGACCCGGGAATGAAACAAGGATATAAATATTTTGGCGTTGCTGAATTGAGGTATGAATTTATTTTTATCAAATTTACTAGCCCCCTAAATCCCCCTTTATTGGGGGACTTTAAATTATTTTTCTCCCCAGTACCCCCAATACCCCCAATACCCCCAACCTTGGGGGTCACGGGGGCAGGGGTCACGGGGGCAGGGGTCACGGGGGCAGGGGCTGGGGGGCAAATCATACTTTTATTCAGCAACGCCAATATTTTAAGTCCCTCCGGGACGACCTTGCGGTACGCGCTATGCGCCTCCGGCGGATTATCTTTTTTTAATAATATCGTTTTAGACTCAGGTGGTGTTAGCGCAGCGTGCCCAAAGGGCATAGTTTTAAAAATACATTACCGCTCAAACCAACTTCGGTTCTAACTCCTTCCTTCTTTTATAACAATTAATATAAATCGGCGCTAAAAATATAGTGCCGATTTATTTATTTTATACATTTTTTATGCTTGGGAATTTGTATAAATTGCTAGTTGTGCTCTATTCTTTAAATTGAGGCGATTAAAAATACTATTAATGTGAGTTTTTACCGTGCTTTCTGATATAAATAGCTCCTTGGCAATTTCTTGATTTGTTGCCCCCACTGCTACTAAATGTGCTACTTCTGATTCTCTTGGTGTTAATAATTTTAGTAGTGAATCAACAGATTTTTTTGGTTTTGATTGGACTGGTATGTTACTAACTAACCGCTCTAAAATTCCAGATGCGAGTTGGGAGTATCCACTATGAATATTACGAATGGCATTTACAAGTTCATCGGTAGGCATATCTTTAAGTAGATAACCTTTGGCTCCGGCTCGTATAGCTTCATTCACATCAAAATCATTATCATAAGTACTTAAAACTAATACTTTAGTCTGAGGAAATCGTTCGCAAATAATTCTTGTAGCAGTACTACCATTCATTACGGGCATTCGTACATCCATCAATACAATATCTGGTTTTAGGCTTTCAACTTTTGTGACTGCTTCTTCTCCATTTTCTGCAATGCCTACGATTTTTAGGTCTGATTCTAGGCTCAAAATTGCTTTTAAACCTTGGCTAACTAAACTTTGGTCGTCTACAATTAATATTCTAATCATATTCTTGGAAAGTATTATTTTGAATTAATTTGCATAGAAATATTCATTCATTATGATTCATCAATATTTCTAAATATTTGACGTATATCTTGCATTATATTTCCACTTAAATCATAAGCTTGTACTATTGAATTATGGGCTTGTAATGGATTTATTTTCCATAATTTTTGTGCTATTTGTAGTTGAATATTTAAAGATACAATTGACTGTCCTAAATTATTATAAAATTCAAGAAGATTATGATTATCTTCTTTTATAACTGTAAAATTTACACTCCGTATTTCATATTTTTGGAGTTCTTCCCGAATTAATTGTATTTGTTGAATTTTGTGTAGGTTAGTTAATTTGAGATGCATTAACTGTCCTAGGAGTACTATACATAATATCGTTAGTAATGGAGTAATAATCATGTTGTTGGTACTTTAATATTTGAGAGCATCATAATTTTATTAAAGCTTCAATTAAATGATTTGACTATCTTTATTTATAGATTACATACCTTAGTTGTAATTAAAAAAATTATTCATACAACTAAAGTTGGATAATATTAATCATAACCAAGCAAAAGTTGTAGATTATTTTTATTTTTTATTTATATTTATAAAAATGTGAAATTGTTACATTCATCAAGATTTAATGGTTGCCATTCACTGATTTTGACGAAATGATTATTTTTCATAATAGAAGATGCTTGATTAACAGATATTTCTGCTATTTCAGATATCTCTGATAAGCAGGGCATATAATTTTCTGTCGATGTTTGGGATAACTGCATGGGAATTTTCACAGTAATACAGCAACCCGCTCCTGGTTGAGATTCTAAATTAAAACTACCTTGTAAAATTGCAACCCTTTCCTGCATTCCTCGCAATCCATGACCACTTGATATTTGTTCGGAATCAAAACCACGACCATTATCTTTAATTTGGAAACATATATTATCAAGAGTTGTATGCAGATTAATTTTTACTTCGCTTGCTTGAGCATATTTGCGAATATTGTTAAGTGCTTCTTGAATAATCCGATAAATAGAAATAACAATATTCTGTGATATGGCAGTAGTTATATCAGTATCTACTTTAGCTAAAATCCCGGTAGTTTGATAAAAATCATTAACTAAAATTTCGATTAATTCTTCTATTGATTGAGTCTCAGATACATCGTTACGTAATGCTTGCACCGATTGGCGAACCTCTTTAGTTGCGATCGCCGCTAAACGATGGGCTTCTGTCAAAAAATCTTGGGCTTGATTGGGATCTAACTGACATAGTTTGATTGCTGTTTGTAATTGCAAATTTAACCCAGTAAGCGCATGTCCCAAAGAATCATGCAAGTCTCTTGCAATGCGATTACGCTCTTGTACTGCTGAAAGATTTGCGAATTGCAATACGCATTCCCATAAAGAGTTGTGCATTTGAGCAAGTTGTTCTGGTGTGTAAAGTTCTTGTAACACCCTACATTCCTCATAATCTCACTTCACTTATTTAGCTATATTTCTGGGTGCGAGTAGCTTATGCATCAATACATTTCAGATAAACCCCACATTCCGCATTTCAATATGTAGCACAAAAAGTTACATAGTAATTTCTGAATAGAAGTAAATAATAAGACACGTAAATGTTCAGTAAATTCGCATTTCAAAATAAACCGGGAGCAAGGCTCCGGCAGGTGAGCATAATTCGTAATTCGTAATTCGTAATTCGTAATTAATGCCCATAAATAAAATTTAGGGGCTTCAACGGGAATATAATTGGCATCCACGGATAAATCCGGGGGCTTCCAACCATTAATGTTTCCCCGGTGAAACACGGTTTCAATTTTCAATTACATAGCTTTTTTATCAATAAAACTAGCGTTCTAAGAGTGGCGATTAGCGGAGCTAGACGCCTCCGGCGTATCGCCTCCTGAAATAGCCTCCAATACGGTTCAGATTTTAGAATTTCACTTTTTCGCGTTGCTCCCAATAAAACTGTATGAGCCGAATCGGTAAAAAAATTGATTTCAAGCTTTTTAGAAAACTAAATAATGTATGTTAATTTCACTTTATGCGGGGTCTTGTCAACTTTTGGTTCTGAATTCAAAGACTGGATTGAGGAGCGAGAAACAAGCTTTATGAATTGCGATGGTCGAAGACCCGCCTTCGGCGTTCGCGTTCACGTTAACAAAGTGTGCCCGGAGGGCATAGTGCGTCGAGCGCGCATGCCTACGGCTTATCGCATCTGAGTTAAATGTCACAGAAGATACAGTGTAATTCAACATCAAGATGAACAGCTGTAGTGGGATACGCCACCAGCGTCAAAAAACGCATTAGGTTTTAGACGATAGTATTTATTTTCTATCTCCTGTGATTGCTCATCATACGGATGGCTAAGCACTTCTTGCAACTCTTTGACTAAGGTGTAGTCACCCTGCATGGCTTGT